>CABULX010000036.1 GCA_902492545.1 uncultured Collinsella sp. | reverse complement strand
GTTCTTCCGTGCCTACGACGCCCAGAAGTGCGCCGAGGAGGCCGAGATTTCCGAGGAGGAGCTCGCCGCCAAGAACGCCGAGAAGGCCGCCAAGCTCAACGACGCTTTCCAGGGCAAGGCCGATGCCAAGAGCGTTGCCGCCGGCGCCGCTGCCGAGGCCGTGAAGGCCGACGCCCCCGCCGCTGTCCCCACTGAGGCAACGACCGCCAGCGACCTCAACGGCAAGCGCGTGCTCGTGCTCTGCCAGGGCGGCGGTACCTCGGGCCTTCTCGCCAACGCGCTGGCCAAGGCTGCCAAAGAGCGCGGCATCAATCTTGAGACCGCTGCCGAGGCCTATGGCAACCACGTTGACATGCTCCCCGACTTTGACCTGGTCGTCCTGGCCCCGCAGGCCGCAAGCTACCTGGCCGACCTGCAGAAGGACTGCGAGCGCGTGGGCAACAAATGCGTCGCCTGCCGCGGTAAGCAGTACATCGAGCTCTCCCAGAACGGCGACAAGTCTCTCGCCTTCGTAAGCGAGCAACTCTCGAAGTAAGTAACGCTCAGGGCCAGCCGACTATCCGAGACCGGCTGGCCCTTCGATTTAGACGATTGGATCATCATGTCCGTTAACCCTGCTAGCGTAACCAACCCGCCCGCGCAGTTTCCCGAGGACTTTGTCTTTGGCGGCGCCACTGCTGCCTACCAGGTAGAGGGCGAGACCCGCACTCACGGTAAGGGCAAGGTTGCCTGGGACGACTTCCTGGAGGCCCAGGGCCGTTTCTCCCCCGATCCCGCTTCGGACTTCTACAACCAGTACCCCGTCGATTTGGAGCTGTGCGAGGAGTTCGGCATCAACGGCATTCGCCTCTCCATCGCCTGGAGCCGCATCTTTCCCAACGGCACCGGTGAGATTAACCCCGAGGGCGTCCAGTTCTATCACGATCTCTTCGCCGAGTGCCACAAGCACCACGTTGAGCCGTTTGTCACGCTGCATCACTTTGATACGCCGCTGTCCCTCTTTGAGAAGGGCAACTTCCTCAACCGCGAGACCATCGACGCCTTTGTGGACTTTGCCACCTTCTGCTTTAAGGAGTACGCCGACCAGGTGACCTATTGGTTCACCTTTAACGAGATCTGGGCCGACGCCTCCAACACCTACATCGAGGGCACCTTCCCCGGTGGCGTCAAGGCGCATCTGGCCGAGGCCTTCCAGTGCGAGCACAACATGATGCTCGCCCACGCCAAGGCAGTACTGGCCTTCCACAACGGCGGTTTTAAGGGCAAGATCGGCGTCATCCAGTCGTTGGAGTTTAAGTATCCGCTCAACGAGAACGACCCCGCCGACATCAAAGCCGCCAACAACGAGCACGTGCTGCAGAACCAGTTTTTGCTCGACGCCACCTTCCGCGGCGACTATGCGCCCGATACGCTCGAGTGCGCTAACCGCCTGGCTGCCGTCTCGGGCGGCACCATCGAGATCCCGGATGAGGACCTCGAGATCATGCGCGAGGCCGCGCTCTACAACGACTACCTGGGCGTTAACAACTACCAGTGCCGTTTCTTGAAGGCTTACGATGGCGAGAACGACCTGCACCACAACGGTACGGGCGAGAAGGGCACCGGCCGCTGGCGCGTCAAGGGCATTGGCGAGCACGTGAACAAGCCTGGCATCCCCACCACCGACTGGGACTGGATCATCTATCCCGAGGGTCTGTTCGATCTGCTCGTCTACATTAAGCAGCGCTACCCCAACTACAAGCAGATCTTCATCACCGAGAACGGCATGGGCTACAAGGACCCCTACAAGGACGGTTTTGTGGACGACCAGCCGCGCATCGACTACATCGAGCAGCACCTGCGCTGGTTGCTCAAGGCCATGGAGGTGGGTGTCAACGTGGGCGGCTACTTCCTGTGGAGCCTGCAGGATCAGTTCTCCTGGACCAATGGCTACAACAAGCGTTACGGCTTCTTCTACGTTGACTTTGAAACCCAGAAGCGCACACCCAAGGCAAGCGCATACTGGTATAAGCACGTGGCGCAAACCCGTCGTCTGGACTAGCGGCTTGCGACGAGCGGTTGGCGGAGTTGCACCGCCCACATAACCTGTCCCCCATTTCTCAGCCGGGGGTGGCACGTCACACGGCGCGCCGCCCCCGGCCTTTTTGGGCGGTTCGGGGTCCGTTTGTCTCAATCTGTAACATCTAGCCGAGTTTTTGGGTCCTAGCTGTTACAGATTGAGACGAACAGGATTGCTCTTTCCGAAGAATCTAAATCTGTAACACGTAGCCCGCTTTTGACCGTCTACCTGTTACAAATCGAGACAAACGGAGTAGGACCTAACCCCGTATGTCCCTAACAGTCGAGCGTTCGACCAGCGTGCTCGGCACATGAATCGCCTCGATAGACGAGCTCTCTCCAATCGCCGCCTCAAACGCAAGCTTACCGACACCGCGCAAATCAAATCGCAGCGTCGTCAGCCGATTGTGAGGAACAAGTCCCTCGAGTGCGTCGTCGATACCAACCACGCTCACGTCGTCGGGCACGGACAGGCCCGCGTTCTCGAGCGCGGCGATAACGCCCAGCGCCATCTGGTCATTTGCCGCAAGCACGGCAGTCGGCGCCTGCGACCCGCCGGCAAGCACCTCGGCCGCAATCCGCTCGCCCATGGCGTACCCACTGTCCGCACTCCAATCGCCACGCAGCATCGGAGCGGCATCGACATGAGCACGACCCAGCGTATCGCGCCAACCGGCCTCACGAAAACGTGAGGAAATCGAGTTTTCCGGACCCGCCACAAACCGCATATTCGAGTGACCATGTTCCAGCAGATAATTGGTCAACAGCTCGCACGAACCATACTGGTCGGAGTCGATCGTCGTGCAGCGCGGATGCGCATACATGGACAGGATGACCGTTCGCACTCCCGGCTGGGGAACAAACTCCTCAAAATCGGGAGCCATGCGGTTCATGTTGAGAATCATACCGTCGACGGGTCGCTCGACCATGCGGCGCGAGGCATCGGCAAGTGCATAGGGCTTGTCGCCGCCCATCTCGATCATAGTGACGGCAAAATCGTGCTCGCGCGCCGCTTGCATGATACCCTCGAGCGTCGCCAGGTTACCGACACGTGTGATGTTGTACATGCACAGGCCAATAGAACGATACGACCCGCCGCGCAACGCCGCTCCAGCAAAATTGGGACGAAAGCCCAGCTCTTCCATGGCGGCCAGCACACGCTTGCGCGTCTTTTCCGTCACGTTGGGCATACCGTTGACCACGCGAGACACAGTCTGGCGGCTCACGCCAGCGAGCGCCGCAACCTCTGCCGCGCTCGCCGAACGACCATTCCTTGTCTGCTGATCCATGCCTTCCACGCTAACCTGCTTCCCAACTATTCCCCGCGCCCATGGCGCATCGTACATACATTGATAACGTGCTCATGATACCCGAGCCATATACCACAACATGAAAACTTCTGTCAATCAAAACCGCTTACCGAACAAATACAACCGTTCGCGGCTGTTTGAAGTTGTTTTGTTTCTATACATCCCAGCCGGATGTTAACGTGCTCATTGTCAAATGTTCACGTGCTCATTTTGGTTCTAATCATTTTAAGATAGTGTTTATCGGGCTTTTTCACCGCTGAACGCTAACCAGGGAGCCTCCTGAGCGCAAACGCACAATATCGAACAGCGAGACGAGAGGGTGTATGCATATGTCTTTGCTAAACCGCGTACAGCAGCTGCCGAAGGGCTTTGTTTGGGGCGCCGCAACCGCCGCGTACCAAACGGAAGGTTCCACGAAGGTGGCAGGCAAGGGTAAGACCATGTGGGACGATTACCTTGTCGCCCAGGGTCGCTTTTTGCCCGACCCGGCCAGTGATTTCTATAACCGCTACGAGGAGGATATCCGCCTTTCTGCCGAGCATGGACTCAACGCCATTCGTGTGTCCATCGCCTGGACCCGCATCTTCCCCAACGGCGACGATGCCGAACCCCTCTCCGAGGGCGTTAAGCACTACCACGAGCTGTTCGCCTGCTGCAAAAAGTATGGCGTCGAGCCCTATGTGTCCCTGCATCACTTTGACTCCCCCGCCGCCCTGTTCAACCAGGGCGACTGGCTCAACCGCAAGACCGTCGACGCCTATGTGCGCTATGCCGAGTTCTGCTTCCGCGAGTTCCGCGAGGTCAAAAATTGGTTCACCATCAACGAGCTCATCAGCCTCTCGCACTCCCAATACATCCAAGGCAACTTCCCGCCCAACCATCACTTTGATGTGACGAGCGGCATCCAGAGCCAGCACAACGAGCTCGTTGCCCACGCCCGCGCCGTCAACCTGTATAAGGATCTTGACGAGACCGAGCACCTGGGCGGACGCATTGGCATGGTCAACGTCCTGACGCCGGCATATCCTGCCACCGACTCGCCCGCCGACCAGCACGCCGCCGACCTGTACAACGCCTTCTACACCGACTTCATCATGGACGGCGCCTTCCTGGGTCACTACTCCGCGCGCACCCTCTCACTCATCAACGAGATTCTGCGTGCCAACAACGCCACACTTACGGTTGAGGACAGCGACATGGAGGAGCTCGCCAAGGCGGCGCCCCGCAACGATATGTTCGGCCTCAACTACTATCAGTCGGCGTTTATCGCCGCCTACGATGGCGAGTCAACCAACAGCTTTAACGGCACCGGAGACAAGGGCACCTCGTGCTTTAAGTTTAAGGGCGTCGGGCAGCAGGTCGATATGCCGGGTATCCCCACCACCGACTGGGATTGGCTCATCTACCCGCAAGGCCTCTACGACACGCTCAAGCACATCAGCGCCACCTATCCCAACCTCCCCGTCATCTATATCACCGAAAATGGCCTGGGCCACAAGGACCCCGAGCCCGACGCAAACGGCATCGTCGCCGATCCCGAGCGCATCGACTTTGTCGACCAGCACATGGAGAAGGTGCTCCAGGCGCGCGCCGAGGGCGTCGACGTCCAGGGCTACTTTATCTGGAGCCTGCAGGACCAGTTCTCGTGGGCCAATGGCTATAACAAGCGCTACGGCCTGTTCTACATCGACTTCGACACGCAAAAACGCTACATCAAGCAGTCGGCACTCTGGTACAAGGAGCTCGCCGACACTATGGCGGACGCGCAGTAGCGCATCGCCTCGCTTTCCCCCGAGAAGGGAGCGGCCCTATGCGATACAAACCCAGCCGCTCCCCTCTCTCCCCCTGGGACCGACCCCGCCTGCACCCGGGCTTTTAGCAAGCGGGAGACCATATAGGTTTTCAACGTCCATGCCATTAAGATTTCATGCAAAGAGGAGCGTGAACTATGGAATCGATCGTTAAGTTCTTGGAGAAAGGTCAGCCGTACTTCGACAAGGTCTCTAAGAACATCTACCTTCAGGCCATTAAAGACGGCTTTTTGGCAGCAATGCCCATCATCCTGTCTTCTTCTGTCTTCCTGCTTATTTCGACCCTGCCGGGCGTTGTCGCCACGGTCGGCGGCTTTACGCTGCCCGACTGGTGGAACGTCGACGTCGTGAACTTCTGCAACAAGGTTTACAACTTCACGATGGGCGTCGTGGGCATCATGGTCGCCGGCACCACCGCAAGCGCGCTGACCGGCTCCAAGAACCGCCGCATGCCTGCTGGCAAGGCCATCAACGCCACGAGCACCATGGTCGCCGCCATGTGCGCTATGCTCATCTTGGCCGTTACCCAGACGAGTGCCAAGATCGACGGCGCCGATGTCTCGGTGTTCTTTACCGACAACATGGGCACCAAGGGCCTGCTGAGCTCCTTTGTCGCCGCATTTGCCACGGTCAACATCTATGCCTTCTGCATTAAGCGAGACATCACCATCAAGCTGCCCAAAGAAGTCCCCGGCGCCATCGCCCAGAACTTCCGCGACATCTTCGCCTTCAGCTTCTCCATCCTGTTTGTCGCCGTCATCGACGTTATCTGCCGCACCTGCTTGGCCGTCCCGTTTGCCAACGTCATCTCCACGCTGGTGAGCCCGCTGTTCGCCGCTGCCGATTCCTACGCCGGCCTCGCCCTCATCTGGTTCATGATCCCGCTGTTCTGGTTCATGGGCATCCACGGCCCCTCGGTCGTTAAGCCTGCCCTCAACGCCGCGCTGTTTGGCAACATCACCACCAACCTCGCCACGCTGCAGGCCGGCGGTCACCCCGCCCTCGCCCTGACCGAAAACTTCGGTAACTACATCGGCGAACTCGGCGGCACCGGCGCCACGTTCATTGTCCCGATCATCTTCCTGCTCTTTATGCGCTCCAAGCAGCTCAAGGCCGTCGGCAAAGCCTCTGTCGTGCCCGTGATGTTCGCCGTCAACGAGCCGCTGCTGTTCGCCGCGCCCATCATCCTCAACCCGTACTTCCTGATCCCGTTCCTGTTTGCCCCCGTGGCCAACGTCCTCATTGGTAAGTTCTTCATCGACTTTTTGGGCATGAACGGCTTTATCTATGCCATGCCGTGGGCACTCCCCGGACCGATCGGCACCTTCATCGACACCAACTTCCAGCCGATCTCTCTGGTCCTGGTTGTCGTCCTGCTGGTCGTTGACTTCTTGATCTACTACCCGTTCTGCAAGGCCTACGACAACGTCCTGTGCAAGCAGGAGGCCGAGACCCTGGCCGAAGAAGAGGCCGAG
Source organism: uncultured Collinsella sp. (assembly GCA_902492545.1). GTDB lineage: Bacteria > Actinomycetota > Coriobacteriia > Coriobacteriales > Coriobacteriaceae > Collinsella. The sequence goes on along the minus strand of CABULX010000036.1, from coordinate 12,421 downwards.
GAGACCAAGGCCGTCAAGACCGCTGCCGCCCCCGCCGTTGAGGCTCCTGTTGTCGAGACCGCTTCTGCCACTGAGGCCTCCGCAGCTCCGTCCGCCCTTAAGGGCAAGGATCTGAGGGTTCTGGTTCTGTGCGCTGGCGCCGGCACCTCTGCACTGCTCGCCAACGCGCTTAAGGAAGGCGCCGACGAGCTGGGCATCGACATTACCGCCAACGCCGGTGCCTACGGCAGCCACTACGCCATCATGGACCAGTACAACGTCATCGTCCTGGCTCCGCAGGTTCGCACCTATTACAACGAGATGAAGGCCGACACCGACCGCCTGGGCATCACGCTGCTGTCGCCCAAGGGCAAACAGTACATCGACCTCACTAAGGATCCCAAGGGTGCCGTCGCCTGGATCGAGGAAAACCTCGAGGCATAAGACGCTGACACCACCTGCCGCTTGCAGACAATAAATGGCCCGTGCATCGATGTGTGATGCGCGGGCCATTTTGTTTAGACCGCACCCGTCCTCCTGTTCATCTCAATCTGTAACATCTAGCCGAGTTTTTCGGTCCTAGCTGTTACAGATCGAGATGAACGCACAGGCCAAGCCGAAAATCTCAATCTGTAACATGTAGACCACTTTTGACCGTCTAGTTGTTACAGATCGAGACAAACGGAATAAGCCGGGCCAAAAATCTCGATCCGTAACATCTAGCCGAGTTTTTGGGTCCTAGCTGTTACAGATTGAGACAAACGGAATAGGCCGAGCACGTCTACGCCCGCAAGTCCTTTACGCTGGAACGCTCGACCAACACGCCCGAGACGAGCGTACGGCTTCTGGAGCTCGGAGCTTCCAGACCCGCGACGACCTCGTTGAGCGCACGGACGCCCAGCTCGCGGTGGCGAAACTTCACCGACGTCAGAATCGAGTTGGGAATCGTCTTATAGAGCTCATCGTCGAAGCCGATCACGGACACATCATTGGGCACACTGAGCCCTTTGTCACGTAGAGCCATCATCACGCCGTTTGCCATGCAGTCGTTAGCAGCGAGGACCGCCGTGCAATCGGGCTTATCGGCAAGCACAAGGCCCGCGGCATAGCCACTATCCGCATTCCAATCGCCTTGCAGAGGCTCGGGCGGCTCAATGCCACGCGCCTCGAGTGCCGCACGCCAACCTTTCATACGGCACTGGCTCGACAACGACTCTTTCTTACCAGAGACGAAGTACACGTTTTTATGCCCGTGGTTCAAGAAGTACTCGCACGCCATGCGCGCGCCGCCCTCTTGGTCGTCACTGACGGTGGAGCAGGTAGGATGTTCCATCGGTGTGATAATCACCGTCTTGAGGTCCTTCGGTGCCTCAAAGGTATCAAAGTCATCGACCATCTGACGCAGGTTGAAGATCATGCCATCAACAGGCAGCTGCGACATCCTACGCGCCGCTTCGGCAAGGGTCATCTTCTCCCCCGCCCGCTTCTTAATCATCGTGAGCGCAAAGCCGCGTTCTTCGGCGGCATCGGCGATACCGTCAATCATGTCCACGGCGCCGCCCGACAAGTGGAACATCACCACGCCGATGCACCCGTAACGGCCCAACTTGAGCGAACGCGCGGCAAAGTTGGTTCGAAACCCGAGCGCCTCCATAGCCGAATGGACCTTATCGCGTGTCGACTCTCGCACGCTATTGGGCTCGTTGATCACACGCGAAACCGTCTTGAGAGAAACGCCCGCGGCAACTGCCACATCATTCATTGAGACATTTTTCTTGTCCATCGTTGCCACTGCTTCTCCACTCGGTTCTCTATCGCTTGTTTTTTGCGTTCTAGCATACACTACCTGCCTGACTGATAAATCAACCGTTTACCGGACAATATCGACCGCTCACCCGTGTATCCTTGTTGCTCTTCCAAAAATGTCTTACGTTGTCATTAACGAAATGACAACGTTGTCATTTCGCAATGCCTTCCTTAAGCAGGAAGGTTTCCGGGCAGTCCTGACCATCCATCGACGACCAGTTCCATCCACATGCATCGCGCATCAAGTAGCAAAGGAGCTTTATGGACGCCATCGTAAAGATGCTCGAAAAGCATCAGCCGTTCTTTGAGAAGATCTCGAGGAACATCTACCTCCAGGCTATTAAGGACGGATTCCTTGGGTGCATGCCCATCGTCCTCACCTCTTCGATCTTTCTGCTCATTGCCACCCTTCCTGGCGTAGTTGGCATCACGCTGCCCCAGCCGCTCATCGACTGGTGCAACAAGCTGTACAACTTCACCATGGGCGTCATGGGCATCATGGTCGCCGGCACCACTGCCAAGAACTTTACGGCTTCCATGAACCGTCGCATGCCCGCCGGCAAGGTGCTCAACGACGGTTCCACCATGGTGGCCGCCCAGTGCAGCATGCTGCTGCTCGCAGTCACGCAGTTCACCACCAAGTTCAACGGCTCCGAGCTTTCGGTCTTCGATTGCACCAGCATGGGTACGCGTGGTCTGTTCTCGGCCTATATCGCCGCGTTCATTACCGTTTGGGTCTATAAGTTCTGCGTCTCTCGCGATCTGACCATTAAGCTGCCCAAGGAGGTCCCGGGCGCCATCGCTCAGAACTTCCGTGACATCATCCCCTTTGGCGGCGCCGTCATCATCTGCGGCATCATCGATGTCGTCGTGCGCAACCTCATGGGCGTTCCGTTCTCCGAGCTGCTCATCAAGCTGCTCTCCCCGCTCTTCACTGCAGCAGAAACCTATCCTGGCCTTATCCTTATTCAGGCGGCCACCGCGTTCTTCTGGTTCATCGGCGTCCACGGTCCTTCGATCGTCCAGCCGGGCATCGACCCCATCCGTCTTGCCAACCAGGCCGAGAACCTGCAGGTTCTGCTGGCCGGTGGTCACCCCGCCCATTCCCTCACCTTTAACATGTCGCTCGTGGGTGAGTTCGGCGGCACCGGCGCCACGTTCATCGTGCCGCTTCTGCTGATTCTCTTTATGAAGTCCAAGCAGCTCAAAGCCGTCGGTAAGGCCTCGATTGTTCCTGTTGCCTTCGCCGTCAACGAACCGCTGCTCTTTGGCGCGCCGATGATCCTTAACCCCTACATGCTCATCCCTTTTGTTGCCGCCGGCTGCGTCAATGTGAGTGTTGCCAAGTTCTTTATCGATAACGTGGGCATGAACGGCTTCTCCTTCGTGGTGCCTTGGGCTACTCCTGCCCCCATCGGCATCTTCATCACCACAAACTTCCAGCTTATCGCCCTGGTGTTTGTCGCAATCATCATCTTGCTGGACGCCATCATCTACCTGCCGTTCTTAAAGGCATACGATAAGTTGCTCTGTGACCAGGAGGCCGAGCGCGCCGCCGAGCTGGGTCTCGAGTCCGATGGTGCTGCCACCATCGCCGCCAGCACCTCTGCGCCCGCCGTCGAGCAGACTACCGCTTCCGTCGAGCCGACCGTTGCCGCCACCGACAGCGAGCCTGTCGCCGATCAGCCCGAGCCCGCCTCCGACGCATCCGCTAAGAAGGACGTCGATGGCCTGAAAGTCCTCGTCCTGTGCGCCGGCGCCGGCACCTCTGCCATGCTTGCCAACGCCATCAAGGAAGGTGCCGCGCAGACCGGAGAGAACATCGCTTCCCCCGCAGGCGCCTATGGCCAGCACACCGCCATCATGGATCAGTACGACGTCATCGTGCTCGCCCCGCAGGTTCGTAGCTACTACAACGACATGAAGGCCGACACCGATCGTCTGGGCATTAAGCTGCTCGCTCCCCGCGGTAAGGAATATATCGACCTTACCCGCGACCCCGCTGGCGCCATCAAGTGGCTCCGCGAGAACCTCGACTAGTTCCTCCCTCTGTTGGTGCCCGGATTCCCGGTTCGGGCACCTCTCCCTATTCGAATCCCACAGAAAGGATGACTCATGACCAACCCCATGCAGTTCCCCGACGGCTTTGTTTTTGGCGGCGCCACCGCTGCTTACCAGGTTGAGGGCGAGACCCGTACGCACGGCAAGGGCAAAGTGCCCTGGGACGATTTCCTGGCTGCTCAGGGTCGCTTCTCCCCCGATCCCGCAAGCGACTTCTACAACAAATATCCGGTCGATATCGACCTGTGCCAGCGCTTCGGCATCAACGGTATCCGTGTCTCCATCGCTTGGAGCCGTATCTTCCCCAACGGCACTGGTGAGATTAACCCCGAGGGTGTTGCCTTCTATCACGAGCTCTTTGCCACCTGCAATAAGGCCGGCGTTATCCCCTATGTCACGCTCGATCACTTTGATACACCTGAGACCTTTTACCAGAACGGCGGCGAGGGATTCCTGACGCGCACGACCATCGATGCCTTCGTCGAGTACGCCAAGTTCTGCTTTGCCGAGTTCACCGAGGTCAAGCACTGGTTTACCTTTAACGAGATTCCCGCAACCGCCGAGGGCAGCTTTATCGTCGGCAACTGGCCGCACGGCGAGAAGTACCGCCTGGACAAGGCCTTCCAGCTCATGCACAACATGATGGTGGCCCACGCCAAGGCTGTCGTCGCCTTCCATGAGGGCGGCTTTGAGGGCGAGATCGGCATTGTCCAGAACCTGGAGCCCAAGTATCCCCTCGACCCCAACAACGCCGCCGACTGTGAGGCAGCTCGCATGGCCGACGTCATCAACAACCGCTGGGTTCTCGACGCCACCTTCCGCGGCCACTATGCAGCCGATACCATGGAGGCTGCGACCAAGCTGGCTCATATCGCCGGCGGCGAGCTCGACGTCCGCGACGAGGACATCGCCGCGCTGACCGCCGCACTCCCCTACAACGATTGCCTGGGCGTCAACACCTACAAGTGCCAGTTCCTGCGTGCCGCCGAGGGCGAAAACGACATCAACCACAATGGCACCGGCGACAAGGGCTCCTCGCGCTGGTTCCTCAAGGGCGTGGGCGAGTCATGCGTGCGCGAAGGCATACCCACCACCGATTGGGACTGGATCATCTATCCCGAGGGCCTCTACGACCTGCTGCTCCGCATTAAGAACGATTACCCCAACTACAAGAAGATCTACATCACCGAGAACGGCATGGGCTATAAGGACGACTTTGAGGACGGCTTTATCGACGACGCCCCTCGCATCGACTACATGCGTCAGCATCTCGCATGGATCCTCAAGGCAATCGACGGCGGCGTAAACGTCGACGGTTACTTTGTGTGGTCGCTACAGGACCAGTTCTCCTGGACCAACGGCTATAACAAGCGCTATGGCCTGTTCTACATCGACTTTGAGACCCAGAAGCGCTACCCCAAGGCGAGCGCGTACTGGTACAAGAACGTCGCGGAGACCGGCCTGCTCATGGCCTAACTTCAGCCGCATATCCCCTGTCGGCCGCATGCGAATCCCTCCACGGGTTCGCATGCGGCCTTTTTTGTTTTGGCTCGGCCCGAGCAGGCCGTTTGTCTCAATCTGTAACATCTAGCAGGGATTTTCAATCCTAACTGTTATAGATTTAGACGAACGGGCGACCAGGGCTGAAAGATCTCAATCTGTAACACGTAGCCCACTTTTAACCGTCTAACTGTTACAGATCAAGACAATAAGATAGTCAAATCCGAACTTTCCAAGCAGTTATGAACCATGGTTTCCAGTTTTCGGTATCACGAACATACTTTCGGTATCATTTAATGGTATTATGATATCGAAAGTATGTTCGTGATACCGAAAGGAGCCGCATGCGCCAGTTCGATTACACCACAGTCCCAGCGGAACTCGAAGCAACTCCAATCACCAACCTCCTCCTCTCGATACGCGAGCATAAAGGCCGTCAGCTTGCTCTGAGTCAAGTCAAACCCGAGCTTCTATCGTCCCTAATGGAGGAGGCTAAGATCCAAAGCACCCGATCCTCCAACGGACTTGAAGGAATTGTTACCACCCAAAAAAGACTCAAAGCGATCATGGCGTATTCCGCCAAGCCAAGCTCCCGCGCAGAGGAAGAAATCGCTGGATACCGAGATGTGCTGTCGCTTATTCACGAGCAACACGATTCCATTCCCGTAACGCCATCGGTCATTCTGCAGTTGCATCGTGACCTCATGGCGCACACGGCAATCTCGTATGGAGGCCATTGGAAAGATGGCGATAACGAAATCGTCTCCATTGACGATCAAGGTAATCGATTTGTGCGCTTTAGGCCCCCTTCGGCTCTAGCAACCCCGGGTCTTATTAGAGAAGCCTGCCAGTCCCTCAACGATGCTTTATCTCGCCAAGTTTGCGATCCCCTCCTTATATCGCTCCGCTTTATCTTCGATTTTGTTAGCATTCATCCCTTCAACGATGGCAATGGCAGGATGAGCCGGCTCCTTACAACGCTGCTGCTCGAAAAGACTGGATACGATGTTGCGCGTTACATCAGCATCGAACGACTTATTGAAGACAACAAAGCGCTTTACTACAACGCCCTCGCTGCAAGCTCCACTGGATGGAATGAAAATCAAAACACCGAAGTACCCTTTATCCGTTTCATGCTCGGAACAACCCTGGCCGCCTACCGACAGCTCGAGCAGCGTACCTTAATTGAATCAAGCACTCGTCCCATGTCGAAGCAAGCGCGCATCGCTGTTCTATTTCAACAGAGACCCGGCGTCATTAAGAAATCCGACATCCGGTCCAGCTGCCCCGATATCAGCGAGGTAACCGTTAAACGAACCCTCGGCCAGCTTGTTAGTTGCAGCGCAATCGAAAAAACAGGAGCGGGTCGTTCGACGGGCTACATACTCAAAGACGTCCATGCTCTAGAACTATTCTTGCAAGCCACAATACCCGATGGCGAGGCCGCAATAACAAAAGAGGCTTCAAAGGATAAGCTCCTTGAACGTGTAAACCACGCCGAGGATGAAAGCAGAGAAGGGCTCTATGAAGACTACGATTCATTCTCAAGGGACATAAAGACGAGATACGGAGTCTAGTCATATCTCAGAATAGCCTCATCCTTGTTGCCCAAAGTTATTTGCGCGTCATTGTAAAGCGGTACCCCTGCGCCGGCAGGGGGCAGAAGTATCGCCTGCCGATCCTGCTGGAGTCGGCAATCAGATAGCGCGCATCGGCCTTGCTAAAGGCGAGCTGCTGGATACGGCCCTCGTCCATGTTGGACGTAGACACGTCGCCATCCAGAATGCCGTTGGCGCCGATAAACGCCGCATCGATACCCAACGCACGCAGAGTATCCTCGGCCGTTGGCCCCACAAAAGCGGCGGTGCGGCGACGGTACATACCGCCCACGAGGCACAGGTCGCAGTCTTCGCGCGCCTCGAGCAGGCTAAAGGCCGAAAGCGAATTGGTCACATAGATGGAAGACAGTTTGTCGGTGACTCGGAGAGCGCCAATGCGATCTCACGACGGTTGCGCGCATTGTCTCAATTAGATACTCAACGAAATACGGCCCCGCAGCTCAATAAGCTGCGGGGCCGTACCATACACCGACGAATCAACGACGAAGTGCATCCACTATTTGGCCAGCTCCTGAACGATCCAGTCAATTGCACCTTCGGGATCGTTGGTAAGGTCGATATACTCCTTGCCCCTTGTGGTGAGCAGTTTAATTCCAAGGCGATCGGTATCGGCCTTCATAGCGTCATAGTACATGCGTGCCTGGGGCGCCAGAACAATCACGTTGTACTGATCCATCGTCTCATAGTGGCTTCCGTACGCACCGGACTGAGAAACCAGATCGATACCCTTAGCAGCGGCACCTTCGCGAAGAGCATTTGCCAAGAGAGTCGAAGTGCCGGCACCCTGGCAAAGCACAAGCACGCGGATCTGCTCCGCCTTGTCCTTTACCGCCTCGAGAGCTTTTGCGACATTTTCCTGTGCGGCAATAGCATCTGCATCCGAGTTTCCTGCAGTCTCCTTTGCAGACTCTTCCAAACAAAGCTGATGGTCATACGCCTTGCAGAACGGATAGTAAATCACAAAGTCAACGACCAACAGCACTGCCATCAATACGAGAGAACGCAGATCGAGACCCGTGGTGAGGAACGCACCGATTGGGCCGGGAAGCGCCCACGGCATGGTATACATGGGGGCGTTCATTCCAATGACGTCAATGAAAAATTTACCGATAATGGCGTTGACCATAGGAGCCACTAGGAAGGGCACGAACATATAGGGATTAAGAACAATCGGCATACCGAAGATAACGGGCTCGTTAACTCCAAAAATCACCGGGATAATCGATGCCTTGCCCATGGCTTTAAGCTGCTTGGAGCGCATAAACATGATCAGGATAATAGGAACGATGAACGTGCAGCCAGAACCGCCCAGACCGCCGATGAAGCTTGTAAAGTCCTGCGTGAGAGCAATTGACGGGTGTCCACCTGCTTGGAAAACCTCAAGATTGGTAACGGTATTGCCGTAGAGCGCAGCATTGATCGGACTCATGACAACCGAAGCACCGTGGATACCCATAAATTGGAAAAGCGCGACCGCGCCTTCGATAAGCGCCATGCCAGGATAGGTGTCGACCGCGGAGAACAGCGGCGAGATGAGAGCGGATACCAAATTGGCGAACGGCACAGCAAGCAGCTTGCGGCTCGCAAGATCGATAAAAGCGCACGCAAGGATCGAAAACCCAAATGCAAAGATATCGCGAAAACTCTGCGCAATAGAGCCAGGGACCTCTTTGGGAAGCTTGATCGTCACATTATGGCTAATGCACACCTTATAGATATTAACGGTCAAGAATGCGGCTACGAACGCAGCGAGAAAACCCTTGGTTCCCATATAGCCGGTTTCAAAAACAGATGTATCTGCTCCGCCAATCGAGACAACATCGTTCGTCACCGATAGCAAGAGCATGCCGCACATGGCACAAACCATGCACGAGGTGGGGTTGAGAGATTTACCCGAAGGCATGCGACGGTTCATCGACATGGCAAGTGAGCTCGCCGTGGTGCCGGCCACCATAATGCCAAGAAGTCCCATGGTATATGCATAGATTTTATTGAAGAAATCCAGCACCTCAGACGGAAGCGTGATGCCTACATAGGCAGGGAGCGTCGAAAGAAGAAGGAACAGGCTCGAGAACAGCACAATTGGCATATTCGAGAGAAAGCCATCCTTAATCGCCACCAGATAAATGTTCCTCGAGATTTTGTCGAAGAGGGGCTGGTGTTTTTCAAGGAATTTGACGATAGCGTCCATAACACATCCTTTCATGATTCCCGGGCACGTAACGATTTATCCGGACTCAACCGTCGTCGTCCCCGTTTGTATCCACTTATTCCACTTATGTAAGTGAATACGTTCTTGTGCGAAATGTAATATCATTTGCGCGATTTGTCATAACCAATTCTTTTTCCGCTTTGTCGATATGTCAAGAATTCAAATACATATTCGGTGAACGGTAGTTGATTAATATAAGGTTTTCCCAGTTAAAGGCTATTTTTTCCGAGCAGTACAATAAGCTTGCAACCGTTCACCGATTGGATATAACATATTGAATATATTGTTGTAACAATATTAGAGACAATGTCACAAGCCTGTCGTTCTAGTCAAAGGAAGTAACAATGCCCAAACGATTACTGAACATGTCCGCATCCGATTTTGCCGCCACGTCACCCATGGATCTAAAACAGGCAATTCTGGCTTCCGAGGGACGTACCATCATGGCGGAAAACGTACCCTCTTCCCAATTTCTCGGCGGCGTTACTAATGCAGAAATCGAACGTGCCGCAGGTGCCGACCTGCTTCTGTTTAACGCGCTCGATGTGTTCGATCCAGTTATTGCCGGTATTCCAGATGATCTCAATGAAAACCCGGTCACTTGGGTGAAGCGAGCATGCGGAAGGCCCATTGGCGTCAATCTGGAGCCAGTTGATAACGAGGCAGAGATGTCTGAATCCCGAACGGAAATCCCCATGGGTCGTCGCGTCTCTCCCAAGACCTTAGAAAAGGCTAACGAACTCGGATTTGATTTTATCTGCCTGACGGGCAACCCTGGAACCGGCGTCTCCAACGATGCAATCGCCCATTCGATTAAACTCTCCAAAGAGCATTTCAATGGCCTGGTCATAGCCGGAAAAATGCATGGAGCGGGCGTTGCGGAACCTGTCATGACGCTCGAAATTGCGCGCAAGTTTGTTGACCTCGGCGTCGATATCCTTCTCGTGCCAGCCCCCTACACCGTCCCTTGCTTCCAAGAAGCAGACCTGCGCGCCATCGTAGACTTTGTACGATCCCACAACGTAGGCAAGTCAATTGAAGAGAAGGTTCTCGTCATGGCGGCGAACGGGACGAGTCAAGACTCCTGCGACAGCGAGACCATTAAGAAAATAGGCCTTGCAGCAAAAGCAGCCGGCGCTGACCTCCAACATATCGGGGACTCCATGAACGGTATTTGCCTGCCCCAGAATATCTTCACGCTCGGACAAGCCCTTCGTGGATACAGGCATCAGATCGTCATGCTGAGCCGCTCTGTGATACGTTAAGGTTACCTTGCCCACGTTACATCCCGACTGAGGCAACCATCAGGTATAACCAACATGCAAACTGAGGCTCTAATGCTCGATACACACGAAAAACGGCCACTCTATTTACAGCTCACCGACGCGCTGCTCAAGCAGATCGTCGATGAATATCAAGCAGACGATAAACTTCCAACAGAAATGGAACTCTGCGACGAATACGCCGTAAGCAGAACAACCGTCCGACTTGCCATGAGTGAGCTGGAGCGTCGTGGAAGTATCTATCGAATCCAAGGTAAGGGGTCGTTTGTTGCACCGAAACGCGTTAGCGAGCTCAATTCACTTTTAGACTTTGACTTTGCAAGCCATTGCGATGGCGTTGATCCGGATGCCATCACCAAACATTTCGGCGGCCTCACATCAGGTCGTCCAATTTCCGTAATGATGCTCCAACAATTTGGATGTCAAAGTCGCGACAAAATTCAGCGTCTTGAATTGACCTACGAACTTGAAGGCAGCTTCATAGGCGCTGATACGTTCTTCATTTCAAAGTCGCGCGTTCCGAATAACCAGTTAGATTTTCAGGCATTTAGCAGAATCATGGACGACTTGTCCAAGTCTATCCAATCTGTTAGGGAAAGCTATAGAGCACGTCAGCTTAGCGATTCCGAAGCCAGTAATTATGGTGTTGCAAAACTTCCGGTCATCGAACTGACTCATTATGCTTACGACTCCGGAGGCAAACTAATCTCAATTGTCTGCCGCACCGTCTTAACTGGGCGAATCCCTTATCAAAACTTTATTTTCAAGTCCTAATGTTCTTTTTCTTTTGTCTCGATCTGTAACACGTAGCCGAGTTTTTAAGTCCTAACCGTTACAGATCGAGACAAACAAGGTAGACCCCGCCGAATTGTCTCAATCTGTAACACTAAGACCGGTTTTGGACGTCTAGATGTTACAGGTTGAGACGATTTGATAGTGGAGTCCTCATTTGCGCGTCATATCGCGTAGCGCTGACGCGCTGGTTCCCACAATGACAGGAGGTAAAAGTCCTCCCGCATCGCCTGTTGGCAATCCCATAGCGTTAGCTAGCAGATGACCTGCGTGTGTTCCTCGATGGCGGCACGATCCTCGGCGGCGACGCCCGGCTCGCACACCACGGCATCCAAACTGTCCAGGCGACAGAAGGTGTAGAAGTCGCGCTTGCCGATCTTGCTGGAGTCGGCGATGAGATAGCGCGAATCGGCCTTGCTAAAGGCGAGCTGCTGGATGCGGCCCTCGTCCATGTTGGATGTGGACACGTCGCCATCCAAAATGCCGTTGGCGCCGATAAACGCCGCGTCGATCCCCAGCGCGCGCAGGGTGTCCTCGGCCGTGGGACCTACAAAGGCAGCGGTGCGACGACGGTACATGCCGCCCACCAGGCACAGATCACAGTCCTCGCGCTCCTCGAGCAGGTTAAACACCGAAAGCGAGTTGGTCACAATACGCAGGCGAAACGCCGGCAGCATCGAGGCCATCTGCCCCACCGTGGTGCCCGTACCCAAAAAGATGGTCGAACCTTCCTCGATAAGCTCCACGGCGCGACGTGCAATCTGCAGCTTTTCCTCGGCATGCTTGGTGCGCTTTTCACTGTGAGAGTACTCGTGACGAAGCATGGCGTGGGGACGGCCCTGGGCGCTGCGAGCGCCGCCGTGCACGCGCTCGATTTCGCCCAAGCTTGCGAGCTCCTCAAGATCACGGCGGATGGTCATGTCCGAAACGCCCAGCGCATCCGAGATCTCCTTGACCGACACCGTGCCCTGTTCCTCAAGTAGTTGTCGAACCTTATCCTGACGCTCCGCCTTAATCACAACGGGACCTCGCAATTCCGCATGCGTACAAATCAAACAATAACGAACAAATTGTATCAGAGTGCCGCAGCTTTGCGACAGGCGCCCCAAACGGGCCAATCATCACTTTTTTGAGAAAAATACCCCCTGCTTTAGTGGGGTGTAGTGATA
>CABULX010000035.1 GCA_902492545.1 uncultured Collinsella sp. | reverse complement strand
ATCGGAAGTTGCTGAACTCTTTTGCCTGAGCGGCGTAGCTCGCGAGTTCGAACGCGGCAACGCATGGGTAGTGTCGGGAAAGTCGGGCGTTGAACTATTTGCGCTCATCTCCGAAAGATCTGGTTACCAAACAGGGTCGATGCCAGATCGGACCTACCGATTTGAGAAGACACCAGAATATTGGACGGGCTGGATACTGGCATATTTGCAGTGGCGCCTAGGGGGATCGTTCGAAGATCTGCTTCATGTTGTTCCATTTGATGCGCTGCGAAACCTGTACTACCCCTGGCATGAGGCCTCGGAGGAGCGCGTGGCGCGCCTTGTCTGTGATATGGCGAAGAAGGCGCCGCGTCAGACTAAACTGGCGCTAGCAAGAAAGAGGATTAAAAAAACCCAACAAGACCTGGCATACGAATCGGGTGTATCGCTCCGTTCAATCCAAATGTACGAACAGCGCCAGCGAAACATCAACGAAGCCTCGGTAACGACAGTGAGGGATATTGCAAAAGTCCTACACTGCAACATCGAAGACCTCCTAGAACCAGTCTTCGAATACAAAGAAACAAGCGCAGCGTAAACCAAGCGCACAGGCGAAGCCTGTCACTAGTAAGTGCCCCTACCTAGCAAGAGCCCCTACCAATAAAAAGCAACTATCAGCCCGGCGCTTTTACAAAGCGTAGGTCCCTGTAGCCGCCGTCAGCGAAGCTAACGTAGGGGAGGCCAGGGGCTTTGCCCCCAAATCTTTCCGCAGGACGGCAGGACCCCCGCCGCACGAAGTGCGCAGCGGGGGTCCTGCCATGTCCGAGGACGATTTGGGGGCAAAGCCCCTGGCCTCCCCGGCGAGTATACGGGACGGCGACTACAGGTATTCGATCTGGGCGCCTTCCGTGTCGCACGTCAGAATATGCGTATCGCACTTGGGGAACTGCTCGCGCAGCTTGACCTGCAGGAACTTTGCCACGATGGTGTCGTCGGTCACAGCCATGAGGGTCGAGCCCGAGCCGCTAATCCAGATGGTCTTAGCGCCGCCGTTAAGGCAGGTGTCGCGCACGGCGTTGTAGTCGGGAATCAGACGGCGACGATAGGGCTCCTGGATGCGGTCGTCGTTGGCGGCGGCAATCAGGTCGAGGTCACCAGTCTCCAAGCCGCGCGTCATGCCGGCGATGCGGCCCATCTGCCACACGGCGGTGGAGAGCGGAATCTCCTGCGGCACGACCTTGCGCGCCTCGCTCGTGTGTACCTCGTAGGGCGGAATCACGGTAATAAAACGCAGGCGATCGCTCACCTCGTAGCGCAGGCACTGGGGGAGCGAATCGGTCGGCGTAAAGGAGCAGACGGCGCCGCCCAGGATAGCAGGGGCGACGTTATCGGGATGGCCCTCGACCTCGGTGGCAATGCGGACGAGCTCAGCGCGGTCGACGGTGTGGCCCGTCAGCGCGGCGGCCGCCATGATGCCAGCGACGACGCAGGTGGAGCTGGAACCCAGGCCGCGAGCGACGGGCACATCGGTTTGAATGTCGATGGCAACGGGAAAAGCCGGCTCGCCCCATGCAGCCAGTGCATCGACAAAGCTCACGTAGACCAGGTTGTTCTCGTTTTGGAATTCCTCGGGGCAGCCCGTGATGGTGAGTTTGTCGGCGCGCTCGAAGGTGAAGTGCGAGTAGAGGCTGACGGCCATGCCGAGGGTGTCGTAGCCGATGCCTAGGTTGGCGCTGGTTGCTGGGACGGTGATTTTGATCATGTGGGTCCTCCTGGGCGGGTCTGACCGTTTAGTTCGCTGCTCGGGCAGTCCTGGCTCGCTCGGAAAGCACATTAAGTGCTTTCCGGCTCGTGCGGAACTCGCGACGAACTAAACGGCCAGACCCGCTCGCATGCTCGTCATCATCCCGAAAGCTAAATAAAAAGAAGGTGCGCCGGCTTTCGCCGGCGCCTTATATGGGGTTTAGTTGGTAGCCATCTTTTTTGCAGCCTGCTCTACGTAGTTGGCCATGTCGGCAACGTCGCAGACGTCTTCGAAGCGGACGGGCTTGGACTCGAGTTCGGCGAGTTGTGCCGGTGCGACCGTATTGGTGGCCTGCTCGAGCACGCGCATGGCCTCAAAGTCGTCCTCGGGAACGTTAAGGCCCAGGGCGTCGCAGCAGGCGCGCGGGAACTTGTAGGGGCTTGCGGTCGAAAGCAGCACGCGGGCCTTGGCGCCCTCGGCGGGAGCGGCCTGCTCAAAGACGTGATAACCACAAGCGGTGTGCGGGTCGATTACGTAGCCGTTCGTATCCCAGCAGCTCTTGATGGCAGTGCGGACCTCGTCCTCGCTGGCCCAGCCGCAGGCAAAGACGCTCTGAATCTTGGCCAGCAGCTCGGCGGGCACCTCGTAGCGACCAGTCTGCGCCAGCTGCTCCATAAGGCCGGCAACGAGCTCACAGTCGCCATCGGACAGGAAGTACAGCATGCGCTCCAGGTTGGAGCTGATGAGGATGTCCATCGACGGCGAGATGGTCGTGAAGAACGGGCGGTTACGGTCGTAAACGCCGGTGGTCAGGAAGTCGGCAAGCACGTTGTTCTTGTCGCTCGCCACGACGAGCTTGGCGACGGGCAGACCCATGCGCTTGGCGTAGTAGCCGGCCAGGATATCGCCAAAGTTGCCGGTGGGCACACAGAACTCAACGGCGTCGCCGGCCTCGATGGCGCCGGCGCGCAGCAGCTGCGCATAGGCGGCAAAGTAGTAGACGACCTGCGGTACCAGACGGCCGACATTGATGGAGTTGGCGCTCGAAAGCACAGTGCCAGCGGCCTCCAGGCGCTCGGCAAGCTCCTTATCGGCAAAGATGCGCTTGACGGCGCTCTGGGCGTCGTCAAAGTTGCCGCGGATGCCGCAGACGGCGACGTTGTCGCCCTCCTGCGTGGACATCTGCAGGTTCTGGACGCGGCTGACCTTGCCCTCGGGATAAAAGACGGTGATGCCCGTGCCCGGCGCGTCGGCAAAACCGGCGAGTGCGGCCTTGCCGGTGTCGCCCGACGTGGCGGTGACGATCATGATGCGCTCGGCGCCGCCGTCCTTGGCGGAAGTGCGGGCCATCAGACGGGGGAGCATCTGCAGGGCGACGTCCTTGAAGGCGCTTGTGGGGCCGCCAAAGAGCTCCATCACATAGGTCTGAGGGGCGTCAGCGCCCGGCGCAGCGTCGAGTTTGACGAGCGGCGTAACCTCTTCACTCGCGAACGTGCCGCGGTATGCCTCGTCGACACACGCCGAAATTTCTTCGGCCGTGTAATCATTCAGTAACATTCCCAACACATCTTGAGCGATTTCAAAGTACGATTTATCTGCAAGCGAGCTGATATCGACCTGCTGGGTGCCGAGTTCGTCCGAGACAAACAAACCCCCGTCGGGAGCGATGCCGGTGCGGATTGCCACCTTACTTGAGCACGATAAAGTGCGTCCTCGTGTACTATGATAAGTTCCCATATAACACTGCTCCTCGGATGCCTTGGACCCAATCGGTGAAACCATGGTATCAGAGCGCGCAAAACAGGTTTGCAGAGGCTTTTAGAAAGGTAACCTCAAGCCCATGATTAAGATTGCCAAGTTTGGCGGCTCGTCGGTCGCCGACGCCGAACACTTCAAGAAGATCAAGGCCATCGTCGATGCCGACCCTGCCCGCCGTTTTGTGGTGGTTTCCGCCTGCGGCCGCCGCTTTAAGGGCGACACCAAGGTGACCGACCTGCTCTACCTGGTTAACGCGCACGTTAAGTATCACGTGTCGTGCGAGGAACTGCTCGAGGACATTGGCCAGCGCTATTTTGATATCGCTGACGAGCTGGAGCTCACCTATCCCATCCGCGAGGAGTTCGCGGCCTTTGCCGAGCGCGCCCGCTCGGGCGGTTACTCTACCGAGGAGCTCGTGAGCCGCGGCGAGTACTTCACCGCTCGCCTGATGGCCGAGTACCTGGGCCTGCCGTTCCTGGACGCCGCGACGGTTGTGGCGTTCCATCACGACGGTACGCTCAGCATGAATCGCACCTCCGAGCTGGTGCAGGAGTACGGCCAGCAGGGCGGCTTTGTTATGCCCGGTTTCTACGGCGCGACGCGAGAGGGCCAGATCAAGCTGCTCGACCGTGGCGGCGGCGATATCTCGGGCTCGATCCTGGCCAAGTGCCTGGGCGCCGATCTGTACGAGAACTGGACCGACGTTTCGGGTTTCTATTCTGCCGATCCGCGTATTGTTCCCGAGGCTCAGCCCATTGCGCGCGTTACCTACGAGGAGCTGCGCGAGCTTTCGTACATGGGCGCAAGCGTCCTGCACGAGGAGGCCGTGTTCCCCGTGCGCGAGGCGGGTATTCCGCTGGTCATCAAGAACACCAATGCGCCGCAGGACCCCGGCACCATCATTAGCGAGACGGCTGATGAGGGTGAGGCAGAGCCCATCATTACCGGCGTGACCGGCAAGCGCGGTTTTGTCGCCATCAACGTCGCCCGTGACCGCACCAAGCCCCGCGTTGGCTTTATGCGCCGTGCGCTTTCGGTGTTCGAGCGCTATGACGTTTCCGTCGAGCACATGCCCACTGGTGTCGACCGCTTTGGCGCCGTGGTGCAGGAGCAGGATGTGCACGATTCGCTGTACTCACTTGTGGGCGACATCCAGCAGGAGGTCGAGCCGCTCGAGATCGAGGTTGTCGAGGGCTTGGCGCTCATCGCGACCGTCGGCCGTAACCTGCGCGGTCGTGCAGGCATCTCGGGCCACCTGTTTGGCATGCTTGGCCAGGCCGGCGTGAGCGTGCGCATGATTTCGCAGAGCTGTGACGAGATCAATATCATTATCGGTGTCGAGGAGAAGGACTTCGACCTTGCGATTCGGACCATTTACCGTGCCTTCTCCGATGAGAACGGCATTGTGAAGGTCTCCGATCTGGAGGCTCCCGCGCCGGCCGATCCCACCCTGGCCGCGCTCAAAAAGTAGCGACTGCTCGGTAGATTTTTGGGTCATGTCTCAAAAATCTACGGCGGGGCGTTTCGTTTCGGTTTCGTTTCGACGGGGCGGGTTTCATGCCCGCCCTGTTCTTGTATAAACTGGCAACAATAATCGGCCTGCTCGGCGTGCGGGCAAAAGCCACAACCTTTAAAGGGGGAAGCATGAAACAGTACACGGTTGCTATTTTGGGCGCGACGGGAGCCGTGGGCACCCAGATGCTCGAGTGCCTCAACGAGCAGGAGTTCCCGGTCGGCAAGCTCAAGCTGTTGGCAAGCGCACGCTCCGCGGGCAAGACCGTCGAGTTCCGCGGCGAGCAAATCGTGATCGAAGAGGCTTGCCCCGAGGCCTTTGAGGGCTGTGACATTGTGCTTGGCGCTGCCGGCGACGATATCGCCAAGGAATTGCTGCCCGAGGCCGTAAAGCGCGGCGCCGTCGTGGTCGACAACAGCCATGCCTTCCGCATGGATCCCGAGGTGCCGCTGGTCGTGCCCGAGATCAATGCCGACGACATCAAGTGGCATCACGGCCTTATCGCCAACCCCAACTGCGCGACCATCATCGGCCTGGTTCCCACGTGGCCGCTGCATCAGCTTGCCGGCGTGAAGCGCATGATCGTCTCGACGTATCAGGCGGCTTCTGGTGCCGGTGCTCCCGGTATGGCCGAGCTCGAAGCGCAGCTTGCTGCCCTGGGCCGTGGCGAGGAGATTCCCGAGCCGCGCGCATTTGCCGCCCAGCTGGCGAGCAACCTGATTCCGCAGATTGGCGGCGTCAAGGAGGAGGGCTTTACCTCTGAGGAGATGAAGCTACAAAACGAGGGCCGTAAGATCATGCACCTGCCCGAGCTGCGCGTGAACTGCACCTGCGTGCGCGTGCCTGTGCTGCGCTCGCACTCCGAGAGCATTACGCTCGAGTTCGAGCGTGACATTACGGTTGACGAGGCCCGTGTTGCGCTGGCTGCCGCTCCGGGCGTGAAGCTGGTTGACGACATGAGCGCCGAGGATGCGCACGACCGCTTCCCCATGCCGATGGATACGTCCGATCAGGACCTGATTTGGGTCGGTCGCGTGCGCCGCGACATCTCGAACCCGGAGGCCGCGCGTGGCATTACCTTCTGGTGCTGCGGTGACCAAATCCGTAAGGGCGCGGCAACCAACGCCGTCCAGATCGCTAAGCTGCTCTGCGAGTAGTGTGACCTGTCCGGCGGGGGCCGGGCTCAGTTTTCAGAACGTCCTCGACCATGTGTGGCGCCTTGTCCTGCTCCTTCGGAGCCGCGGACAAGGCGCCACACTGGTCTGCGGAGTGTTCTGAAAACTGAGCCCGGCCCCCGCCTACGGTGACGCTGCTGCAAGCGGCCTGCGATGGGGTCGTTGTTGGTTGAGGCCGCTGGGCTGATGTGGGGGCGCGTGGCTGTTGCGGGCCCTGGTCCCGGCGGCGGCCTCGGCGCTTTGCGCCTGCTGCCTTTGGGAACTGTGGGGCGTGGCCGGCAGCTGCGGCGCTGCGCGCCTGCTGCCTTGGGTGACTTTGGGGTCGATTGGGGTTGTCTGCACAATTCGCGGTATTATGTTGCGAAGTTTTGAAAGGAGCCGCTGGTGGTCACGACGACGTTTGCTTCGCCTTTGGGCGAAATCTTGCTTGCCGCTGATGGCCGCGGTCTGACGGGACTTTGGTTTGAGGGGCAGGAGCATTTTGGCTCCACGCTTCTCAAAGAAGATCCTGAACATGTTGAAGGCGCCGATGCAGTTTCTGGTGCTGGCGGCATGTCGTCGGTGAGTCCTGCAAATGGTGCGGCGTCTTCGGTGCTTGAGCGTTCCTGGGCTTGGCTGAATGCTTATTTTGCAGGGCAGGAACCTCGGTTTACGCCGCCGTTGCATTTGATTGGCACGGCGTTTCAGCGTGAAGTTTGGTACGAGCTGCTTTCCATTCCGCGTGGCGAGGTCGCCACGTATGGCGAGATCGCCCAGCGTGTTGCGGCTCGACATCGTGTACCGGGAAACGAGGCACCCGTTGTGTCTCCCCGTGCCGTGGGGGCCGCGGTTGCACGCAATCCCATTTCGATTATTGTGCCGTGCCATCGCGTGGTGGCGGCCGACGGATCGCTCAACGGATATGCCGGCGGCCTCGACCGTAAGGAGTGGCTGCTGCGGCTTGAGGGCGCCTACGAAGAGTAGTGCCCGAACACTTTACATAGCCAAGATGCCGTGAAAGAACGGGATGCGCTTTCCGAATGGCGTCTCAAGCGGAAACCGTGTCCCGGAATACAGCCTCAGAGTGGGACGCCGTTTCCGGTTGAGACCGCCTGCCTGGACATCGATCTACGCCCGCTCCTGCAGGGCGTAGATCGATTTATCCATGTTGAACAGGTAAGCCACGACGCAGACAATAAAGAACATCGGCAAGTTACCAAAGCCGAAGACTTCGCAGCCAATAAGGATGGGTGCGAACAGCGTATTGGTGGCGCTGCCAAAGACGGCTGCGTAGCCCAGTGCGGCGCAGAGCTCGACGGGCATGCCGAGTTGAGCGTCGTTATGGCGACATCTGGGTAACAGAAAGGCCCGCGTTCCTCAGAGGCAAGATAGGCAATTCTGCTTCTGAGGTAGATCTCAATTCTGCCGACCGCACTGCCGACCGCATCAAACATTAACTGCCGGAGGGCTCGGTCAAATTCATACGTGTAGATGATGGTTTCGAATGTTGTGCCTTCGCGAAAGATGGTAATCCCGGACTTGCATTTGGTTTTGTAGGGAAACCAGTAGGCCGACAGTCTGTAGTGGTTGGCTTCGACCAAAGCTCGCTCGAGTTCGCTTTGATCAGAGCACTTAAGACCCTTGTTTTCTGTCAATAGTGCTATTTGTTCGTTGATGGATATCCGCGACTTCTGGTATTTCATTAAGCCTCTTGATAGAAAAAGAGCTGGAGTTGCGCATCGTTGAGAGGCTTTCCAGCTTTAGCAAAACAAACTTATAAGATGCGACGGGCCGCGTCAAGATAATTGCTTGACAGCCTAGGAGGCGGCTGGTTGGCTGGCTTAAAACCCAGCGCGTGAAATGACGCTCCACGCTATTCAGCGCGCTTGATAGGATGACGAACCACAGTCTTAAGTTTCTCCGGCGCACACTTGCGTGGATCGGAAAGATAGATTTCGTGATGTAAACGGGTGTCTGAGAAGTCGGGGACATAGCCCTGCTCGGTCGCATATTCATGCATGGCGTCTACGGTTGCCGGCTCGCTGTCGTAGGGTCCGGTATGCATGCATTGAACGCAGAGACCCTCGTCAACTTTAAGCAGCTCGACGGCAGAAAAGTCCAGTTTCTTTTTGGCCGTGGCTTCCGCGACCGCCCAGTCAAAGTCATCCTGAGTGACGAAATCGGGCAGGCGGATGCACGAGATAAAGTTGAAATCGTCCTTGCGTACATAATCGATGTCGCCGCTCGGGGAGTCTTGCCACCAGAAGCCCTCGAGCGGCGGTACCACAAAGTCGAAATAGCCCTCGATACTCCTTGAGCCTTTCTTTGACATCTTGACGGTATAGGCGATGCCGTAAAGCAGCGGCAGGGCATTTTGATACTCGCCACCTTCGGTATTTGGGTCGCCCTTTCCGCGAACGGCAACGTAGCTCATAGGCGGGACAGTTATGATACTCGGCTTGCTTGCAGGTCTGTAGAGCTCCTTGCATTCCTTCTTAAAGTCGAACGCCATGTTGGCCGCCTTTCTGCGTATTGGCCTGCTTAGATAGCGGAATCATATCATAGAAACGAACAGCTGTTCGAATGATTTGGCTGACAGATTGAGATGCGTGCGTTGTGTTTGGCGGTCGGCCTGACCCCATCGATGATTTCTCTGCCTCCCCGGCGCCTCATCTATAGCTGCCGTTTCCCCATATAGAACCTGCCAAAATAAACCCGTCCCTTTTTAGTCGGTGCGAAATGGGTAATACTAAAGAGTTATCCGACCAGATGGGAACCGATCGATGGCCTATATCGAATTCAAAGACGTCATCAAAGCATACGGCGAGGGCGATGCCCGCATCCATGCGCTCGACGGCGCGAGCTTTACCGTTGAGCGCGGTGAGCTCGCCATTATCCTGGGCGCTTCGGGCGCCGGCAAGACTACGGCGCTCAACATCCTAGGCGGCATGGATACGGTAACCTCCGGCTCCGTGACAGTGGACGGGCGCGACGTGAGCTCTGCCAACGAGGCGCAGCTTGTGGAGTACCGCCGCGCCGACGTCGGCTTTGTCTTTCAGTTCTACAATCTGGTTCCCAACCTGACGGCGCTCGAAAACGTTGAGCTTGCAGCTCAGATCTGCCCCGATTCGCTCGATGCCGAACAGACGCTTCGCCAGGTTGGCCTGGGCGAGCGCCTCGCCAACTTCCCCGCGCAGCTTTCGGGCGGCGAGCAGCAGCGCGTGTCCATTGCCCGCGCACTGGCCAAGAACCCCAAGCTTCTTTTATGCGACGAGCCCACGGGCGCGCTCGACTATAAAACCGGCAAGCAGATCTTGCAGCTGCTGCAGGATACCTGCCGCAAGCAGGGCATTACGGTCATCATCATCACGCACAACTCCGCGCTCGCGCCCATGGCCGATCGCCTGATCCGCTTTAAGAGTGGTCGCGTGGAGAGCGAGACGGTCCAGCAAAATCCCGTGCCTATCGAGACGATCGAGTGGTAGCGCCCATGGACCAGGACCGCCAAAACAGCCAAAACCACGATACGGAGCGCGCGGGTCGCGACCGGGAGTTTGCGACCTACCGCACCGCTCAGAGCTCAAACGATATGGTGCCGACGGTTTTTCGCCGTGGCATCTACCGTACAATCCGCGGCAGTCTTAAGCGCTTCTTGTCTATCGTGGTCATCACCGCGCTTGGCGTGAGCGTGATGTGCGGCCTTAAGGCGGGTTGCGAGGACCTGTGTGATTCGGTTGATGCCTACTTCGACCAGCAAAATGTCTATGACATTAACGTGCAGTCGACCTATGGCCTGACTGACGATGATCTCGACGCCATACAAGAGGTCGATGGCGTCGAAACGGCCGAGGGCATCTACACCGAGACCGCCTACACCGCCGTGGGCACAACGCGCGAGCGCGTGGTCGTGCAGAGTCTCTCCAAGGAGAACATCGATCAGCCGGTGCTCGTGAACGGCGATTTGCCCGAGAGCGCCGATGAAGTCGCGGTGACTTCGAAGTTCCTGAAGGCATCGGGCAAGAAAATCGGCGATACGGTGAGTTTTGCCGCCAATGACGCGAGCTCGTCCAATCAAAGCGCCAAGGACCAGTTTGCCGCGGGCGATTACACCATTACGGCTGAGGTCCTCGACCCCACTGATGTAAGTTCTGACTCGACAGTCAACGCCTTTCGCGCTGCTTCGGCGGCGGACTATAAGTTCTATGTGAGCGAGGACGCCGCGACATCTTCTTCCTACTCCGCGGTCCACGTGATCGTCGAGGGAGCCAAGAGCCTCAACTCCTATTCGGATTCCTACGCGGCAAAGATCAATGAGGTCAAGGGCAATATCGAGAAGATCCGCGAGGAGCGTGAGAAGGCGCGCGCCCAGGAGCTGACGGTCGACACGCCGGCGAGCTTGGACGCGGCTGAGCGTCAGGCGAATATGCTCTTTGGGATTGAGCAGGACAACATCAATTGCATGGCAGAGGGCAGCGAGGAGCGCGTGCAAGCGCAGACCGACCTGGATCAGCGCCGCGCCGCTGCCGACCAGCAGTTTGCCGATGCCCGCGCCGAGCTTTCCGATCTGGGCGAATGCACCTGGTACATCCAGGACCGCGGCAATATCGCAAGCTACTCGAGCGTGGAGAGCGATAGCTCGTCAATTGAGGCTATCGCCACGGTGTTCCCGTTCATCTTCTTTATCGTCGCCGTGCTCATCAGCCTTACCACCGCCACGCGTATGGTCGAGGAGGAGCGCACGCTCATCGGCCTGTATAAGGCGCTCGGCTATTCGCGCGGGCGCATCCTGTCCAAATACGTGGACTATGCGCTGTGGGCTTGTCTGATCGGCGGCGTGCTCGGCAACATCATCGGATTTGTGGGCCTGCCGCTGTTCCTGTTTACGGTGTTCGACGACATGTACTCACTGCCCCAGATGCTACTTTCGTACGACATCGTGTCCTCGATCGTTTCGGTGGCGCTGTTTGCCGTGGGCGTGGTGGGCGCCACGATTATCGCCTGCCGCCACGAGATGGCCGAGACCCCTGCCTCGCTCATGCGCCCCAAGGCGCCGCGTGCCGGCTCACGCATTCTGCTCGAGCGTATCGGATTTATCTGGCGCCGCATGGGCTTTTTGAACAAGGTGGCAGCGCGTAACCTGTTCCGCTACAAAAAGCGCGCCTTTATGACCATCTTCGGCATCGCCGGCTGCACGGCGCTCGTGATCTGCGGCATGGGCATTCGTGATACGTCGGTCGCGCTTTCGCCCAAGCAGTACGGGCATATCACGCGCTATGACCTGCTGGCGGTTGCCAATCCCGACGATTTTTCGCAGACGTGCGCGGCATTGGATGAGCGAAGCGCAGCCAAGGATTCCGACGTGACCGTGACTTCGACGCTGCCGATTATGACCGACAGCGTCACCTTTACATTTGGCGGCAAGAGCGAGACCGTGCAGCTGATCGTGGTGCCCGATGACCGCACGAACGACCTGGACGACTACGCGCGTCTCGAGGATGAGTCCAAAGAGCCACTGTCTTTGCGTGACGGAGACGTGTATCTGAGCAAGAGTTCACAGCTGGTTCTTGGGATTCAGCCGGGCGACACGGCGCAGGTCCAGGATTCGTCGCTCAACGTCGCCAAGGTCAAAGTCAGCGACATCTCGCTCAACTATTTGGGCAACACGCTCTATATGACGCAGGGCACCTATGAGCGCGCGTTCGGCCGAAGCGCGCGTCTTAACGGCATCTTTGTGCTGCTTAAGGGCTCGTCGGCCGACCAGATTGCGTTTAGCAAGAATCTTAAGAGTGACGGTTGGCTCACCATCTCGAGCACGGCCGAACATTGGCAGAACTACGAGGCGAACTTCACTATCATCAATTCCGTCGTGGTGCTCGTGACCTTTATGGCGGCGTGCCTGTCGTTTGTGGTGGTGTTTACGTTGTCCAACACGAATATCTCCGAGCGCGAGCGCGAGCTGGCGACCATCAAGGTGCTGGGCTTCCGCCGTGGCGAGGTACACCATTACGTCAACAAGGAGACGTTGATCCTCACGGCGATTGGCACCGCACTGGGCGTGCCGCTGGGTGGCCTGCTTGCCGAGAGCTTTACGTACATCCTGCAGATGCCGTCGCTGTACTTTGACGTCGAAGTCGAGCCGCTGAGCTACGTGCTTGCCGTGGTGCTTTCCTTCGGCTTTACGATCATCGTCAACCTCGCCACCAACCGAACTCTCAATAAGATCGACATGGTCGGCGCCCTCAAGAGCGCCGAGTAACCTGCCAAAAAGGGACAGGTTTATTTTGGCAGGTTTTATCTGGCCAAACGCCGGGCAACCATTAGGTGGCCCGGCGTTTGCCCCGTTTTGCTGGGGATGTTTGTCGCTCAGTGCTCTTACTGTCCAATCCAGTGTTGCGCATAGCTCTTAATGTCCTCGGTAAAACCGTCAAGGTCGTCAAGGGTGATCACGCTGTCGATAAGCAAATTGGCTATCTCGCGGTGCATTGTGCTGCGGCGAATATCGTTTGCAATTACGCCTGAGGACAGCTTGTCTCTATTGAGGTGCTCTTCTAGTGCCCAAAATCTACTGGACGCTTCGCTGTCGCCGTTCAGTATCTCAACGTACTGGCCGATGAGCTTTTCCATATAACGTTCTTGCCATTGAGGAAGCATTTTCTTAAACAGCTTCCAGTCGCTTTCGGCTACGTCGCGCATATGTCCTCCGCTCGTCAAACGGGCTTTCCATTTGCCTTTCATTCTATTTTGTTTTCGCCCGCAAGCGTTGATGAGAGGCTCTCTTTAGCCTTCGAGATTGGGCTTGAATGGGTTGTATGCCACAAAACGGGCCTATCTACTACGTTTAATTGGATACCCTCAACTATGCCGGGAAAACGAAAAATAAAACCGCAGGTAGAAGGCCTGTCGATTTTCGAAAAGGGTGGTCATGGTTGGCCCCATCGAGTTAAACGTAGTAGATAGCCCCTTTTCGTGGCGGACCATCAAACGAACGCCGACGCTTGTGCTGTAGCCGCTCCGATCATTCGTAAGTTGCGGTGGAATAGTTCCTAAACTCGACTACTCAAGGCTAAAACCGAAACTATATCACCGCAACTTAGGAGGGATGGGCGGGGGAGTACTAGTTGGGTGCTGCTGTCGGGCTGGGATGGTTTAGGCTCGCTTGCGATGCTTCCATTGTTTACGGCACCAACGCATGAGTGCTTTTACGACCGGGATGGTGATGAGGATTACCCAGGCGGGATGGGGTTGCCCCAGGCGGAGCCACATGTAGAGGAACCATGTCTCGGCGCTGACTGAATAGACGACATCGATCAGCTTAGATAAGTGGCGTTGGTCGATAAAGTCGCCAAATGCGTAGTAGACGGGAATCAAAAAGACGAGGAAGAGTCCCGCAGCCCATGTGCCGTAGACAATGCCGAGCACCAGATAGGCGAGGGCGACAAGCGCGGGGAAGGGGAATTTGTTCCATGTACGTCCGACCTTGGTGTGGAAATGCTTGCCATGATGGTCGAGCTTGTCGTGTGCTTCCTTCCAGCTGGAAAACGTCTCGCCGTCGATGGTGACGGTGCCGTCGTCATCGGTATGCACGCTATGTCCATCGTCCTCAAGCGTATCGACATGCACGTCGTCTGGCCCCACATGCACCTCTTCGCCCTTGCGCTCGTTGGTCACATGGATGCCGCTCCAGCCAACATGGACTTCCTCGCCTTTATTGGGATCAATGACGTGGATGCCGCGCGCGAGGGAAATATCGACAAGTGGTTTGTCGCCGCAATCGGCGTGCTCAGTAGAAGCCTCAGCCTCCTCAGCCCTATCTGAAGCTTTGGCGCCGGCGTCGCTGTCCCGTGCCTCATCATCAGCCTGCGAGTCATCAGTGCTATCCACCGTCTCCCCATACAACAGCTCATCCAGCGACACGCCATACAACGCGGCGAGCGCAATAAGGTTATCGGTATCGGGCGAGGATTCGCTGCGCTCCCATTTACTGACAGCTTGGCGACTCACACCCAGCTGGGCGGCAAGCGCCTCCTGAGAAAGCCCGGCAGCCTTGCGGCGATTAACGAGCCGCTGCGCCATCGCAAGATCCATGACAGTTCCTTTCATGTGGTGACCGTAATCGAATGAGCCGAGTATGCCGAGAACAACCGGTAGCGACCACCATTTCTAGTTAGAATCTGCCCCAACCCTACCGCAACTACCGGTAGCAACCCCTAACGACCAGCCATTTCAGGACAAATGTCGGTGCTACTCTCAGCTAAGAGCCTGCAACATCCCAAAATCTCAGCCCACGCACCCGCAGTAAGAAGACGAATAGCCTCGGCCTCCCCAGTCACCGTAGGAGGCCCCAGGGCTTACCTCCCAAATCTTTCCGCAGGACGGAAGGATCCCGCCGCGCGAAGCGCACGGCGGGATCCTGACATGTCCGAGGACGATTTGGGAGGTAAGCCCTGGGGTCTCCGATGAGAGCAGTTTCGGCCGAGGCTATTCGTCGCCAAAGCTGATGCCCAGCGCCTTGGCCTCGCGCACCAGATCGCTCTGGGGGTCGACAAACTTGAGCTTGCCGGCGACCTCCTCGAGCGGCATGTGGCACATCTTGCCGTCGCGCAGGGCGATCATGTAGCCAAACTCGCCGCGCAGGCAGCCAAGCGCGGCCTCGACGCCGCACTGGGTCGCAAAGATGCGGTCCTGAGCGTCGGGCTGGCCGCCGCGCTGCGTGTGGCCGGGGATGGCGACGCGGGTCTCGCGACCGGTCTTGGCCTCGATCTCCTTGGCGATGTCGTAGACGATCGACGGGCTCGTGCGCTCGGCGAGCTTCTTCTTGTACTCCTTCTTGGACAGCGCCGCGTCCTCCTTGGAGATGGCGCCCTCGGCGACGGCCACGATGGTAAAGCGGCTGCCGGTTTCCATGCGATGCTCGATGGTCTTGATGACCTGGTCCATGTCGTAGGGGATCTCGGGAATCAGGATGACGTCCGCGCCGCCCGCGACGCCGGCATACAGCGGGATCCAGCCAACCTTGTGGCCCATAATCTCGATAACGAACACGCGCCCGTGGCTCGAGGCGGTAGTGTGGATGTCGTCGATGCACTTGGTTGCGACGTCGATGGCGCTCGTAAAGCCAAACGTCATCTCGGTGCCCCAGGTGTCGTTATCGATGGTCTTGGGCAGGGCGATAACGTTGAGGCCCTCTTCGCGCAGGCGGTTGGCGGTCTTGGTGGAGCCGTTGCCGCCCAGCATAAACAGGCAGTCGAGCTGCAACTTGTGATAGGTGTGGACCATCGCGGGCACCTTCTCGACGCCGTCGGCCTCGGGAATGTTCAGGCGCTTGAACGGCGTGCGGCTCGTGCCCAGAATAGTGCCGCCGCGGGTGAGGATACCGCTAAAATCGGCGGGCGTCATGACACGGAACCTGCTGTAGATAAGGCCCTGATATCCGTCCTCAAAGCCATAAATCTCGATAGGCTCTTCGCTATTGGTCATAAGCGTTTTGACGATGCCGCGCATGGTGGCGTTGAGCGCCTGGCAGTCGCCGCCACTAGTAAGAAGACCGATCCTAAGCATGGTGAATCCTTCCGGGCAAGTTATAACATGCGCATAAGTTTACCCCCGCACACTGTTGATGCGGGGGTAAAACGTGTTAGCTCAAGCGTATGGAAATGTAAGCAACGTCAGGCGAGCGTAAGGACGAAGGTGCCAGCGCCTTACAGCGCGAAGGCATCGACGTCGCCCCAGTGGCGGCGCAGCGTGATGGCGGCAGCGGGCTCGGTGTTGTCAAAGACGACCGACCACTGCGTATTGCTGGTGATGTCTTCCGGATTGGGCTCTTGCGCCGCAGCGCGTAGGGCCTTCCAAGCGACTGCCTCGTCCTGGGCGCCGACATGGGCGTCAAGGACATCGGCGATTGCGACGGCGCGCTCTTTACCATGGCCCAGCTCGCCATTCTTTTGGTTGGGCAGCACTTCGTCGCCATAGCAGGCGTAGAAGTTCGTAACCTGGCGAACAGGGGTCGCTTTGAAAGCGCGGTCCGGATCGCGCGGATCCCACTCCACCACCCGCGCGTCACCGGCGGCGTCGTTGATAAAGAAGTGGTAATCGCGTCCTGCCATGGCGTGCATGTCGTAGGCGGAAAGCAGGTCGACAGCTTCTTGCGTGGTGGCGGCACGGTCGAGCACCAGACGGATGGCGAGCGAGGTATTGATGACGGGGCGTTGCGTGTCCTGGTCACAGGGCTTGGAATCCAGAGTGAGTACGGCAATGGACACGCCGCATTCGTTAACACCGTCGAGCTGGGCAAACGGGCCCATGAGTGCGGCGGCGCGTCCGGCGACGGAGTCAAGCGGAGTGTTATCGCCCAGGTTGTTAAGGGCGGCAAACCCGATGGAGGCATAGCCGCCACGTGGGTGATTGCGCACCAGCAGCGCCGAGGTGTCGTCCTTAAAGTCGTAATTGCGACCGGTGCGCACGCGGCCTTCGGCATCTACGGCGACAAAAGCGCTGCAGGCAAACTGGGGCGCCTGGACATGTACCGGCACACCGGGCAGCACCTGCGCCACCACGGCATCGATGTAGGCCTGGTCGTCGCGCACGCCAGCGGCGATGATGCGATCAAGATCGTAGCCGTAGGCGATGTCGATTGCGTACAGGTCATAGCCATCCGCGTAGCCGGTCAAGCGTTTGAGCGACGCAGCGGACTTGATTTGCTTGCGGTAAACGATGCCGGCGGCAGCGGCAAGGCCGACGGCGACACCCGCGACACCGCAGGCGATGGCAATGTTACGTGGCTTCATGGCGGCTCCTCTCGTTCTGTTAGCGTAATTGTCGCAAAAGGTGCACGGGCATGATGGCTCAACTTGGTGAGCGGTGCGGGATTAAACACGGAATGAAGAGTGCAGCGCTGGCGTGGCGGGGTATGCTGGAGGGGACCATCAACCCAGCGAAAGGGGAGAGCATGACGGATCAGGAAACGCCCGAGCGCGCGCACGTGACGGCCGACGATATCGAGGCTGCCAACGACCTTATCGACTTTATCGAGGCATGCCCCAGCATGTTCCATACGGCAGCGACCATTATGGCCGAGCTCGACGAGGCGGGCTTTACCTACCTGCCCGAGAATGCGGCGTGGGACATCGAGCCGGGCGGGCGTTATTACACGCAGCGCAACACCTCGAGCGTTGTTGCCTTTAAGGTGGGCGAGGACCTGGCCGCGACGTGGGGCGAGGACGGCGTTGCCGGCGACTACCATTTTCAGCTGACGGCGTCGCACAGCGACTCGCCTACGTTTAAGGTTAAGGCCGTCCCCGAGCTCGACGGCGCAGGCGAGACGCTGCGTCTGAACACCGAGGCCTACGGCGGCATGATCGACTACACCTGGTTCGATCGTCCGCTGGCGCTCGCGGGCCGCGTACTGGTGCGCGAGGGCGACCGTATTGAGAGCCGCCTGCTTACCACCGAGCGCGAGGTTGCCATTATTCCGAGCCTTGCCATCCATATGAACCGTGGCGTTAACGAGAGCTTTGCTCCCAACCGAGCCGTTGACCTGTGCCCGCTCATCAGCGCCGGTGAACTCAAGCAGGGAGATTTTGACGCTCTGATTGCCGATGAGCTGGACGTTGAGCCCGAGCAAATTTTGGGCCGCGATCTGTTCCTGGTCAATCGTCAGGATGCGCGCATTTGGGGCTGGGCCGACGAGTTTATCTCGACGCCCAAGCTCGACGACCTGGCCTGCGCCTATACCTCGCTGCAGGCATTTTTGGGTGCTGAGAACGCGCGCGATATCTCGGTCTTCTGCTGCTTTGATAACGAGGAGGTTGGCTCCGAGACCAAGCAGGGAGCCATGTCGACGTTCTTGGCCGATGCGCTGCGCCGCATTAACGGATCGCTGGGCTTCGATGACGAGTCGTACCATCGCGCACTTGCCGCCTCGATGCTCGTGAGCTGCGATAATGCGCATGCCGTGCATCCCAACCACGCCGAGAAGTGCGATGCCCGCAACCAGGTCGTGCTCAACGGCGGCATCGTTATCAAGGAAGCCGCCAACCAGCACTACTGCACCGATGCCTTTAGCCGCGCGGTGTTCCAGGCTATTTGCGATGACGCCGACGTGCCCACGCAGGCCTTCGCCAACAAGAGTGATATGGCCGGCGGCTCCACCCTGGGCAACCTGTCGAACATGCAGGCGAGCATGCACGCCGTAGACGTGGGCCTGCCGCAGCTGGCCATGCACTCGAGCTACGAGACCGGCGGCGTGCGCGACGTGATGTACGCCATCCGCGCCCTCACCGCCTTCTACGAGCGCAACCTAACCATCAACGGCGCCGAAAGCGTGGAGCTCTAAAAACCTGCCAAAAAGGGACAGGTTTATTTTGCCAGGTTTTATCTGGGAAAATGCAAAGGATGAAACCGAACTAGATTGGTGATGCGTAGCCGCCGAGGTGCAATGTGCCTCGGCGGCTTTTTGTGCACGGAGCACGGCTAATACTAATTTATTGCTATACATGCTTTACGTATCTACCATAGTGTTTTATGATAATTCTGAAGTATTAAGGAGGGGTCATGACCACAACAGCCGCTCAGATCAACGTACGTCTTGATGCCGATCTTAAAAGGAGCGGCGACGCTGCTCTCTCCAGGGCCGGTATGACGCCGAGCCAAGCGGTGCGAGCGCTCTGGCAGCTTGCAGCGTCGCTGGCCGATCGCCCCGGTGCGCTCGAGGATATCCTGCTGCCCAGTCGTGCCCGGGCGGAACAGGGCGAGCGCGAAAAGGCCGCCAAACGTAAACTCGAGCTCACGGATCAGGGATCGAAGCTGTTCGCTGCCGCTTGCCGTGAGTCGGGAATCGATATGGTCAGGGCTCAGCCATCGGACGACGAAGAGCTCAAACGGAATGCATATGCGGATCGCTATGGCGAGGAGATGAGCTGGCTCTATGAGTGAGGCTCTAAAGCGCATCTTGGTTGACACCAACGTGTGGCTCGATTACTTCATTCCCTCACGACGTGGTCGTTCGGCGGCGATTGAGTTTTTACGCGATGCATGCACGGCGCAGGTGGATTTGC
>CABULX010000034.1 GCA_902492545.1 uncultured Collinsella sp. | reverse complement strand
TCAACAGCGTGCTCGGCGGCGACGGCATCTCGTCGGCGCTGTTTACCCGCGAGGATGTTCTGGCGCTGCTGGGCGGCGACGGTCGCTAGCCTCGCTCGTTATGTGTTCATTTGTCATGCCGTGGATGGTTCGCCTGCCTTTGGGCATAAGAACCTCGAGAACATCGGCACATCAGCAAAGGAGAACATCATGGCGAAATTCTTTAAGGACCCCGACGGCAAGCTTATCGCCGCCCTTGGCGACGACGTTGCGACTCCTGCCGGCTGCACGGAGTTGACCGCGAACACTGAGGATGCGGCGCACGAGAAGCACGTGCCGGTCGTTGAGATCGAGCGCGACGGTCACGTGATCCGCGCACGCGTGGGCTCGGTCGAGCATCCCAGCCTGCCCGAGCACTATATTGAGTGGATCGCCCTTGAGGCCGAGGGCCGTCTGGAGGTCCATTACCTTGAGCCCGGCATGAAACCCGCGACGTTTTTCGCTGGCGGTTCCAAGACCGGTACCGTCTATGCCTACTGCAACCTGCATGGGCTGTGGTCCGCGACGTTCTAGGAGCGCGCCCCCGCTCGGGGTATCATAGCTAGCATATGCACATGCGAGCGCCGGCTGCATTATGCGGCCGGCGCTTTTACTACGACAACGATGGTTTACGACGGAAAGGGCTGAGCCATGAAGCTCGCACTTGCACAGATCGATATGCGCCTGGGTGACATCGAGGGCATTTGCGGCCGCATCGAAGACCAGGCTCGCCTGGCTCATGAGCGCGGCGCGCGCGTGCTGTGCGTTCCGGCCCCGCTCTTTATGGGCGCCATGCCGGGTAGCCTGGTGGGCACTGCCGATTTTGAGCACGATATATTGATGGGCCTGACGGGCGTTGCCGAGCGCATCCAAGAGCTTGACATGATCTGCATCGTGCCCGCTGCGGTTTCGTTTGAGGGTCAGCCCCTGCTTGACTATATGATGCTTAAGGATGGTCGCGTGGTGCCCGCGTGCGCAAGTATTGCCCTGCAGCGTGGCGAGAGCAACGACGCGCGTTGGGCACCGCCGGTGTTTGACGTGGACGGCGTGCGTATCGCCGTGGTATTTGACCTGGACCGCGAGCTCGAAATGCTGCCGACCGGCGTCGACCTCATTGCTTATTTCCAGTTCAACGCGTTTGACATGACCGATTGCGAGACCGCCGCCGTCGCCGCCGTGCGCAGTGGTGCCTACCGCAAGATCGCCTCCAAGCGCAGCGTATGGTTTGCCTGCATGGCTCCAGTCGGCGCCTATGACGAGTCGGTGTATACCGGCGGGTCGTTTGTACTCGACGACTGCGGGCGCGTGGTGGCCCAGGCGCCGTGCTTTGAGGAGAGCCTGCTGGTTCAGGAGATTCAGCGCGGCGTGATGCTCGATGCCCTGGAGGACCATGAGCTGCCCCAGTTTCGCTCCGAGGAGTGGCTGTGGCAGGCGCTGGTGCTTGCCGTACGCGACAATGCCCGCGCCCGCGGTGCGTCGCGTGCCGTGGTGGCGCTCGAGGGCGATTTGCCGTCGTCCCTGTTGGCGGCGCTCGCCGTCGATGCCTTGGGTCCGCGTAATGTGATTGGCCTGGTGCTGGGGCGCAATCGCATCTTTACGCCGGCGCAGGAGGAGGCGGAGGCCGCTCGCTGTTCTGCCGTGCGCTCAATCGCCGAGCGCTTGCACATTCGTACCGTCGAGCGCGATGCACCGGATGCGGCGCGTGTGCTCGATCGCGACGTGTCGGCGGGTGATGCCGAGCGTCTGCGCTCGCGCACGCTGGGCCTCATGCTGGAGGACACGGCGCTCGAGCTGGGTGCGATGGCGCTGAGCCCGCTGTCAAAAACCGAGTACGCGCTGGCGGCGCCGACGCTTTGCGGCGGCTATCAGGGCGATTACGCGCCTTTTGGCGATGTGTACCTGTCGACGCTTGAGTTTGTGGCACGTGTGCGCAACCGCACGTCTGCCGTGGTGCCCCAAGAGCTCGTGACGCTCAACGCGGTGGAAGACTGCATGGAGCGCGTGCTGGCGCAGGCGCTCTCGACGCTCGACGGTCCGGTCGATATGCTCGACCGCGCGGCACAGCTGCTCGGCGGGCTTGAGCCGGGTGAGGTCGATGGGGCGCTCGAGGCGCACGTGGACCGCAATCGATCTTTCGACGACATCCCGATGGCCGCTGGCAAGCCTGAGGCCTGCTCGCTGCTGCTGATGCTCGTTCGACAGGGTGAAGCTGCCCGCCGCATGTTGCCGATGGCGCCGATCGTCTCGGCCCGTTCGTTTGCCGAGCGTGCCTGGCCGTACATGCTCGCGTGGTCCGACCTGGGGCTTAACGGCAAGGAGCGTATGACGGTCGATTCGCTGGCGCGCGCCGAGGTGCGCCGTTTTGCTGACGAGGATACGAGCGAGCGCGTGCGAAACGAGATGATGGGCGTGCTGGGCGAGCTACTGGGTATTTCGCCCGAGCAGATGGAGGAGCTGCGCTCTGAGGATGGTCAGCGTCGTTTACACGAGGGAATGAAAAAGTTCGAGGGCGAGGTTCAGGACGCCATCGATAAGATGATGGGCGGCCAGGGTGGCCCGCAGGGTGGGCCCCAGGGTGGCCCGATGCCGCATCCGCCGGTTGATCCCCGACAATTTCCGTTCTTCTCTCAGAACTAGGTCGCTGCGCGCCCGCCAGAGCGGCAATCTGCCTTTCAATCGTCGGACATGACCGCCAGGTCAATGCCCTCCTCTTTCAAGGCACCTTGCTCGCTCTGGCGGGCGCTCGCTTGCGTATACTCAACCTACAATTCGATCTCGGCTGACTTATAGGGCTAGCGTTGTGTTATTCTAGAACAGACGTTCGTGAATGATGCGCGGGGCCTTGTCTTGCGCTGTGCTTGTGGCGAGGGGAGGTCGGCTTGGTTATCTTGGGCATCGACCCCGGTTTGGCTCATACGGGTTGGGGGATTATCGAGGAGCGGCGTGGCGAGGTTCGCTGCCGTGCCTATGGCTGCATCGAGACCAGTGCCGGAAGTCCGCTCGCGGTGCGCCTGTCGCATATCGCCCATGACCTTAAGGATGTCGTTGAGCGTTATCGACCCGACACGGCTGCTGTCGAGAGCATCTACTTTGGCGCCAACGTTCGTTCCGCCATCCCCACGGCGCATGCCCGCGGTGCTGCGCTTGTGGCGCTTTCGGAATGCGCGCTCGAGATTGGCGAGTACACGCCCATGCAGATCAAACAGGCTGTGGTGGGCACCGGCGCCGCGGACAAGCGGCAGGTCGCCTACATGGTACGCACGCTCACACAGCTCGATCACGACCCGCATCCCGACCATGCCGCCGATGCCCTGGCCTGCGCCATCTGCCACGTAAACCTCAGCCGCACCCGCGCCCTCACCGGTGGCGAGTTCTATCAACAGAGAGGAACCGGATACTGATGATTTCCCAGCTCCATGGAACGCTTGTCGAGGCCACGATGAGCTCTGCTGTCGTCGATGTGTCGGGCGTTGGCTTTGAGCTCGGCATCTCGGGCAGCACTGCGGCCACGTTGCCGACGCCCGGCGGCGAGGTCCGCCTCTACACGCGTATGCAGGTGCGCGAGGACGCCATGACACTTTTCGGTTTTTCCTCTAAGGATGAGCGCACGATGTTCGACCGGCTCGTGTCCGTCTCGGGCGTTGGCCCGCGCTTGGCGCTCGCCGTGCTTTCCACCTATACCGTGGGGCAGCTGTATTCTCTGGTGATGGCCGAGGACGACAAGGGCGTGGCCAAGGTACCCGGTGTGGGCAAAAAGACAGCTCAGCGCCTGATCCTGGAACTCAAGAGCACCTTTGCCAAGGATAAGGGCTTTGTGCCGGTCGACGTGATTCCCGGCCAGGTTGCGATGCCCGTGCCCGCTGCCGCTCCCTCGGCCATCGATGATGCCCGTGCGGCGCTCCTTTCCATGGGCTTTAGCCCGCAGGAGACCGATGTTGCCCTGAGCGGGTATGATGGGCAGGATATGCGTGTCGAGGATCTGCTCGGCGCGGCGCTTAAGCGACTCGGAATGGATGCGTGATGTGGGAAGCCGATGACTCTCAGGACCTGTGGGCGACGCCCGGCAACTCGCCGGCGGCATCCATGGCGCACGGCGAGCGCATGGTGGGCTCGGAGCTGACGGCCGAGGACCTCGATGTCGACCGCACTTTGCGCCCCCAGCGCCTGGACGACTACTGTGGCCAGGAGCACATCAAGCAGAGTCTGCGCGTGTTGATCGAAGCGGCGCAGAGCCGTGGCGAGACGCTCGACCACGTGATTTTCTCGGGTCCTCCGGGCCTGGGCAAGACCACGCTGGCCACCGTTATCGCCAACGAGCTGGGCGCTCAGATCAAGACCACGAGTGGCCCTGCCATCGCGCGCACGGGCGACCTGGCGGCCATCCTTACTAACTTGCAGCCGGGTGATGTGCTGTTTATCGACGAGATCCACCGTCTCAACCGTTCGGTCGAGGAGGTCCTGTACCCCGCGATGGAGGACTTTGCCCTCGATATCGTGATTGGCAAGGGTCCGGCGGCGCGCTCGATTCGCCTGGATATTCCCAAGTTTACGCTGGTGGCGGCAACGACTCGCTCAGGCATGTTGACCGGCCCGTTGCGCGACCGCTTTGGCATTTCATATCGCCTGGATTACTACACGGTCGAGGAGCTCGCGCAGATTGTGACGCGCTCGGCGACTATCCTGGGCGTGACGATCGACCGTCCAAGTGCACTCGAGATCGGCTCGCGTTCGCGCGGCACGCCACGTCTTGCCAACCGCCTGCTCAAGCGCGTGCGCGATTACGCACAGGTGCGCGGCAACGGCCCCATCGAGCTCGATATCTGCCGCCAGGCGCTCGAGTTCTTCGAGATCGATGAGCTCGGTCTGGACTGGATGGATATTCGCATTTTGGAGACGCTCGCCAAGACGTTCTCCGGTCGTGCCGTGGGACTTACGACCCTTGCCAGCGCGGTGGGCGAGGATCCGGGCACGCTCGAGGATGTCTATGAGCCCTATTTGCTGCAGTGCGGGTTGATGATTCGTACGCCGCAGGGCCGTCAGGCAACCCTTCGCACCTTTGAGCACCTGGGGATTGAACCTACCGTTTAGGGCGCTTTGTTTTGGCGGGCTGTTGGGCTATCGCTGGGCATCGGGTAAACATATCGCCGTTCATCGGTTATGGGCGTTTTACTATTGCGCGCCCGTGCTATGCTGAATTGGTCTTTTTCTCATTCGGTAACGAAAGGACCGCCCATGCTTACTGACATCGAAATCGCACGTTCTGTCACGCCACTGCCTATTACCGAGGTGGCCAAGAACGCCGGCGTCGACGTTAAGCACCTTATTCCGTACGGCTTCGACAAGGCTAAGGTTGACTATTCACTGCTCAACGAGCCGACTGATCACCAGGCTAAGCTCGTCCTCGTGACCGCTATCAACCCAACGCCTGCGGGCGAGGGCAAGACCACCACGACCATCGGTCTGGCCGACGGCCTGCGTCGTCGCGGCATCAAGAGCGCCGTGGCCCTGCGCGAGCCTTCGCTCGGCCCCGTCTTTGGCGTTAAGGGCGGTGCTGCCGGCGGCGGCTGGGCTCAGGTCATCCCCATGGAGGATATCAACCTGCACTTTACCGGTGACTTCCATGCCATCGGTGCTGCCAACAACCTGCTGGCCGCCATGCTCGACAACCACATCCAGCAGGGCAATCAGCTCGGTATTGACGTTAAGCGCATCACTTGGAAGCGCGTCGTCGATATGAACGACCGTCAGCTGCGCCACGTCATCGACGGCATTGGCGGTAAGGCCCAGGGCGTGCCGCGCGAGGACGGCTTCGATATCACCGTCGCCTCCGAGGTCATGGCAATTCTGTGCCTGTCTACGAGCATCAGCGACCTCAAGGAACGCTTGGGCGAGATTGTCGTCGGCTATAGCTTTGCCGGCGAGCCCGTCCGTGCCCGCGACCTTAAGGCCCAGGGTGCCATGGCCGCGTTGCTTAAGGACGCGCTCAAGCCCAACCTGGTGCAAACGCTCGAGGGCACGCCCGCGTTTGTCCACGGCGGTCCCTTCGCCAACATTGCCCACGGCTGCAACTCTATCATGGCCACGCGTATGGCGATGCGCTTTGGCGATGTTGCCATTACCGAGGCCGGCTTTGGTGCCGACTTGGGTGCCGAAAAGTTCCTCGATATCAAGTGCCGCATGACGGGCGTTCGCCCCAGCGCCGTCGTGGTCGTCGCGACCGCTCGTGCGCTTAAGTACAACGGTGGCGTCGCCAAGGCCGACCTCAACGAGGAGAACCTTGAGGCACTCAAGGCTGGCATGCCCAACCTGCTGCGTCACGTCGACAACATCCAGAACGTTTATGGTCTGCCCTGCGTGGTCGCCATCAACCGCTTCCCGACGGACACCGAGGCCGAGCTTGCGCTCATCGAGTCCGAGTGCCAGAAGCTCGGCGTCAACGTTAAGCTTTCCGAGGTCTGGGCCAAGGGCGGCGAGGGCGCGCTCGACCTGGCCGATGAGGTCATGCGTCTGATTGAGCAGCCGAGCGAGCTCAAGTTTGCCTATGAGGACGGCGCTGATGTCGCTGATGCCCTCGAGGCTGTTGCCACCAAGGTCTACCGCGCCGACGGCGTTGACTTTACGCCGGCCGCCAAGCGCCAGCTCGCCGAGCTGCGCGAGAACGGCTTTGGCAACCTGCCGGTGTGCGTGGCCAAGACGCAGTACAGCTTTAGCGACAACGCCAAGGCCCTGGGCGCTCCCGAGAACTTCCGCATCACGGTGCGCGAGCTCAAGGTTTCCGCCGGTGCCCACTTTGTGGTCGCACTGACTGGCAGTGTTCTGACCATGCCGGGCCTGCCCAAGGTCCCCGCGGCCGAGAACATCGACGTCGACAACGACGGCAACATCACCGGCCTGTTCTAAGCCTGCTGTCCATAGCTGCTAGCCCGCCCCGCCGCGCCCACAAGGCCCGGCGGGGCTTTTTGATCCTTAGGCCCGCGCATGTCTTGTAGATACCGACGGGCTCCGTCCATCATAGGCTTTTGCGCGGGTAGAATGCATGGATAACTTGAGGCTCACGCGCGACGGAAAGGAATCGTTGCATGGATCAGGACAAGACAACCGTGATGGGCGGCTACGGTTCTGCGCAGGCTGGCGATAGCGCCGATGCGACCCGCGTTGTTCCCAACCCCGGTTATACCGACCCCGCCGCGACGCAGCCTTCTGCCGAGCCCACCCGGGTTATGGGCTATGGTGACACGGCGCAGGATTCTTACGCTGCATCTTCGCAAGGCCCCTATGGCAACGCAGCTCCGGACCCGTTTGATTACGCGCCGCAGGATTCTTATGCCGCCTCGACGCCGAATCCCTATGATGACCTGCCGCAGAATCCCATTCCGCAGCCTCAGCAGACGACGTATATGCCTCGCACGGCGCAGCCTCGCTACGAGTCGCGCCAGCCGTATCGCGAGTACCCCAAGTCGATTCCGCAATATGGCGAGGACGAGGAGAAGAAGCCGTCGCGTTCGTCGAGCGTGATCAAGAAGATCCTCATCGTGCTGGCGATCTTCTTTGCGCTGTCGGTTGTGTTTGCCATCGTGTCGGGCATGCTCAACAAGCGAGGGAGTTCAACGGCCGATGCCACTGCCGAGCAAACTGAGTCCGCCTCGTCTAGCGCCGTCGATCTGAGCGATATCCCGGGGCAGTACTGGTCCAACGCCAAGAAGATCCTCAAGTCGCGCGGCGCCGATCTTTCGAATGCCGTGGTCCTGACTGATGATGGCTCAACGCCCGTCGTCGATGCCAACTGGGTCGTTACTTCTGCCTACTATGACGACAACGGCAACCTCGAAATTCAACTCACGCACAAGAACAGCTCGGGCAACTCGTCCGACGGCCAAAGCGGTACCGACAGTTCGAGCTCCAATACGCTGGAGGACTTGAGCAACAAGGCACAGGAGTTGGGAGACAAGGCGCAAGAGCTGGGCGACACGGCACAAAATCTGGGCGATACCGCGCAGAACTTGGGCGGCATGGCGACGGATGCCTGGAACGCCCTGCAAAACGGCATCTCGGGCGCGCAGGGAAACTAGCGGACGAGCGGAGCGGGGCTACAGCTGCTCGGCCGGACGCTCGGGCGAGCTAAAGCCCGAATCAAACGTGACGACGCATGAGACGTCGGGCCGGCGCTCGTGCACGATGCGCGTGACGAGCTCCAGCAGCTCCTCGTCGGATATGTCAAAGCCGTCGGGACGCACCAGGTCAAACGAAACGAACCCGTCGTGCTCGTGCAGGTCGTGGATGGAGAGCGCGGGATCGATCTGCATGACGCCGCGCTTGACCCAGCCGCGCAGGTCGTCGCCAGTGGTGGCGATGGGGTCGCAGTGCAGCGTGATATCGATGCCCATCTGGCGCTTGATGTCGTGCTCGATGGTGTCCAGAATCTCGTGGTGCTCAAATGCGTCGCCCTCGCCAGGCATCTCCACGTGGGCGCTGGCAAACTGACGACCGGGGCCGTAGTCGTGCACCATCAGGTCGTGTGTGCCCAAGACCTGTGGATAGGACATGATCTTGTCGCGGATTGCCTGGACGAGCTTGGGGTCGGGCGCTTGCCCCAGCAACGGGCTGATGGCGTCGCGCACTAGGCCCATGCCGCTGATGCAGATGAAGATGCCCACGCCCAGACCCGCCCAGCCATCGAGGTCAAAGCCGGTCGTCTGCGAAATAAGCGCCGCCACCAAGACCGAGCCCGAGGTGATGACGTCGTTTTTGGAGTCCTGTGCTGTGGCGATGAGCGTCTCCGAGTCGATGCGATCGCCCAGCGTGCGGTTGAACGCTGCCATCCAGAGCTTAACGAGCATGGACAAGACGAGGGCGGCTAAGGAGAGCACCGAATATGCAGTGGGGGAAGGCTTGATGATCTTAGTGACCGACTCGAGGATCAGA
This sequence comes from uncultured Collinsella sp., assembly GCA_902492545.1. Taxonomy (GTDB): domain Bacteria; phylum Actinomycetota; class Coriobacteriia; order Coriobacteriales; family Coriobacteriaceae; genus Collinsella. The sequence goes on along the minus strand of CABULX010000034.1, from coordinate 10,302 downwards.
TTGATGCCGACGGCGCAAACCAGGACGGCGACGAACAGGCCAGCTAGGTACTCATAGCGACCGTGGCCATAGGGGTGGCCTTCGTCTGCCGGGCGGCTGGCGAGGCGGAACCCGAGCAGACTCACGATGTTGCTCGAGGCATCGGAGAGGTTGTTGAAAGCGTCGGCGATGAGGGAGACGGAGCCGGCGAGCAGGCCCGCGATGCCCTTGGCCAGGCACAGGGTGATGTTGAGGCCAATGCAGACGAGGCTTGCGGAAAAGCCCGCGTTGGTGCGGCAAGATGCATCGACCGGCTCGCTCTCGCTGCCGGGAACAAGCGTATGTACCAGCCGATTTACAAATAGCATAGCGGTCGTCCTCACAATCATGTTTAAGGGGATAGTGTAGCTCGCGCGGGGGCGCCGTGCACCGATGCTCAGAAAATGCAGCAATAGTCTGCCGGTGCTAACGAGCGAGCCTTCTCGTCTGCCTGGGTGGTCCATTTTGGGCCACATGGGTATGGGCATGTGCCTGCTTGCTCGACATACTTAATGTCGACAGCCCCTGTGCAAAGGAGGACGTTTCCATGGACGAGATGTTTGCCATTAAATGTCAAAACTGCGGCGGCCCTATGTACTCGCACCAGGCTAAGCGCAGCTTTGAGTGCGCCTATTGCGGCACGGTCGTTCCGTGGCAGGCTGATGCGGGGGAGCCCAAGAGCGCCCTGGGCATTCGCCATACGCCGCTGACGGTGGTGAATGGACTGCTCAAGCTCACGCATGTGTCGCAACTCGAGCGCCCGGAGGACCCGGACTGGTATTTCTTCAATTCGCACTGGCGCAATCAGTCGGTCCTGGAACATCTGCTGTGGGAGGATCGCGGCACGGCGCAGGAGTTCCAAGAGGCCACGCATGTGAGCATTCCTTGCCCCTTCTGCGGAGCGTCCTTTGAGGGCGAGTCAACGCAGCGTGTGTTTGAGTGCCCGTCCTGCGGCAACAAGATCGGCATTGCCGACCTGCTCAAGCCGGGGACGTTTAGCAAGCGTCTGACCATGGGCGTGGGTGCGGAGTATGTGCCGGATCAGGGTATTCCCTGCGAAATCTCGCCGCAGCAGGCACGTGCCAACGCGCTGCAGCTGGTGCGCCAGTATCCGGATGCCTTTGCCGGGCACGACGTGGAAGATGCGATCCAAAACGACATGATGCTCTTCTATTTCCCCATGGCGCTGGCGGACCTGCGCATGATGGCGAGCTTCCCGGGCAAGGGCCTGAGCAAGGAAACCCTGGTGTACTACGAGGTGCTCGACTGGGCATACCCCAGAGCAAACTACCTGGACGTTCGCCTCATGGGCATTTTGGAGCCGTGGGACTTTGCCAAGGTCGGTCCGTTCGATCCCGCCATGCAGGAAGGCGACTTCCGCGTCGTCTCCGTCGATGCATCTACCAAGGACCAGGTGGTCATTGATAAGTTGGCGCTCGACGTTGCGGGCAACGATGCCGAGGCCGTACTGGGGCTCAATAAAAAGAGCATCCGAACTTGGGCGCGCAAGGCCCGCAAGCATAAGGATGGCCTGGTGATGGTGCCGGTCTACTTTGTCGATCGTCCGGCGACGGATGGCCGCGATGGTGAGCAGGTGCGCATTGCCGTAAACGGCCAGACGGGTCGTGCGGCCGCGGTGGTGTTTAGCGACAAGCGCGAAACGCATATCGTGGCGCCGCTCAACCCGAGCCTGCATCTGTCCGGCGAGAGCACCGTGCACGCCACGCCCATCGAGGTCAAATACGTTAAATCGCCCTTCCTGTACCAGATCGTGCGCCGTGGAGGCGGCGAGCAACCGCGCCAGGTTGCAGCGGTGGCCGAGGGCTCCTGCCGAGAGGAGAAGCCCAAACGCCGCGGTCTGCTGGGTGCGCTATTTGGGAAGTAGGGGAGCGGTGCTGGTTAGTCTTATGACGCGATAGCCAGGGATATGGGGCAGCTCGCAGGAGTGCGGACTGCCCCGTTTTTGTGTTGCGGGGAAGTGCCGGGCACTTCATTAAAAGTCCTCGATCGGAACGTTAACGTTGAGCAATATCATGCTTGCCGATGTCTTCTAAAATTGTCTGCCCGCGGTGGCAGCATCAAAAATAGAGGGGCTCTGAAACTGCTCTAGTAGACCGCTCCGGGTTCAGGCTTGATCTTGGACGGCTTGCCGGTTTTCAGGTACTTCTCTATCTCGGCGATAGGGTCGCGCATGCAGTAAGCGTGGCGCCCCTCATGGAAGGTCTGCTCATACTCACGCATGAGGCTGTCCAGCTTTTCGCTGTCCTCCTTGCTGAGGTGGATGTACATGTCAGTCCCTTCCGGCTCGTCCGGCATCTTGTCGGATATCTTAGCCGATTGCAGAAAATAGAGCCCTATTTGTTCGGTGATGGAGGAGCTAACCGATGACCACAGTCTCTGGACACATTTCGCCAAAGAGTTGGTCGATATCATCGTAGGCGTCTGTCAGCTCTCCTTCGGTGGCTTTGTGAACGAACCAGTCACGCTCGGCAGGTTTGGTTATAGCAACCCATTTGAGTTGCTGGTAACTGTATTTCGCGAACGCAATCCATTGCGGGTAGTTGATAGCCATGGGGTTCTCGGTGAAGACTAGCTTTCCAGCGTTCGCGGCTGTGGCCGTGCAATGGGCGGTGAAGAGCATCGTTGCAAGCTTTGGATTCTTGCTGGGTTCGGTTGAGAACGGGATGACATCCTTTATGGTCGACCCATCTTTTACCTTGCGGATCGTGTAACAGAGCCTGACCACGACTTCGACTATGGCGACGGGGATCGAGGTTGAGCAGAAGTGGATGAAATCGTAGCCCTCGAAATACATGCCCTGGACAATTTCCGCCACCGTCTGCTCTTCTTCGCCTATGCTGCCGAACTGCATGAGGTTGAACAGCCCCATAAGCGGTGCGGGCAAGCCCATGGAGGTTGTGATGTCCGACTTGAGATGGATGATCTGCTTTGCGATAGCGGCGAAGATATCGGCTTCCTTGCGTCCTGTGTAGCATTCCATCACTTGGGATACGATCTTGCCGTTCTTATCGATGGTGGTCATCCTGCCCGTGAGGATGTCCGACACGCCGAAGACGAAGCCAAGCAGTGGGTCGTGTCCAAGGGATAGGAGCCTGTGGTAGTAGGCCGAGAGGCCTTCCACCCGCATGGCAGTGCTTCTGTTGTCCTGAGCGTCGTAGGGAACCTTGCTTATCTTGGAGTTTGCAAGCCTTTCCATCTCTTTGGGCGGAAAACGCTTGTCGAAGTAGTCGCGGATGTAATCGGAGAGTGGGCCCGCCTTCAGGCCGTCGTGGGTCTTCTGGGGGATTCCGACGAGTAGGATGTCCACGGCCGCGGCTAGAAAGCCGGCGCTCGCGGCTATGGCCACGTCGACGGCGTCCATGCGATGAATCTGGTTGTACTGCTCGTTTAATGCCAGGACCTCCTCGCGGTTGGCTTGAAGTTCTTCTTCTGTGAAGAGGTCTTCGAGCTCGGCAGACCCGTTGCCCGCTTGCAGGGCTTCGTCGAGTATCTGATTCCATGTGGGGGCCACGAGCGGCTGGCCGGTGCGGACGGGCTTTGCGTCCTTGTTGCGTTGAGGGAGGTCGTAGCTGAGTGACGCCAGCAGCTTCTCACTGCTGGCAATGCGGCTCTCGATTTCTTCGGCCGATGGGAATGAAATCGACTTGACCTGGTCGTCTTGGTGGGCAAGGACGGCGTTGATCTCCTTCTCGCCGTTGGAGTATTCGTACCTACTCATCTTGAATTGCCAGGTCGCTCTTGAGGTCTCGCACCGCCCTTTCGAGCAGGACGTTGAGAGACTGCAGGTACTCGAGGCGCTCAACGCTTGCGTCTGACTCGTCCTTGAGCGCTTGGATAATCGCCTGGTGCTTGGCAAGCGCCTCTTTGTACAGGCGTTCCTTCTCCTGGCCCATTTGTTTGTTCTTAAGGTGGGACGCGACCGCGACGCCCGCGCCGGCTGCGATGGCCACCGGCGCCGCGAGCACGAAGACGCCCGCGACCATGCCGCCGCCCACGATGCCACCGGCCGCCGCAAGACCTGACGTGATGCCTGCGGCGGAAAGACCGACGGAGCCGAGGCCGTACAGCGCCATGAAGGAGCCAGCGCCTCCAACGCCTGCGCCCAGGGCGCCAGCCACGACCTCGGGAATCGTACTTTCCTTGATCGTGCGGTTCTTGTCGTCAAGCGCCACCGCGGCATCGTTGATTACATTTACGACGGGCTGAAGGGACCCAATCGTCGTGAAGTTATTTTTATGGTTCTCTTGGTCTTCTTTGATCTGCTTAATCTGGGTTCCGGCATTCTCCAATGCCGACGATGCGCCCTCTTGGATGCTCTTGGCAGTGCCACCGGCTACTAGACTGGCCTTTTCAGCGATGTCAACGGCTGCGGAGTCGGCTGTGTTAACGACGTCGCCGATTGTCTTTCCGATGGAGCCGGCTGCATCCCCGATTGCCTTGCCGGCAGAGTCGGCCGTTTTCTGAATTTCGGCCAATGGGTCGAAGCCTTTGTCGAAGAGTCTCACGGAAGCTCCTTCCGGATGGTTGTCGTTTATATGGTCAACGCTGCTGGTATGGTCAACGCTGCTGGTATGGTCAACGCTGCTGGTTTTCCACCATTCTAGCGCGCCCCTTGAAACCGGCATTCAGCTTCCAACTGATTTGTGGTCGCCCTGGATGATGACCTGGATGATGAAGACGGTGGCTGGGGTCACTCCTGCTTGGGAGCTTCGTGCATGGGGTCAATTTTGATGGTATTCATCGGAAGGGCAGGATGGCTAACGACGTGGAGTTCATCCAGCGCGATTCCCGCAACTACACCGCCGGGGCAGCCGCATCTCAATAATTGTGGTTCACTGAGCTGGCACTGAGGCGTCGGTGCGCAACAACCCGTTGTGCTTCTCGCGCTCATCGGCAAGAGCTTCCGCCGTTATTTCATCGATAAGGACGGCTCGCTGCGCGAATTGGTGAGCGAAGGCGCCGTTGCTCAGCTTGCCGGCGTTGGGCGTCCAGCCTGCGCTCGGTTGGAATGTAGGTCGGGTCAATACGCTTGTCGCGCTGATGGTGAGCATCCATAATCGCTGCGGTTCGCCTGCAGATGACGTAATCCGGCACTGCGGCGTGACGGGCAGGCTGTGCCCGGCGTCGTATGTAAACGCCTTAAAATGCTCGGTGCGCGCCGTGCTTGGGCTTATTCCGACGTAGTCTCCCTTGCCCTTTCGATGTGCTGGCGGCGTTCTGTATAATGACTTTTATTGTCGAAACGGGTGCTAGGAGCGCTTGAATGAGAATGAAACGCGCGTTGCTTGCCGTGCTGTGCGCCGTCGCTGCTCTATCGGTTACATTGCCCACAATCACACTGGCGGATGATTCAAGCAGCAACGGTTCCGAGGACAACAAGTACTACTACGACAAGGTCGTCAACACGGGCCTGGACAACGGCTATTCGGAATCCAACAGCATCAAAGAGGGGGATCCCCACTTCGGATGGAAGCTTGGCAGGTTCGTCGTCAGCGGCTTCACGAGCAGAGCGGGCGACGATGTCCCTGTGTTTCTTAAAAACAGTGGCGATCAGGTTGAGCTCAGCTTTCAGCTCAATCAGAGTATCGATTCCCTGAACGGGGACGATAAAAGAAAAATCTCCGGCGATGGAAACGGGTACGACGAGTATTTCGGCATTCCCAAGACCGATTTCGGCCACGGTGCCCTCATAACCAAGCACACCGATTACCAGAACGCCTCAACCGAGCCCACCGTCAGCACTGAATACCTTTCGAGCGTCAAGGTCGGCGCCAACACCCATATCGACATGTACGAGGAGGGTGATTACGAGGTGGCTCTCGACTACGAGATCGAGTCGCCAGGCCTCCTGCCGTTCAGGCCGGTCTACAACAACTACCGCATCTTCTTCAAGTTCAAGGTACGTAACAGCAACACCATGATGTTCCTCTTCGACACTGCGACGAATAACGAGCTGTTCAACGGCTCGGTCACCTCGAGTGGCTTTCGGATTGACATGGCTGGTTCACACTACCTTGACGTGAGTGTGAAGAGGGAGGTTCTCAACAACACCGGCGATGGCCTTACCGAGGACGTGCGCTTCAACAAGACGGCGACCGACGGCGCGGTGTTCGAAGACGAGGGCATATACACGGTGACCGTGAAGAACCCCAATACGGGTGAGGAGGCCACGACCAAGAGGATCTATGTGGGTACAAACGATGCCATGAAGGCTTCGGTTGCCAACAACATGACACTTGCCGAGGCCCAGGAGCGGATTGCGGAGGGCGCGACCGTCGAAGACGACGGGTCGTTCAGGTCCGCCTCGAAAAAGACCGACGCGTCGGCCAATGCGGTCTCCGGCAAGAACGGGGACGCCGCCAGCATGGGCAGCCCTGTTATCGTCCTGCTTGCTGTGGGCGTAGTCCTCATCCTCGCGTTCATCGTGATAGCTCGGTGCAAGAAGATAGCTGCTACTGACGTTTCCAGCGAATCTGGGCCCGCTGTGCCCGATACGGATCTCGATGGCGAGGAAGGCGGTGATGGGCGATGAGGCGAGCCATTACCCTGATACTCGTCATCGTGATGGCAGTGTCCGGGCTTCCGGGCTGCGCGTCCTCCACCGAGCAGTCTGGAGGGTCGTCTGGCGTGGGAGCATACGGGTCGGTGAATGAGGTCGCCGCCATTCAGACGGCAGGCCTCGAGTTCGAGGCCCTTTCCGACCCTGATCTTCAGCGCTACGTGGCGGATGCCGTATATTCTGACCTTGTCCAGAAGATTGATTCCGATGAGTACTACGTCGAGAACGTTCAGACAACATATGTCTCGAAAGAATATCTTGAGGAGCTCTCCTACAACACTCAGTCGAACATTTATTTTGGCTATACGCTTGCTGATCTTGAGGAAGCCTTCGGCGGCGAGCACTACGTCTTCACGCTCGGTGAAGACGGCCGGACCACTGTCAAGGCATTCGAGGGCTACGATGACACCTACGACCAGGTGCTGAGGAACATCGCCGTCGGCACGGGGGTCATCCTTGTGTGTGTCACGGTATCCGCTGTTGCCGGCACTGCCGGGGCGCCTGCTGCAAGCGTGATATTTGCTGTCTCGGCCAAGTCCGGAGCGGTGGTCGCGCTGTCCTCCGGCGCCATCGGCGGCGTTTCTGCTGCCATCTTCAAGGGTATCGAGACGGGTGACATGGATGAGGCTCTGAAGGCCGGTGCTTTTAGCGGCAGCGAAGGCTTCAAGTGGGGCGCGATTGGTGGGGCGCTGTGCGGAGGCGTCGAGAAAACCCTGGCTCTAAGGGGTGCCACCACCGGTGGCTTGACGATGGACCAAGTCGCGTCCATTCAGAAGGAGTCTGGGCTCCCGCTCGATGTCCTCAAGCAATTTAACGACATGGATCAGTACGAGATTATCAAAAACGCAGGGCTTACCCCCAAGATGGTCAACGGCAAGACGGCTCTTATTCGCGATATCGATCTCACCTTTACTGATGAGATGGGGCGTACGAACCTTGAGAGGATGAAGGAGGGCCTGGCGGCACTCGATCCCGCTACCGGGGATCCTTACGAGTTGCACCATATCGGGCAACAGATCGACTCGACCCTGGCAATCCTTACGCAGGAGGAGCATAGGCTCGGAGGGAACTCGAAGATTTGGCATAAGTTGACGAAGTCCGGCGTACACGCCCATGGGAACAATTGGGACGCCCGGAGGAAAGCCTTCTGGGAGTACATGGCGCAGGTGTTGGAATAGTAGGGTATTGGGATGAGTGACGTATACCGGGGCCTTTCTGGGCTCCCGAACTTCAGATGTCTGGGCGCGGCTGATTCCGGCGCGATTACCGAGGCCGAGGCAAAGCTGGGGTTGAGCTTTTCGAAGGAATATAGAAGCTACCTCGAGTCCTGCTCCTTTGCCAGCGTCAATGGGCACGAGCTCACGGGTATCTGTAAATCGCCGAGGCTTGATGTTGTTGGAGCAACGCGAGCGGAACGTGGAAACTGGCCCGACATCGACCCTGCTTGGTATGTCCTGGAGCGAACGGGCGTTGATGGCATCGTCGCATGGCAGGATGCGGATGGCATTGTCTATTTTTCCATTCCCGGGTCCGGATACATGGTGGTTTGCGATTCACTTCTTGAATACGTTAAGCGCTAAAGACTGAACGCGGGTTCAATCGCTGGGTAACTCTAGCTCGGCGACGTCAACCGCTGGGTTTCGCTCTTTAGGGCGGGCTGGCCGTGCAGGAGTTTTTAATGTCGCGGCAGGATATCGTTGCGAATGAGGAATTGTTGGGTGCCGCGGTATAGCAAACTCATCGGTGCCGTACCTGTGAGATGGTCCGTATCTTGAAGCCACTTACTACTCTTGTTAGCGCCTGCTTGCGTATCCCCGAGATGCGCGCCTGCCGTTTAGTTCGCCCCAATGTGCTAAGCTGAAACCGAGTCGGAGGAGCTAAGGTTTTTTGCCTATATGTAACCCTCCGGGTCTTGTATGCCGATGGCGCCAGATGTAAATAAACAGTGGAGCGACTGCAAAAGACCCGCCTCACTGGGTAAAATCAGGTTGTGCCGCGGAACCCGCTCCTCAGCTAGTCACACTTCGGAAGCGCGGGCAACGCAGGTATTATCGTCTAAAGGGCCGGCTGCAACCGGCCCTTTTCATGACTCCCTTCGCTATCCGTTACTGCTTATATTCCCGCCAGATCGCGTAGAGGTTCCGGGCAATGCCGGTCACATACATCGAGAGGCGCAGGATTTCAAGAAACAAGTTCATAGGCTTCACCCCAATCGGAGATCGGAGCGTTGCCCGCAGGCGGATTCCGCGGCAGTCAAGATTTTACCTCACAGGCCGCGGTGAGAGACATCCTACCCGCCCCATGGTTTGGAACAGTGCCGATCTAACGGGCAATCAAGCCTCTAGCTCTCTTTGAATTGAGCAAGCATCTGCCCGAAGAAGCTGAGTTCGGATGGCTCATAAATGAGCGAACCGCCGTCCGCGGCCCTGTAGACCCCGCAGGGGAGGTAACGCCCGTCGGGGAGGACATAGAGGTTGGCTTCTTCCTTCAGTCCTGCTGGAAATAGCGGAATCCCGTTCTCGTCCATTTGGAACTCGTCTATATTTGCGATCTCTCTTTCCATGGCGTCTCCTGGCCAGTTTCTATCGTGAGTGCGCCCTAAAACAAACACTGCTCTATCAGCTCTTTACCGCGTAGGGTATTGACCCACTCCTGCGGGATGGCTTTGAGACCGTATGCCGTGCCGGCGAGGGCGCCGGCGACTGCTGCGGTGGTGTCGGTGTCGTCTCCCAGATTGACGGCGGTAAGCACGCAGTCTTCGTAGCTGCTGGTGTTGACGAAGCACCAGGTGGCTGCCTTAAGCGTGTCGCGGACGAAGCCACCTGACCTGATTTCCTGCTCTGGAACGCCTTTCAGATGAAGTGCCCACGAGGGGAGCGCGTCGTTCATCACATCCTTCATCAGTTCGACAAATATGATGCATGACTCGGTTGACGTTCTGTGGGCGTGCGTAATCGCGGAGACCTCGCTGACCTCTTCGTCTGTCGCATCGGTGAACGCCAGGGGAGCGATGCGCATGAGCGATCCGTTGCCGTTGTCGCACTCGCCGGAGCTTCCTTTGCCGGCGTGCAGGGCGCGGGCGGTCGTGCCGCCATAATCGAAAACGCCGTCGATCGTATACTCGCCACGGGCAATCCAGCTTACGAACTTGTCGCGCATGTCTGCGGTGTCGATATGCCCGAGCTCCCTAATCGAGTCGCAGGTAGCAAGCGTCATAGATGTGTCGTCGCTCCAGGTGCCGGCGGGCTGCCCGTGCGCGCCGTAGCCGATCATGTCCGTGCATTCGAACGTGCCGCGGGGCCTGAACTCGTAGGGAACGCCCAGCGCGTCGCCGACGGCAAGTCCATAGATGCAATCGCGCAGCGTTGTTTTCGGTCTGTCTGTCATGGAAAGCTCCTTTTATGCTCTGTCGGGAATTCGTGATAACCTGCGGCAGCGTGTCAGGTTCAATTCGGAACGCAGTGCAATCCGAATTGGGGGAGCCCGGCGGCAAACATGCTTTGCTTGTTCATTGCGCAAGCGTGTGCGGACCTAACCGAATCATTGGGGTTGAGACGGTTTCTCTCGATTCGCGACGCAGTGCGTCGCGAATCGAGAGAACTCAATGGCCGATATGTCAAAACGATATGCCCTGGCGTTTCTTTACACGGCAATAGGGACCTCTTTTGGGCGCCCTGCCTTTGGAGCGTCGGCGAGTCGTGCCT
>CABULX010000033.1 GCA_902492545.1 uncultured Collinsella sp. | reverse complement strand
ACCTTCATTACTCCAACGACGAATTCTAGGCGGTGTCCCCTCCCTTTCAAGAAAGGTAAGAGGCGGGGCATGCCCCGCCTCTTACACCACATCTCTGCGCGCTACCAGTGGCGATTTCTAGCATGATGATTGCATATCAAGTGAGCAAGTTCATCCTCGAAGTTCCCACTGGCTATATTGCTGATAGGTTTGGACGAAAGGCAAGCGGTCTCGTTGGCGTCGTGGGGATGCTTGGATACTACGCCGCCCTGCTGCTCGTCCGTTCCCCTCTGCTTTTAATCGGTGCGTTCGCTCTCAAAGGTTTTGCCGTTGCATGTCTGAGCGGATCCATAGAAGCGATTTACATTGACGGCGTCTCTCAGGACCAGCTCGTAAGACTTAATGTCGTTGAGCGATTTGTTTTCTATGCCTCTTATGCCATCTCCGCTTGCGTGGGCGGTTTCATTTCGTCTGTCGGTGCATATCTCATTGGTCTTTCGGCAGATATCATCGCAATGGTGTTGACGTTGGTTGTCGTTGTCTGCATTCCTGAGATGCGAAGAGGGAGCACTGCGGGGGTACCTGAGCGTGGAATTAGCCCGAAGATGATCGGTGCCGCTATTGCGTGTAATGGCATTCTTCGTTCAGCGTTCATCATGGACTGTTCTCAGGCATTTGCTTTTGTCGCCCTAGAAGACTTTTTCTCACTGCTGCTTGCGGGCCGCGGAATGAATGCCGTCGCTTCGGGTGTGATCATTGCGGTCCAGCTCCTTGCCTCGGCCTCCATGGGGCTTATTGTGCCCAGTGTGATTGCTCATGTCGACAAGGGCCGTTTTGCGCGTATTTGCGGCATCGTGCGCCTTTCCCTGGCTGCTCTGTTTTTGATTCCCTTTACTCCGGTCTATTTGCTGCCCGTGTTCTATGTACTGCAGACGGTCGCGTACTCGTTATTTGCTCCAATTAAATACTCAATTTTTCAAAATGCTGTCGATTCTTCGATGCGCTGTTCACTGATTTCGGTCCAAAGCCAGATGGTGGCGGTGGGTGCCATCCTTTTCTATCTGTTCAATGCTGCGTTGAGCAGCATCGCGGGCATTCGAGTCGTATTGCTTGTTGCGCTCGGGATTTCTTCCCTGGTGTATATCCCCGCGCTATTTCGTCTTACAAGTCAAAGGCCATGAGTATTTAGGCACCGATAACTTATATATCAACGCAATAAACCCGAGCGCGAGGGCGTTTGGGTTTATTATTGAAGCGTATGTAACCTGGCGGCGCCACACCGCCTGTTAGTAGGGAGACACATGAACGTTCTGGTCGTCAACGCAGGATCTTCGACCCTTAAGTATCAGGTCATCGATACCAAGTCCCACAAGGTGTCCGCAAAGGGCTCCTGCGAGCGCGTCTGCTTTACCGGCGGTACCTTCACCCACGCTGCCAACGGTTCCAAGAAGGTGACCGAGAACATCGAGTTCCCCGACCACAAGGTCGCCATCGAGGTCGTTCTGAAGGACCTCGAGGCCAACGGCGTCAAGATCGAGGGCATTGGTCACCGTATCGTTCAGGGTGGCTGGTACTTCGGCGATTCCTCCCTCGTCGACGAGGACGTCCTCGCCAAGATCCGCGAGGTCGCTCCGCTGGCGCCGCTGCACAACAACCCCGAGGCCAACGTTATCGAGTACTGCCTGGAGCAGTATCCCGACCTGCCCAACGTCACGGTCTACGACACCGCTTTCCACTTCAACATGCCCGAGGTCGCCAAGACTTACGCCCTGCCCAAGGACGTCTGCGACAAGCTGCACATCCGTAAGTACGGCGCCCACGGCACCAGCTACCGCTACATCTCCAAGAAGGTCGCCGAGATGACCAACGGCGAGGCTCGCAAGGTCGTCGTGTGCCATATCGGCTCCGGCGCTTCCCTGTGCGCCATCGAGGACGGCAAGTGCATGGACACCACCATGGGCCTCACCCCGCTCGACGGTGTCATGATGGGCACCCGCTGCGGTTCCATCGACCCTGCTACCGTGTGCTACCTGCAGCGCGAAGGCGGCTACACCTTCGACGAGGTCGACGAGATGATGAACAAGAAGTCCGGCCTTTTGGCTGTGACCGGCGGCAAGACCAACGACTGCCGCAACGTTGAGGAGCTCGCCGCTGCCGGCGACCCCGAGGCTCAGCTCGCCTTCGATATGTTCGTCTACAAGATTGCCGCCAAGGCCGCCGAGATGGCCACTTCTATGTGCGGCATGGACACCCTGGTCTTTACTGCCGGCATCGGCGAGCACGCTCCGGCTGTCCGCGCTGGCGTGGCCGACCGTCTGGCCTTTATGGGCGTCAAGATGGATCATGCCCGCAACGCCCTGCGTGGCGACGGCGCTTGGTGCCTGTCCGCCAAGGATTCCAAGGTCAAGATTTTCGTCATCCCCACGGACGAGGAGTTCATGATCGCTTCCGACGTCGAGCGCATCGTCAGCGGCAAGTAATTGATGCAAGGGGAGGGGACTGGATGGCCTTGTGCCGTTCAGCCCCCTTTTATGCTCTTTGGGCGAAGAGTTTAATAGATATTTATTGAATTCTGATAACTTCTTATTAAGGGTACGGCCGCCCTATGGGTTTGCCGACCGTACTGTAATCACGAAGGAGTCTCATGAACGTACTTGTTGTCAACGCCGGCAGCTCGAGCCTTAAATATCAGCTTTTGGATACCGATACCCGCGAGGTTTTCGCCAGGGGCAACTGCGAGCGTATCGGCTCGGAGATGGGCATCTTTGGCCACTCCGAGAACGGTGGCGCCAAGCAGACCGAGGAGGCTCCCTTCCCCGATCATCGCTCTGCTATCGCTCGCGTGCTCGAGGAGCTTGAGAAGACCGACTTTACAATCGATGGCATCGGCCACCGTATCGTTCAGGGTGGCTGGCACTTCGATGATTCTGCGGTCGTCGACGACGAGGTCATGGCTAAGATCCTTGAGGTGGCCCCGCTCGCCCCGCTGCACAATTACGGCGAGGCCGCAGCAATCGAGTATTGCCGCGAGAAGTATCCGGAGCTGCCCAACGTCGCCGTCTTCGATACCTCGTTCCACATGACCATGCCCGAGGTCGCCTACACCTACGCGCTGCCCAAGGACGTGTGCGACAAGTACCACGTGCGAAAGTACGGTGCCCACGGTACGAGCCACCGCTACGAGTGGATGATGGCAAAGGAGATCCTGGGCTCGCGCTGCCACCGCCTGCTTTCGTGCCATCTGGGCAACGGCGCTTCGCTCGCCGCCATTGAGGACGGCGTTTGCCGCGACACCACGATGGGGCTCACGCCGCTCGACGGCCTGATGATGGGCACCCGTTGTGGTTCCATTGACCCTGCCACCGTGTGCTACCTGCAGCGCGAGGGCGGCTACAGCTACCAGGAAGTCGACGACATGATGAACAAGCAGTCCGGTCTGCTTGCCATCTCGGGCATCTCCAACGACGCCCGCGACATCCGTACACGCGCCTCCGAGGGCGACGAGCGCTGCCTGCTCGCCTTCGATATGTTCGCCTACAAGGCTATGCAGCAGGCCGGTTCCATGATTGCTTCCATGGCGGGCGTGGATACCATCACCTTTACCGCTGGCATCGGCGAGAATGACTGGTCGATCCGCAAGGCCTTCTGCGACTGCTTTGAGTGGCTGGGCGTGCGCATCGATAACAACAAGAACCGCGAGGCCGTGGGCTACGGTCCGCAGGTCATCAGCGCCGCCGGCTCTTCCGTCACGGTCATGGTCATCCCCACAGACGAGGAATACATGATCGCCCACGACGTCGAGCGTCTAACCAAGAAAAACTAGCGCGCGCATTTGCAAGTAAACGAAAGGCCTCCAGAGCAACAGCTCCGGAGGCCTTTTTGCTAGCAGGCAGTAATTCCAGTCCCAAAGCGGTCATCACCAGCAATGCCTGCGCTCCCGGCAACGGCATCCAATCATTCAGATCTTCAGCCCCAGCTCGTAGCCAAGCCGCCGCCCACCCCAGATACCCTGAATGCTATGTGGCAGTAGAAGGCCGTACGGGCTAACCCCTGAAAACACTCCGCAGACCAGAAGCGCCCCCGTTCGTAGCTCCGAAGGAGCAGAACGGGGGCGCTTCATTGGTCGAGGACGTTTTCAGGGGTTAGCCCGTACGGCCTTCGGGCGAGTGCGTACGCTACTCAGCCATCTGAGCCTGGACGGCGGTGATGGCCACGACACCCACGATGTCGTCGGCAGAGCAGCCGCGCGACAGGTCGTTGACCGGCTTGGCGATGCCCTGCAGGATGGGGCCGTAGGCGTCAGCGCCGGCGAAGCGCTGGACCAGCTTGTAGCCGATGTTGCCGGCCTCGAGGTCGGGGAACACGAGCACGTTGGCCTTACCGGCGACGGAGGAGCCGGGAGCCTTGAGCTGGGCGACGGTGGGGACGATAGCGGCATCGAGCTGCAGGTCGCCGTCGATGGCGAGCTCGGGAGCCTTCTCCTTGCAGAACTTCACAGCCTCCTGGACCTTCTTGGCGACCTCGCCACCGGCGGAGCCCATGGTGGAGTAGGAAAGCATGGCCACGTGCGGCTCAACATTGCCCATGAAAGTGGACCAAGAGTGAGCGGAGGCGATGGCGATCTCGGAGAGCTCATCGGAGGACGGGTTGATGTTGAGGCCACAGTCGGCGAAGATCAGCGTGCCGTCGGTGCCGAACTGCGGGGTGTCGGTGCACATTACGAAGAAGGCCGAGACCAGCTTGGTGCCCGGGGCGGTCTTGAGGATCTGCAGCGCGGGGCGCAGGGTGTCGGCGGTGGAGTGGCAGGCACCGGAGACCAGGCCGTCGGCGTCGCCCATCTTGACCATCATGGTGCCAAAGTAGGTGGCGTCCATCACCTGGGCGCGAGCCTGCTCGATGGTAACGCCCTTCTTAGCGCGGAGCTCGGCAAACTTCTGCGCGTACTCCTCGTGCTTCTCGGCATTGCGCGGGTCGATGACGGTAGCGCCGGGAACGTCGATCTCGTCGGGGTTGCCCAGGATGACGAGCTTTGCCAGGCCCTCCTCGATGATCTTGGTGGCTGCGACGATGGTGCGCGGATCCTCGCCCTCGGGCAGGACGATCGTCTTAAGGTCGGCCTTGGCGGCAGACTTCATACGGTTAAGGAAATCGCTCATGTTACTCCTTACAAGCGTTTCACTAAGCTCCAGGCGCCCGGCTGTTCACGAATAAACCCGCTGCTA
The DNA here is from genome assembly GCA_902492545.1 of uncultured Collinsella sp. Taxonomy (GTDB): domain Bacteria; phylum Actinomycetota; class Coriobacteriia; order Coriobacteriales; family Coriobacteriaceae; genus Collinsella. The sequence continues at coordinate 14,055 of CABULX010000033.1, read as the reverse complement.
GCGGGTTTACCTTTCAATAATGTACGCCGCGGTGCTTGAGCTTTCCTTGTGTGGCAAGCTCATTATAGGACGCATTAGCGCTATAATCGCTCTGATAAATATGTCTCGAAGAATGTTCGAGAAAAGCCCAGCTAACGAGCACGTGGCTTTTGACAAGGAGTATCGATGCAGATTACCTCAGGCCTGCCTGAAGGCTTTAATGCCGGTGCGTACGACATGATCGTTGTCGGCGCCGGTTATGCCGGTGCCGTTTGCGCCCGCCGTCTTGCCGAAACCATCGGCTATCGTGTTGCCGTTTTGGAGCGCCGTAGCCACATTGCGGGCAATGCCTTCGACTGCACTGACGAGGCGGGAATCCTGGTCCACGAGTATGGTCCGCACATCTACCATACCTTTAACGAGCGCGTCCACAATTTCCTGTCGCGCTTTACCAAGTGGACGGACTACCAGCACAAGGTGCTCGCCAACATCAACGGTACCCTTATGCCCGTGCCCTTCAACCATGCGAGTCTCAAGCTTGCCTTTGGCGATGAGCGCGGCGAGGAGCTGTACCAAAAGCTCGTGGAGACCTTTGGCAAGGACGTCAAGGTGCCCATTATGGAGCTGCGCAAGAAGAACGACCCGGATCTTGCCGAGGTCGCCGATTATGTCTATGAGAACGTCTTTTTGCATTACACCATGAAGCAGTGGGGCCAGACGCCCGACCAGATCGACCCCTCGATCACCGGCCGCGTTCCCGTCTTTGTAGGCGATGATGACCGCTACTTCCCGCAAGCTCCCTTCCAGGGCATGCCGCAGGAGGGCTACACGGCGCTCTTTGAGCACATGCTCGACCACGACCTGATTGACGTGTTCTGCGACGTGGACGCCCGCGATCTTTTTGAGATCGATGAGACCACCGTCAAGATCGACGGCAAGGTCTACGGCGGCGAGATTGTCTATACCGGCCCGCTCGACGAGCTGTTCAACCTCGACTTGGGTGCGTTGCCGTACCGCACGCTCGATATGAAGTTCGAGACGCTCGATATGGACCAGTTCCAGCCCGTGGGCACCGTCAACTACACCACGAGCGAGGACTACACGCGCATCACCGAGTTCAAGAACATGACCGGTCAGGTCCTGCCCGGCAAGACCACCATCATGAAGGAGTACTCCAAGGCCTATACGCCCGACTCGGGCGAGACGCCGTACTACGCCATTCTTGAGCCCGAGAACCGTGAGCTCTATGAGCGCTATCTTGAGCGCGTCCAGAACCTGACGAACTTCCACCCGGTGGGTCGTCTGGCCGAGTATCGTTACTACGATATGGACGCTGTGACCAATTCCGCCCTCGATCTTTCGGATGAGATTATCGCCTGCCATGCATAAAGTCATAACATTCGGTATTCCCTCGTATAACGCCGCCAAGGACATGGACCATTGCATCACCTCCATCTTGGAGGGGAGCAATTACGCCACCGATATCGAGATTATCGTGGTGGACGACGGCTCCAAGGACGAGACGGCCGCCAAGGCCGACGAGTGGGAGGCCCGTTATCCTGGAATCATCCGCGCGGTGCACCAGGAGAACGGCGGTCACGGTATTGCCGTCCTTTCGGGTCTGCGCGAGGCGCAGGGCACCTACTACAAGGTTGTTGATTCGGACGACTGGCTTGACGGCGCTGCCCTTTCGACCATGCTGTCGATTCTGCGTGGCTTTGAGGAGCGCGACCAGCGCGTTGACCTGTTTATCTCGAACTACGTGTACGAGAAGGTTTACGAGGGCACGCATACCGCGATTGGCTACAAGTTTGCCCTGCCGCGCAAAAAGATTTTCTCTTGGGACCAGATCGGACACTTCCGTCCCGATCAGAACCTGCTTATGCATAGCCTGTGCTATCGCACCGATGTGCTGCGCGAGTCGAATCTGCCTATGCCGGCACACACGTTCTACGTGGACAACATCTACGCCTACGTGCCGCTGCCGCGTTGCAAGACCATGTACTACGCCGACATCGACCTCTACCGCTACTTTATCGGTCGCGAAGGTCAGAGCGTCAACGAGGCAACGATGGTCAAGCGTCTGGACCAGCAGTTCCGTGTTACGCGTATCATGATGGAGTCGTACCACTTGTACAGCGATGTTGAGTCGTCGCGTCTGCGTTCGTACATGATGGGCTACTTCACCATGATGATGGCGATCTGCTCGGTTCTCACCAAGCTTTCCGAGGAAGATTGCGCCGACGAGCGCCTAAAGATGCTGTGGAATGATTTGAAGGCCTACGACGAGCGCATGTATCGTCGTGCCCGCTACGGCGTGGTCGGGTTCTTCACCAATCTGCGCGGACGGGCCGGAGACAAAACCACGCTCGGCCTATACCGTCTTGCCTCTAAGATCTTCAAATTCAACTAACTGTTGAGTAATCGCTGCTGATAGGTTGACTGGGCCCCTTGGCCTTTAGTTTGCTACTGCGAACAGTCCTGCTCGCACGGAAAGCACATTAAGTGCTTTCCGGCTCGTGCGGAACTTGTATCAAACTAAAGGCCAAGGGGCCTCTGCTATAAGAATCGATTGTCAGGCTGCCTGAATTTGAAGATCTTCGACGCGCGGTACACAGGGGCCTGGGCTGAAAAGAATCTGGTTGGTAGGTTGCCCGGTGGGGCTTGGTTATGTTTGTCGCGAGTTCCGCACGAGCCGAAGAACACTTAATGTGTTCTTCGTGCGAGCCAGGACTGTAGAGCAGCAAACATAACCAAGCCCCACCGGGTAACCGGTCAGGTTAGGCTACTTCGCGGCGCCGGGGATGCCGTGGGAGGTTTTGGCGGTTTTGGCTCCGTTTACGATGGCGGTCTGTAGGGCCCTTACGGCGAGCATACCCAGTAAGTCTAGGGGAACGGCGGCGCTTGCCTGGGCGCCTAGTTTGCCGCTGGCGAGGGTGTAGATAGTGTCGCCGTCGTTGGTGGTGTGCGTGGGACGGATGGCGTGGGCGTAGGCGTCTGCGGCCATCTGGGAGACCTTGGTGGCTTGTGCCTTAGTGAGTTCCACGTTGGTGACGATGCAGCTGATGGTGGTGTTGGTGCGGTCGAGCGGCATCTGCATGGATCCGGCGGCGGCAAAGGCTGCGAGTTCCATGTCGACGATCTGGTCACTATCGGCTGCGGCGCGCATACCGGCGACCCACTCGCCGGTGAAGGGGTCGACCACGTTGCCGCAGGCGTTGACCGAAACCACGGCGCCTACCTTAACGGGACCGAGCGCCACGGCGGCAGCGCCAAGGCCGGCCTTCATGCAGGTGGCGGGGCCCATGAGCTTTCCGACGGTGGCACCCGTGCCGGCGCCCACGTTGCCCTGTTCGAGCTTGGTGGGGGTGTTGTCGAGTGCTTCGCGCACCGCGGCGATGCCGGCCTCAATGTCGGGGCGAACGGTGGGGTTACCAAAGGCGAGGTCGAAGATACAGCTGGAGCACACGATAGGCACCTGCGTGGGGCCGACGGGAAGGCCGATGCCGCGGCTCTCAAGCTCGCGAGCGACGCCGCTTGCAGCCTCGAGGCCAAAGGCCGATCCACCTGAAAGGCAGACGGCGTGGACCTTGTCGACGGTGTTCTCGGGTCGCAGCAGGTCGGTTTCGCGCGATGCTGGGGCACCGCCGCGAACGTCAACGCCGCCGGTGGCGCCTTCGGGTGCCACGATTACGGTGCAACCGGTGCCGGCCTCCTCGTCCGTATAGTTGCCATAGCAAAAGCCATCGACATCGCAGACGTCAATGGCCTCGAGCAGTGTATCCATGTTTAACTCCTATCGGTTTTCCGCCGCGCCTTGTGCCCGGTCGGGATCCGTACGGTACGCCAAAATTGTAGGCGCCGGGGGATACCCAGCGCCAGATGCAATTACGAGAGTTTTTGAATCGCGCGCGCGACGCGGGCGATGGGTAGGCCCACCACGTTATAGAAGTCGCCCGAAATATCGTGCACGAGCATGCGTCCTCCTGTGCCCTGAATGCCGTAGGCGCCGGCCTTGTCCATGGGCTCACCCGAGGCGACGTAGTGCTCGATCTGCTCGTCGGTGAGCTCGTAGAACGTCACGTCGGTCACATCGACAAAGGACAGGCTTTCGGCGGCATGCGGGGCGGCCGTATCGCCTGCCTTAACGATGCAGACGCCGGTTGCGACCTGGTGCGTGCGGCCCGAAAGCTCACGGAGCATGGTGCGCGCCTCGTCCTCGGTTGCTGGCTTGCCCAGAATCTTGCCGTCAAAGGTGACGATGGTGTCGGCCGCGACCGTCAGCTCATTGGGTTCGGCATACTCGGCAGCAACGGCAGCCGCCTTGGCGCGTGCCAAGCGCTCGACAAGCGTGAGCGGGGCCTCGCCATCAAAGGGCGTTTCGTCGATATCCGCGGGAATCACGCGAATGTTGTAGCCTGCCTCGCGCATCAACTCGATGCGGCGCGGCGATTGCGAAGCCAAAATCATAGTTGGATGCCCTCGGCGACCTTCTCGACGGCCTTGTCGCCGGCGAGCGTGCGCAGCAGCTCAAGCGCAAAGGGGAGCGACTGGGCCATGCCGCTGGCGGTGATGATGTTGCCGTCTTGCGTAACCTTCTCGCCGGTATAGGCGCCTTCGGGGAAGCTTTTCTCAAAGCCAGGGAAGCACGTGGCATGGCGTCCCTCGAGCAGGTCGAGCTCGCCCAGGATAAACGGGGCGGCGCAGATGGCGGCGACGTACTTGGTCGCGGCGAACTCGCAGACCACGTCGCAGACGCGCTGATCGGCGCGCAGGTTGGTGGCACCGGGCAGGCCGCCGGGCAGCACGACGCAGTCGTACTCGTCAAAGTCGATCTCATCAAAGAGCGCATCGCAGGTCACGGGGATCTGCAGCGAGCTTACGACCTCACGCGTGGGCATGATCGAGACGAGCGTGGCGCGCACGCCGCCGCGACGCATGACATCGACCATGGTCAAGCATTCAATAGTTTCAAAGCCATCGGCGGCGAGAACGGCAACGCTGGGCATGAGGGTTCCTTTCATAGACGGCATACAATTAGCCGTCTTATACCCCGAAGACCTCCGCTTGCCACGCTCGATTTCCCAATGTTTAAAAAGGGACGGGGATTAAATAATCATTCGGTGCAAATTGATTATTTAATCCCCGTCCCAGAAAAATCATCGGGCGTGGTCTTGGGCAAACAGTCTAGTTGCGCTTGAGGTGGACGACGGTTTCGCAGTGGAAGGTTTGCGGGAACAGGTCGACCGGTGTGATCTTGACGGGGGAGAAGGTGCCTTCATCGACAAAGCGCTTGAGGTCGCGTGCCAGGGTGGCCGGATCACAACTCACATAGGCGACATCGCGAGCACTCGTGCTGGCGATGAGGTCGATGGCCTCGGGCGCCAGGCCCGCGCGTGGCGGGTCGACCACCAGGACATCGGCATCCTGGTCGGGGAACTCGCGCACCGCGTCTCCGCCAATGACGTCGACGTTATCAAGCTTGTTGATCTCGAGGTTACGGCGCAGGTCGCGCACGGCCGGACCGTAGGCTTCGACGGCGGCAACAAAGTCGCAGCGGCGGGCGAGCGGCAGGGTAAAGGTTCCGGCACCGCAGTATAGGTCCACGGCCAGCTCGTCTTCCTGCGGGTCGAGGGCGTCCATAACGAGCTCAATCAAAATCTCGGCGCCCTTGGTATTGACCTGGAAAAACGACGGGGCAGATAAGCGCATCTGGCCTTCGGCGATATTCTCGGTCCACGAGCCCTCGCCGGCGAGCATCTCGACTTTGGAGACACGGCGGGCTTTCTTTTCGCCCTTGCTCATTACACGCACTACGCTCGTGGGGTGTGCGGCATCTGCCAGAACGCGCGAGACCTGTGAGCGCGGGAAGGAGCCTGTGGGCGTCCAAAGCGCGACCTCGAGCGCCTTGGTGCGGCGCGAAGCGCGAATGCCCACGCGCTCCAGATCCAGGTCGTGGCTACCGCTCAGATAGTTGAGCGCGCCGACGACCGATTTGAGCGCCTTGGGAAAACGCTTATCGAACAGCGGGCACGAATCGACGGTCACGATCTCGCTGGGATCGACGCCGTGCATGCCAAGACGAACACGGCCGTTAACGAGAGTGGGCTCCAGCTCAATCTTATTGCGGTAACCCCAGTCGTCCTTGGTGTGGCGGATGGGCCGGACAAGATCGTTGACCTGCTCGGGGGTGAACTTGCCAATGCGCTCGAGCGTGGAGCACAGGTTTTGCTCTTTGGCGGCAAGCTGAGCGGTGCGTGAGAGATTGCCCCACGAGCAGCCGCCGCAGATGCCCACGAAGGGGCAGGGAGGCTGAATGCGATCGGGGCTTGGCTCCAGAATCTCGGTGGTGCGGGCACGCATGAACGACTTGCCGTCCTGTACGACCTCGGCCTCGACGGTGTCGCCTGCCACGGCGCCCTGCACAAAGACGGCCTTGCCGTTGTCGGCGTGCGCCAGACCGTCGGCGCCGTAGGTCATCGATTCTATAGTGAGCTTCATATTCCTGCCTGTCATTCGCGTTGTTGTTCGCACCATGGTAGCAGGGAAAAGCGCCCCGCATCCGAGGCTTTCCTCAAATGCGGGGCGCTTCTACAAACTGCTTCTACAAACGACTATTTCGTCTTGCCGGTAATGAGCGTCTTAAGACCCAGGCCGATCAGGCCCAGGCCTATGCGCACGCGACCGGGGCGATGGCGCTCGATGGCCTTGGTCTTGCCGGCGGGCTTATCGCGACGGGTGCTCGTCTCGGATACGGGCTTGGTGACCTGCGGCTCGGGCTGAGGTGCAGGTGCAGGCTCGGGCTCAATGACAGTCGCCTGGACCTTCTGAACCTCGGGTGTGGTCGGCTGCGGCTTAGGAGCAGGGGTGGGCTTTGCCTCGGCGGCGGGCTCCGGAGTCGCGGTAGCGGGCTCGGGCGCTTTCTCCACGGCGGTCTCTGCGGCAGCCTCGGGCTCATTCACCGGGGGAGCTGCAACCGCTTCCGGTTTGGCAGCTGCCCCGTGTTCAACCTCGGCCTGAATGGCCTCCTCGGCCACACGTTCCTTCTCCTGCGCACGCTGCTGCGCGGCGGCCTCGGCGTTGCGATAGGCACGCTCCAGTAGAGCTTCCTGCGAGTTGAAGGGTTTCTCACCCTCTGCACACTCCACGGGAACCCAGGTGCCGTCGCTCGTGAGGCTGCGGGCCTTCACGTTGTCCCGCAGCTGCATGCCCATGTACTCGTGCACTAGGGCGCGGCAGGTGGGGTCGAGCACGGGGAAGGCGATCTCCACGCGGTGCTCGGTGTTGCGCGTCATCATGTCTGCCGAGCTCAGGTAAATCATGTCCGAGTCCACGCCGAAAGCATAGACGCGCGCGTGCTCCAAAAAGCGTCCGACGATGGAGCGGACATGCACGTTCTCGGTCTTGCCCGGAATACCGGGCTTGAGGCACGAGATGCCGCGGATGATCATGTCTACGCGCACGCCGGCACACGATGCCTCGGCGATCTTGTCGATGACCTCGCGGTCGGTCAGCGAGTTGAGCTTAAAGAACACGCGGGCGGGCTCGCCGGCAAGGGCGCGCTGGATCTCGCGGTCAAGCCCGCGCATGATGAGCGGTTTCAGTCCGACGGGCGCCACACCCAGGAAGCGGTAGTCGCCGCGCAGGTTGCCCAGCGACAGATTGCGGAAGAACAGGTTGGCGTCTTCACCGATGCCGGGATGGGCTGTCATGAGCATAAAGTCGCTGTAGAGTTTGGCCGTCTTCTCGTTAAAGTTGCCGGTGCCCAAAAGCGTGAGGCGGGTGAGCGCCATGCCCTCGCGGTAGGTGAGCTGGCAGATCTTTGAGTGGCATTTAAAGCCCTCGGAACCATAGATGACGGTGCAGCCCGCCTCTTCCAGACGCTCGGCCCACTCGATGTTGTTCTGCTCGTCAAAGCGGGCACGAAGTTCCATGAGCACCGTGACCTCTTTGCCGTTCTCGGCAGCATCGATCAGCGACTCGCACAGGCGGCTCTGCTTGGCCACGCGGTAGAGCGTGATGCGCAGCGAGATGCACTCGGGGTCGTAGGCGGCCTCGTGCACCAGATCCAGGAAGGGGTTCATGGCCTCGTAGGGATAAAAGAGCAGCTTGTCGCCCTGCAGCACCTGTTCGCGGATGGAGCGGGTCATATCGATGGTGGGGTTGGGCTGCGGCTTAAACGGCGTAAAGAGCAGCTCGTTGCGCAGGTGCTCGGGAATCTTGCCCTCAATGCCAAAGACGTAGCCCAGGTTGAGCGGGATATCGCAGGTAAAGACCGAGCGACGCGAAAGCTCGAGCGCCTTGCGGATAGTCTTGAGCGTCGCCTTCTCGAGCGACCCCGAGACCGCGAGCACTACCGGCTGCAGGCGCAGGCGCTTCTTGAGAATGCGCTTCATGTGCTGGCGGTAGTCCTCTTCCTCCTCGACGCCCTCGCCGTCCGGATCGATGTCGGCGTTGCGGGTGACGCGGATCAGCGCACGATCCAGCGGCTTATAGGAGCCAAAGCAGCTGTCCAGGCAGGCGAGGATGACGTCCTCAAGCAAGATGTAGGAGTAGGTGCTGGTGGGCGAGGGAATCTCGACCACGCGGTTCATCGAGGCGGGAATCTCGATAAGGCCCAGCAGGCTCTCCTCGTCGGTGGCGCCGTCCAGACCACAGGCCAGATAGAGCGCGCCATTGCGCAGGTTGGGGAAGGGGTGGCGAGGATCGATGACCAGCGGCGAGATGACCGGCGACACGTAGGCCTGGAAGTAGCGGGTTACAAAGGTGCGCTCCTCGGGCGTAAGCGAATCGATGCGGGCGCGGTGAACGCCCAAGGTGTCGAGCTTGCCCTCGATGCTCTTAAAGATGGACTCCCAACGGGTAAGGAGCCCGGGCATTTCGGCCATGACAGCATCGACCTGTTCGGAGGCGGTCATATTGCTCTTGTTGTCGACAGGTTGTTTTTTGAGCTCCGCCAGATCGGACAGGCCGCCCACGCGCACCATAAGGAACTCGTCGAGGTTGGACTCGAAGATCGAGACGAACTTTAGTCGCTCGAATAACGGAACGGTTTCGTCGAAGGCTTCGTCGAGCACGCGGTTGTCAAAGCGTAGCCAGCTGAGCTCTCGGTTTTGCGTGTATGAGAAGTCGCGCGGCGGTTTGCGCAGCTTTGCGGCGGCTTGCTTCTTTTCGATTTTGCTCGGCATATGCATCTGTCCGTTCAGTCCCCACAAGGGACGGTAGCCTAACACTAATCACTATTGTCTCAATTTAGTCGACCTGTGGCACGGACGCATCGCGCGAACGGTATCTTTACCTACTTCTTACGCTGCCAAGGCATGCAACTAACTGCCCAACTCGTTTGGAAACAATCTATATCCATACTCAACTGGTGAGGATGTATGAATAAGAATGATCGCGAGCTGAATATAATCGAATTCAAATTGAATCATGGACAAACGACATAGATATGCAGAAAACCGTTTTAGCTATGCAATTCCTAAACATGAAAATATTTGTGCAATCTAGCTTAATACCTTAGAAAAAAGAACATTTACCTTTGAAAACCTGCTTTAGAGAACCGAAGTGCATCATGGGGGAATCATATGCGATATACCGTTCATCGCACTTTGCTGACCGTTCGGGGGCGAGGTGGAATTGCAGGTGGTTTTTGGATATAACTAGAGCTGTCAGCAAGCAGCGTCCCATACGGAGGGGCGCTGATACATTCGGCCAGTAAGGCCCGAAAGAAAGGTAGGAGGCCATGACGAAAGGTCTGCACGTGCCTTCCGAGATCGGCAAGCTCAGGAAGGTCTGCCTGCACCGTCCCGGCGACGAGCTCCTCAACCTGCCGCCCGACGAGCTCGAGCGACTCCTGTTCGACGACGTCCCGTTCCTGGAGGTCGCACAGCAGGAGCACGACACCTTCGCCCAGATCCTGAGGGACCAGGGCGTGGAGGTCCTCTACCTCGAGAACCTCGTCGCCGAGGTGTTCGACCAGGTCCCCGGCGCCCGCGCCGAGTTCACCGACCAGTACATCGCCGAGGCCGGCATCCGCGGCCAGCACATGCCGCAGATCGTCCGCGAGAAGCTGGACTCCATCGAGGACAACCTCGAGTTCGTCAAGAAGACCATGGCCGGCATGACCAAGGCCGAGATCGACATGCCCCTCACGGCGTCCACGACCCTCGACTCCCTGGTCAACTCCGAGTCCGAGTCCGACCTGATCATCGACCCGATGCCCAACCTCTACTTCACCCGCGACCCGTTCGCGGTCGTCGGCGAGGGCGTCAACCTCAACCGCATGTACTCGGTCACCCGCAACCGCGAGACCCTGTACGGCAAGTACGTCTTCAAGTACCACCCCGACTACAAGGACGTCTCCCTGTACTTCCGCCGCGACTGCCAGTTCCACACCGAGGGCGGCGACGTGCTGAACATCAACGAGAAGACCCTCGCCGTCGGCATCTCCCAGCGCACCCAGGCCGCGGCCATCGACGTCATGGCCCAGAACATCTTCTGGAACTCCGACTCCAAGGTCGAGCGCATCCTGGCCTTCGACATCCCGGTCTCGCGCGCCTTCATGCACCTCGACACGGTCTTCACCCAGATCGACGTCGATAAGTTCACGATCCACCCCGCCATCATGGGCACCCTGCGCGTCTACGAGCTGACCGCCGGCAAGAACCCGGGCGACGTGAACATCCGCCTGATCGAGGACACCCTCGAGCACGTCCTGGAGGACGCCACCGGCGTCGACCAGGTCAAGCTGATCCCCTGCGGCGGCGGCGACCCGATCGCGGCCTCCCGCGAGCAGTGGAACGACGGCTCCAACACCCTGTGCGTCGAGCCCGGCAAGATCTGCGTCTACGCCCGCAACACCGTCACCAACGACGTGCTGTACAAGGAGGGCCTGGACCTTCTCGTCGTGCCCTCCGCCGAGCTCTCCCGCGGCCGCGGCGGCCCGCGCTGCATGAGCATGCCCTTCTGGCGCGAGGACCTCTAAGGTCTTCAAGGACCCGTACAGGTCTTAATAAATACATCTAGCTGCCATTAGATGTCTCCCAATGGGGCGGTGCGGGTTTTCGCACCGCCCCATTCTTGTATGAGGAACGTCAACACGATTGGATGACTGCTTTTGCAAGGAGCTTGGCCATGGATATCAAGACAATCGGCGTTGAAGAGTGGCTCAACGTTTGGGAGAAGAGCGCCACGTGGGATATCGCCCAGTCGACGATCTCCTCGCTTACCATGGGCGAGCTGCGCGCGCTCGACGAGCAGGACGGCGCCACGTTCTATGAACGCCTGGACCGCGAGAAGATGAACTACGGCTGGATCGAGGGTTCGCCGGAGTTTAAGGCCGAGGTTGCCAAGCTGTATCGTCGCGAGGTCAATCCCGATCACATCCTGCAGACCAATGGCTGCACGGGCGCCAATCTCAACGCCATCATGGCTGTAGTCGAGCCCGGCGACCACGTTATCGCCGAGTGGCCTACCTATGCGCCGCTCTATGAGATCCCGCGTACGCTCGGCGCCGAGGTCGAGTATTGGGAGCTTCGCGAGGAGCTCGGATGGAAACCCGATATCGAGGAGCTCAAGCGCTCGGTGCGTCCCAACACCAAGCTCATCTGCATCAACAACGCATCGAACCCCATCGGTACGGTGCTTGATGCCGATACGCTCGGCCAGATTGCCGAGATCGCCCGCTCGGTGGGCGCCTATGTGCTGTGCGACGAGGTGTACCTGCCGCTTGAGAACACCGAGGACTTTTTGTCGATGGCCGATGTGTACGAGAAAGCCATCGTCACCAACTCGGTGTCCAAGACCTATTCGACGCCTGCGGCACGCGTGGGCTGGGTCGTGGCAGACGAAGAGGTATCTAACCGCATTCGCACGTACCGCGACTACACCATGATTTGCGGCGGCGTGTTCAACGACGCCCTGGCGACCTATGTGCTCAAGCACAAGGACAAGATTCTCGAGCGCAACCGCAAGATCGTGTTTGGAAACCGCGATATCGCGCAGGCTTGGATCGATACGCAGCATCGCGTTTCCTGGACGGCCCCGCAGGGCGTGTCTACCTCGTTTATCCAGCTTGATATTCCCGAGGACGACGAGGAGTTCTGCAAGCGCCTGCTGTCCGAGAGGAGAGTGCTGCTGGTTCCCGGCAGCCGCTTTGAGCTTCCCTGCGGCGCACGCCTGGGCTACTGCGCGAGCGAGGACGTTCTGCGCGAGGGTCTGAGGCTTTTGGGCGAGGCACTGGCGGAGTTCGATCGCTAGGATTCCGACGGCTCTCAAAGCCGCTCAAATCTGTCTATAATTATCGATAACAGTCCCGTTTCCCATGAAGGGAGCGGGACTGTTTTTCTATGCCGAAAAGCCAAGTTGTTACAAATGTGGCCGTAAGGCGAGCCGGTATTCGCTGGGCCTTATACTGAGCTTCCGGTGAACGGTACAAAGCGTCTGGTAAACGGTAATATGCTTAGCAGAAATGAATAGGACAAACTTTTTTCTGAATAAAAATGAAAATGGTTGAGACGTGGTATGAATCGCTAATTCTATTCATAGCTTTATTGGAAATATGCAATTTGAGGGTGGTTTAATAAAGTTTAGTTCCATTTGCTATCTGGATTGAAAACGCGTTTAAGCACGTAAATAAACTTTATTAAATCAAAGTGTGCCATGCGTGAAGTATATGTGTATGCCGTTCACCCCTCATATAAAACCGTTCGGGGGCGAGGTGGAAGTATGAACTGATTTTGGATATAAATATGTCGTCAGCAATAACGCCTCACACGGAGGGGCGCTAACGAATCGGCCCTGACAGGGGCCCGAAAGAAAGGTAGGAGGCCATGACGAAAGGTCTGCACGTGCCTTCCGAGATCGGCAAGCTCAGGAAGGTCTGCCTGCACCGTCCCGGCGACGAGCTCCTCAACCTGCCGCCCGACGAGCTCGAGCGACTCCTGTTCGACGACGTCCCGTTCCTGGAGGTCGCACAGCAGGAGCACGACACCTTCGCCCAGATCCTGAGGGACCAGGGCGTGGAGGTCCTCTACCTCGAGAACCTCGTCGCCGAGGTGTTCGACCAGGTCCCCGGCGCCCGCGCCGAGTTCACCGACCAGTACATCGCCGAGGCCGGCATCCGCGGCCAGCACATGCCGCAGATCGTCCGCGAGAAGCTGGACTCCATCGAGGACAACCTCGAGTTCGTCAAGAAGACCATGGCCGGCATGACCAAGGCCGAGATCGACATGCCCCTCACGGCGTCCACGACCCTCGACTCCCTGGTCAACTCCGAGTCCGAGTCCGACCTGATCATCGACCCGATGCCCAACCTCTACTTCACCCGCGACCCGTTCGCGGTCGTCGGCGAGGGCGTCAACCTCAACCGCATGTACTCGGTCACCCGCAACCGCGAGACCCTGTACGGCAAGTACGTCTTCAAGTACCACCCCGACTACAAGGACGTCTCCCTGTACTTCCGCCGCGACTGCCAGTTCCACACCGAGGGCGGCGACGTGCTGAACATCAACGAGAAGACCCTCGCCGTCGGCATCTCCCAGCGCACCCAGGCCGCGGCCATCGACGTCATGGCCCAGAACATCTTCTGGAACTCCGACTCCAAGGTCGAGCGCATCCTGGCCTTCGACATCCCGGTCTCGCGCGCCTTCATGCACCTCGACACGGTCTTCACCCAGATCGACGTCGATAAGTTCACGATCCACCCCGCCATCATGGGCACCCTGCGCGTCTACGAGCTGACCGCCGGCAAGAACCCGGGCGACGTGAACATCCGCCTGATCGAGGACACCCTCGAGCACGTCCTGGAGGACGCCACCGGCGTCGACCAGGTCAAGCTGATCCCCTGCGGCGGCGGCGACCCGATCGCGGCCTCCCGCGAGCAGTGGAACGACGGCTCCAACACCCTGTGCGTCGAGCCCGGCAAGATCTGCGTCTACGCCCGCAACACCGTCACCAACGACGTGCTGTACAAGGAGGGCCTGGACCTTCTCGTCGTGCCCTCCGCCGAGCTCTCCCGCGGCCGCGGCGGCCCGCGCTGCATGAGCATGCCCTTCTGGCGCGAGGACCTCTAAG
>CABULX010000032.1 GCA_902492545.1 uncultured Collinsella sp. | reverse complement strand
CGGTCCCGGGCTGACAATTTCGACTGTAATGGACGTTCTTAAATGACTAGTCGTTAAAGAACGTCCCCAACGACCAACTAGCCGTGGAAGCGGGCTATGGGTGCGAGTGGCTGCTCGCGAAAGACGCGCTCGACGGCGGCGCGGTATTCGTCAACCTTTTTTGTCTTACGTACGAGCTTGTGAACGGTAGCGGGGTCAGCGAAGGCGCATTTGGCGTAGAACCACCACTCCTTCATGCGAAAGACCGCGTTGCCGCCAATCTCTTCTGCATATGCCGCAAACAGCGTGTCGTGGAAGCGCTGCAGCTCAGCAGCCGTTGCAGCAGGGCCGCCCTTGACCATGCGAGCCAGCGCGGGGTTCGCAAGCAAGCCACGCCCCAGCATCACATGGCGTGTACCGGGATAGGCCTCCACCAGCGCGTCCACGTCCTCAAGATCAAAGATGTCGCCGTTGTATGCCACCGGGAACGGCGCGCGCTCCAGCGTCTCGCCGTAAAACGCTTTGCGCGGCGAGCCCGTGTAACGATCCTTTTGCACGCGCGGATGCACGATTAGCTCTGCCAGCGGCATGCGACAGTACAGGTCAAGCACGCGCTCGTATTCGTCGTCACTCTCCAGCCCCAGCCTGGTTTTTACCGACACCGGCAACGGCGAACGTTCGCACACATCGCTCAAGAACACTTCGAGCTCGTCCAAGTGGCGCAAAAAGCCCGAGCCCTTGCCCTTGGCGACAACCGTCCCCGAGGGACAACCCAAGTTGAGATTGACCTCGCGATAGCCCATGTCGGCGAGCACCTGTGCCGCCCACACAAACTCGTCCGCGTTCTTGGACATCAACTGAGGCACCACGTTGAGCCCCTGGTTGTTGGCAGGATCGACCTCCTTAAACGCCTTGCCGCCAAAGCGATTGCCCACCCGCGGCGGCGGCAAAAACGGCGTGTAATAACAATCGAGCGCGCCAAAGCACTCCGCATGCACGCGGCGGAACACATGCCCGGTAATCCCCTCCATGGGGGCCAGCGATAGAATCATCAACATCAACTTTCAAATCAATGTGACAAAGGGGCTGTCCCTTTTTCACATTTGTACATCATTCGAGTGTTTATTTTGGCACAGCGGCGCAGGCAATCCCATGCATGTTATTCGTCCTTGGGCAGCGGTTTCATGCTCCAAAAGACGACATTCATAATGATGACAATCACCAGGACAACGCCATTGGCCACCCAAAAGCCCATGTTGAGCCCAAGCCACTCCGTAGTCCCAAACAAATCAATCCAAATCTGCGTCCAGTTCATGCAAACGCTCCTTTCTGCATCAATCCCCCACTACAGCAGCTCGCCGTAGCGCTTGACGTAGGCCTTCTTAAGGCTTGTCGCCAGCGCCATGTACAGCAAGATGCACGGAATCAGGAACAAGAAGTACTCGACAGGCAGGGCGCCCAGACCCAGCGTGGGGCCAAGCGGGCTAAACGGGATCAGCGTGAGCAGCGCGATGCCCGTCATCGTGAGCAGCATCACCGGAGCCGAGGCACGGCTCTGGATAAACGGCAACTTAGGCGTACGGATCATGTGGATGACCAGCGTCTGGCTCCACATAGACTCGACGAACCATCCAGCCTGGAACAGCGCGATGTAGGCCAGCTGCATCTGCTCCAGCGCGGCGCCCGAGTAGACGCTCGCCAGGTCGTTGAACAGCACGCCATGGCTCACGAACAGGGGGCAGAAAACGAAGTACATAAAGATATAGGTCATAAAGTCGAAGATGGAGCTGGTGGGCCCGATCCAGATCATGAACCTGCCAACACTCGAAGCGTCCCAGGTACGCGGCACGCGCAGGAACTCCTCGTCCACGTTGTCCCAGGGAATCGCCAGGCAGCTGCAGTCATAGATCAGGTTGAGCAGGATCAGCTGGATGCTCATCATCGGCAAAAACGGCAGCAGGGCGGATGCGGCAAGCACGCTGAACATATTGCCGAAGTTGGAGCTTGCGGTCATCTTGATGTACTTGATCATGTTGGCGTAGGTCTTGCGCCCCTCGATGATGCCCTCCTCGAGCACCATCAAATCCTTCTCGAGCAAGATGATATCGGCCGACTCCTTGGCCACGTCGACCGCAGTATCGACCGAGATGCCGATGTCGGACGACTTCATGGCCGAGGCGTCGTTGATGCCGTCGCCCATGTAGCCCACCACATGACCGTTTGCACGCAGCACGGACACGACGCGCGCTTTTTGATCGGGCGTAAGCTTGGCAAAGACCTGCACGTCCTCGGCGCGACGAGCGAGCTCGGCGTCGTCCATTGCGGCGATATCGCTGCCGAGCAGCATGTTGTTGACCTCGAGTCCCACCTGCTTGCAGATGGTGCGCGTGACCTTCTCATTGTCGCCGGTCAAGATCTTGGTGGCTACACCGTGGTTGCGCAGCGCCTCGATAGCATCGGCCGTGGACTCTTTGGGCGGATCCAAAAACGCCAGGTAGCCGATCAGCACCATGTCGCGCTCATCATCGGCGCTAAAGGCACCGACAGGCGACGGGTTGGACTTTTGAGCGATTGCCAACACGCGGAAGCCGTCGTCGTTAAGGTCGGCGACCGTTGCCAAAATGCGCTCGCGCACCTCGTCGTCCAGCACGTGAACGCCGCCGTCAATCTCGGCATGCGAGCACACCGACAGCATCTCCTCGACTGCACCCTTGGTGACCATCTGGGTTTTGCCGCTTCGATCGCGCACCACGGTGGTAAGGCGACGGCGCGTAAAGTCAAACGGCACCTCGTCGACCTTCACATAGGCCTCGGAAAGGTCGGTGAGACTCGGGTCGTTTTGCTCCTCTTCCTCGGTGCATTTGATGATCGCCAGATCCATCAGATTCTTGTAGCCCGTCTGGAAATAGCTGTTGAGGTAGGCATGGCGCAGAACGCGCGAATCCTCCTGGCCATCGATGTTCCAGTGATACTCCAGCACCACCTGGTCCTGCGTCAGCGTGCCAGTCTTGTCCGTGCACAGCACGTCCATCGCGCCAAAGTTTTGAATCGAGTTGAGGTTCTTAACGATGGTCTGCTTTTTGCTCATAGCCACGGCGCCCTTGGCAAGGCACGTGGTAACGATCATGGGCAGCATCTCGGGTGTCAGGCCCACGGCGATGCTGATGGCAAACAGGCCAGCATTAAGCCAATCGCCCTTGGTGACGCCGTTAATCATAAAGACAAACGGAACCATCACCATCATAAAGCGGATGAGCACCCACGAGACGCTATTGACGCCTTTGGAAAAGCTCGTCTCTACGGCATCCTCGGACAGGCTCGATGCCATAGAGCCAAACAAGGTCTGCTCGCCCACGCTAAAGGCGAGCGCCGTCGCGCTGCCCGAGATCACACTGCTGCCCATGAGGGCGATGTTCTCGAACGACGTTGCCGAATCGGACTCGGTGCACGTCGCGGGAACCTTCTCGACCGGCTCGCTCTCGCCCGTCAGGCTTGCCTGGCTCACAAAGAGGTCCTTAGCCTCAATGATTCTCACATCGGCGGGAATCATGTCACCGGCGGACAGGTGCACGATGTCACCAACCACCACGTCGTCGATGGGAATCTCGGTCCTAGGGGCATCCTCGCGGGTGACTGTCACGGTGGTCGTAATCATATCGAGCAGCTTTTCGGCCGCGTTGCCGCTGCGCGCTTCCTGGATATAGCGCAGCGTGCCCGAGAGCACGACCATCGTGGTGATGATGATCACCGTCAGCGGGTCAAAGTCTTCGGGCGTGCTGCCCATCATCGACAACGCTGGAAACACCATGTCGGTCGCTGCCGAAATGATGGCCAGGAAAAACAGAATCGCCGTGAAGGGATTGACGAACGCGTCCGCAAGCTTGCGGGCAATCGACTTCTTCTTGCCACGCGTGACCACGTTACGCCCGTTGTCGGCTTCGCTGTGCGCGACCTCGTCGCGATTAAGGCCGCCGAGATTCGAGCCGACCCAGGATAGGGCCTCCGTCAGCGGAATGGTCGCCGCATACTGGATGCGACCCTCCGCGCGATGCCTCATCAGTTCGTTTTGCGCCTGAACCGCAGACGGCGTATGGCGCATAGTCATCTTCTTCAATTGCCTCGCTCCGTTCTATCGATCGGACGCAGGGCGAATCAGCCGCGCGCCCCCATCAAAGTGGACCCGCGCCGGCAACTTCGTCCTGCGTTACTGGTACTGTCACTGCCGCTCACGGTCCTCACCTCTCTTTCGCGTCCGCGACTGTCTACAGAATAGAAAAGCCGCAAGACCGAGCACATGGCTGGTTTCTTGCGGCTTTCTTGCGATTTGGCAAGGATTGTCAAAGTGACTATTTGGATCGATGGGAGCGAATACCCGAAGCGTTACTCGGCCATTTTGTAGCCCACGCCCCATACAGTCAGCAGGTAGTGGGGGTTGTCTGGTTCGGGCTCAATCTTCTTTCGAATTTTGCGGACGAAGGCCATGATGTTGCTGTCATCGAGCAGATACTCGTTTTGCCACACCGCCCGGTAGATTTCCTCTTTGCTAAAGACCGTACCCCGGTTGCTCGCCAAAAAGGCAAGGATGTCGAACTCCTTGGGCGTGAGCGAGACCGGCGCGTCCGACACCTTGACGGTGCGCGAGGCCAGGTCGATCGAAAGCTCGCCGATAACGATGGGTCCAGTGGCGGCACTTGCCTGCGAGCCGGCAACCGCCAGCTCGATAGCAGTCAGCTTGCCCGATGCGATATCGGCAAACACGGGCGCGAGCTCCAGGGCGGCAGCGCTGCCAGACGAGAACAGCGCGCTGCTGAGCTCGGCGGCCTCGGCCGGCGTAATCGCGATGTTGGTTCTGTTGGTACGCATAGAACCGCCCTAGAACAAGCTGCTCGAGCGGGCCAGATAGACCCGCTTGATCGTCGAAGCAACAACAAGATACAACACGCTCAGCAGCGCAACGATGCCCAGATACCATACAGGCAGCGTGGCGAGCCCAAACAGCTGCGCCACCGGACTGAGCGCAAGGAGCGCCGTGACAACGAGCATGACGGCAACCATCACCACGAGCGGTGTGCAAGGACGATCCCCGTCGCGGACACTGCGCGTTCGCAACACCAGGAGCACGAGCGATTCGGTCCATGCGCATTCCAGCAGCCAGCCGGCTTGGAAGGTCGCGATAAAGGCCGCTCGACCCGCCGCGTCGAGCGCGGCAAAGGGCGCGCCGCAGACGGCGGGGCATACGCCCAAGAACAGAATGGCAAACGTAATGATGTCGAAGGCCGAGCTCGCAAAGCCAAAATGAAGCATAAAGCTGCCGAGCCCCTTACCCGACCAGGCCCTGGGGCGGGCAATCTCTGCATCGTCAACGTTATCCCACGACAGAGCCAGGCAGGTCGCGTCGTAAAGCAGGTTGAGCAGAAGCAGTTGAGTAGCGGTCGCCGGCAAAAACGGCAGGAAGATACTCGAGGCGGCAACCGAGCAGATATTGCCAAAGTTGGAACTCGACGCGATGCGAATGTACTTGGAGGCGTTGGCGAACGAGGCCCTGCCCTCGCGTACGCCCTCGGCGACCACGCCCAGGTCACGCTCGAGCAGTACGAGGTCGGCAACCTTCTTGGACTCGGCGGCTGCAGAATCCACCACGATGCCGACGTCTGCCGACGTAAGCGCCGGCACGTCGTTCACGCCGTCGCCGATATAGCCGACCGTATGGCCAGAGAGTCGAATGAGACTGACAATATGAGCCTTTTGCGCGGGCGTGAGCTCGGCAAACACACGAGTACGCCCCACGCGAACAAGCGCCTCGGACTCCTCCATGGCATCGAGCATGCTGCCGGTGATAACGCTATCGGCAGGAATGCCCAGGCGCGAACAGGTTGACCGGGCAACCGAAGCCGAGTCACCGGTAAGCACGCGCACCTCAACGGAAAGGTCAGATAGCGCGCGCACGGCGGCGCGAGCGCTTGCCTTGGGCCGATCGAAAAAGCCCAAAAAACCGCAGAGCACCAGGTCGCCCCAGTCCGAAGACGCTGTGCTGTAGGCAACGGCAAGGACCTTGATGCCGTCGGCACGCATGTCCTCGGCAACCTCATAGGCGCTCTGGCGGCCCGCGGCGTCCATGGGGACGAGTTCGCCTTTAAAGCTGGCCCAGGCACAACGAGCGCACACGCTTTCGACCTCGCCCTTTACGATGGTTAGGTGATTGCCAGGGCGAGCCTGCAGCCCCAGGCAGCCATGCGCCCCAGGCGTGGCATCGAGCTTAACGCCCGAAGCCTTGGTGACGTGGTCGAAAGGATCAGATGCGTGCAGGGTAAATGCGCCTGCGAGGTCTTTGGCGGCAAGACGCAACTCGGGCGCAGCGCACGCGTCGACAATGGCCCGGTTGAGCTGGTTGGCGGCAGCCCCCTGGCTCGTACTCTCCAAATACGCCAGGCTGAGCGTTTGCTCGCTTTCGTTGCCCAGGATATCGGTATAGTACTCGAGCACTGCGGCGTCATCGGTGAGCGTGCCCGTCTTGTCCACGCACACCACGTCCATGGAGCCCAGTGATTCCATGGCGTCAACGTTTTTAACAATGACCTGTTTGTTCTTAAGGCGGTGCGCGCTGCCCGAAAGGCACACGCTCGTGACGACTGGCAGCATCTCGGGGACCAGGCCAACGGCCGTACCCAGGGCAAACAGCAGGGCCTGCGCCCAGTCGCCCAGCACAAAACCTCGAATCATAATGACAAACGGCAGCACGATGAGCATGCACCTTACCAGAGCGGCACAGATGCTCCTGGCACCAGCGCCAAACTGCGTGCCTAGCCGAGCGCGCCGCGGCGATGTGGGCGGCTCCTCGGCAACGCGAGTGAGAACGGTTGCCGAGGCCTTTCCGTCAACGATGGTCGTTCCAGCACGGACGGCCTCCCCTTCTCGCTTGACGGTCTGACCGTTCTCGCCCGTAAGCGACGATTCGGAGACAAGGATGTGGTCGCCCTTGGCGAGGACCGCATCGACCGGGCAGAGCATGCCGGCATACAGGCGAATCACATCGCCGGGCACAAGCTGGTCGGCATCGACTTGGATCCAGCAAGCGTCGACACGTTTCCAAACGGCCGCATGGTTCGCCTTAAACATGTGCCGGTCGAAGCTGCGCTTGGCTTCGTTTTCGTAGAACAGGCGCACCAGGCCGCCGACCAGCCACATCAAAAACAGCACGGCAGGTGCAAACGCGCCTGTCTGACCTTGCGCCTGCGGTACAACGTCGACCAAAAAGGCCAAGCCAGCAAGTGCAAGCAGCAGCGACGAAAACGGATTAAAGAACGATTTTTTAATCATCGAAGCCTCTTTCTAGCATGGCTTCGATTGTATCCGAGGCGTATACCAGCATCCCCGCCCCAGACCTTGCGACTTCCTTGCTTTTACGCGTGACAAAGGGACAGTCTAACGCCCTCTATATCTCGAGGTCTAATACTTTCCCGAGAAGTGAACGGCTGTATCTGGACCCCCGGAGCATTGACATATTTAGACGTCAAAACCGCAGGATTCGACTGACAAAACCGCAGGAAATTGCACGCCAAAAGTGCCGATGCTTCGGGGGCCCGTTTCCACTCGTTCACTTCTCGGGAAAGTATTAGACATCGATTTCGCAAGGGTCCCAATGCGGCAAGCGAGCCGCCGTAGCACTTTTGCCGCATGATCGAGCACTCATCGATGGCGGGATTCTCTATACTGAGTCACATATGCCGCGCGCCGCAACGACCGCCACGACACCAAGGACCGGCTATGGCTACACTTTCCGAACAAGAACGCAAGCGCATCCAGCGATACTGCATCTACCCCAAGATTGCCGGTGCGGCGCTTGCCATGGCATTCGTGCTGCCATTTTTGATCATTCCCTTCGAAATGATTGACGACATCGTCTTTCATCACGAAGGCTTCCAAGAGACGGGTATGATGACCGCTCTGGTGCTCACCGCCATCGAGCTCGTCATATTCTGCTACTGTACGCTCGCGCCACGCTTTGGTATGCGCGGCAAGCAATGGAAGGAAATGCAGCGCCGACTCGTCGTCGAACAGACCGAGAAAGACCGCTCGGCACAAATCGCAGGCGTTGTCGGTACGCAGGCCGCCGCACGCTTACTCAAGAACAGCGACAACGAGACCGCACGCAATCTAGGCGGTGCGGCAGAAGTCGCCGCTGCCGTAGGCGCCGTTGCCACCGCGGCAGACGTGCTTACCGAGAGCTTCGCCAACGCAAAGGCCATGGCGGAGGCCTGTGGCTTGCCTATCCCCCGTGCAAAAAAGTGGATCATCGCGCTTGTGGCGCTGCCCCTCGCAATCGTATGCGGTGCCTATATCCCGCAGCTGGCGCAGGGAAACACCGAGATGCAGGAGAACACCGCGGCCGCGGCCGAGCAGATCGCCATCGCCCGCAAGACGTTAGAGCCCGCATGCGAGTACGTGTCTGCCGATGACCCTTACGAGCGATATCAAGATTACGGCTATCACGTCCGCGGCTACTTGCACGACAGCGACTCCGATACCCAGAAGACCTATACGTACCTGGATTTCGACAACAAGGGAACGCTCAAGGAAGTGAGTTACATAGCAGAAATCGACCCCGATGCGAGCCTTGAGGACAACCTCACCCGCATCGAGCTCGACTTTGACGAGCTTTCCTCTGTCGTCCAAACCACAGACGTCAAGACCGTGAGTCCCGAGCTCCTAGCACCGCAAAAGCTCCCCGAAGAGTTTAGGCAGGCTTTTTTGAACGGTTCGCTCTACGAGAGAATCTCCATCAGGACGAGCGACGACCCCATCAGAGCGTATTGCTCGTTTGACACGGATCCCGAGGACGAGTTTGACGAGTACACCCATCCAAGCATCCGTATCACATTGATGGGCAAAACGAGCTAGGCGCAGGAGAGGGGCCGTCCCTTCCCCAATGTGGCAAGGGGACTGTCCCTTTGCCACATTATTCGGAGCGTAGGGCCTCCACGGGATCTTTCTTAGACGCGCTGCGGGCCGGTAGCAAGCCGGCGACGACCGTCAGCACCACCGAGATCGCGATGAGCGCCAGCGCGTCCTCAACGGGCAGGCTCATCAAGTTCGGAACCTGCTTGGCCGCAAGCGCCCAGGCATTAACGGGGAAGCTCACGGCCACCACGACGACAATAGCAAAGACGCCGGCAATGAGGCCCTCGATACATGTCTCGGCATTGAATACGTTGGCCACGTTGCGCTTCGACGCGCCGATCGCGCGCAGGATGCCAATCTCCTTTTTGCGTTCCAGCACGCTGATGTAGGTGATGATGCCGATCATGATGGAGCTCACCACCAGGCTGATACTCACGAATGCGATGAGCACCAAGCTGATGGTGTTCACGATGTCGGTCACCGAACCCATGATGATGCCCATGTAGTCGGTGTATGAGATTGCCTGTTCATCGTGGCCAGAGGCTTTGACCTGCTTGTTGTACGCGTCGATGTGATCGAGCACGCGCTCCTTGGCCTCAAAGTCACGCGGGAAAATCTTGACTGAGATGGGGTCTGCCTCGTCCGCATAGCCCAACGTGGTCAGATTGTTGTCGTAGGTGAGCTTCGACGCCTTGGCATAGCTCATCATGAGCGAACTCAGGTCCTCGGCATCCATGTTGAAATGGATGGCACGAGCAAAGGCACTCGCATCCACACGCATGGCGCCCGCCAGGTTTTCAAAACTCGAAGACATCTGCGTCGCCACCTGGTCCATAAGCCCTACCGCGCCCGCCTTGAGCTGGGATGATACCGTCGACGCTATCTGCTCGCTGATTGCCTTCATCACCTGATCCATAGCCTGCTGCAGATACGGAGCCAGCTGCTTTTGCACATAGTCGCTCATCGCCTGCTGCAGACGCTCGGCCAGGGCATCGCCGCCGAGCGCTTTGAGCTGGGCCAGGATTTGCTGAGCTGTGTCATCATTCTCAAGATACGTCGAGAATGCGGCAGAGAGCTTTGACGCGTCCTTAAGATCTTCGGGCGACAGCGCCTTAAACTGATCAGACTGCAAAAAGCCCTCAAACAGCTGGTTGGCTAGTGTTCCCACCTGCTGCATTTGCTCGGGCGTGAGTTCCAGACCGTCAAAGATACCCGAGAAATCTGGGGTTGGCGCTTTTGCCATGATGTCGCTGAAGTCGATGTCCTTGCCAACGCCCGAAAGGTCAATGTCCAGCCCGGACAAGTCAAGACCCGACAGGTCCATACCGCCGGCCGCACCCGAAAGTGCAGACGTATCGAACGAGAACACGCTCTTGAGCGCCGCCTCGTCCACACTGAACATGCTGCCCAGATCCACGCCTTGCTTGGCCTCGCCTTGCAGTTCGTCGAAGGTTTTGCCCGTAAAGACATCCGTCTCGGGGTGGTCGAGTTGCTCCTGCACAATCTGCGAATCGGCGGCGCGCTCCATAAGCTGGCGAGTCAGCGCATGCGTATAGGCAATGCCCGGAGACAACGCACTCGCATTGGCCGTCTCGTTAGGTCGCACCACGCCCACAATGTGCACGTCAATACCGTCGGCAACCTTGGCAGCCATAAAGTCGGCGTCGTCAGACATGTCGGTCCACATGCCGGTCTCTTCGTTTTTGCGATAGGCATCGGCCGGCGACAGCACCTTAAACGTCGTGGACAGCGCATCGTCGTAGGTAAAGTCGGCGCCGGTCTCGGGCGTTTCGATCTTACCGTCAGCCGTCATGGCGCTGTTAACCAGGTCGTTGAGCTCATCGATATCCAGCGCACCGATGCTGTAGAGCGTATAGTCGCCCACCGTACCGCGGCTCGAAAGCACCATTACGGCTTCGTTTGCGGACGTGGGCCAATGACCGGCGACGACATCGTACTGGCTGTCGAGCAGGCTCTGGTCTTCAATCATCTCGTTAAAGACCGAGGTTCCCATGGATTCCATGCTCACCGTTGCCGCCGAGCTCGCGCCTCCGCTCATGGCCTCGGTCATGGCATTGGGCACCAGCCGAACGGGTTTCTCGTCACCCTTGCCGGCACGATAGACAACCGGCGATACACCGTAGCCGTACTGAATGGCGTTGACCTCTTTATCGATGCCGTCGCCACCGGCATCGAGCCATGCCTTAAAGCTCTTCATGTCGTTGGACTTAACGCTCGCAAACATATCCTTTACGGCCGTGACCACAGGGATCCTATCGGTTCCCTGAGCCTTGCCGTCGGTGCCGTCGTCGGACGAACCCTCGTTCTTGGACGTATCGTCATCCGCGGCCCCCTGTCCGCCCATCATGGACGACAGGTCGTAGTCCTGCCTGGAGATCGTAAGCGGGTAGCTCGAGAGCGTATCCTCCTCGACCTTTTTGATGTAGCCGTTTACACCATTGGACAGCGCCAGAATCGCCGCGATACCGATAATGCCAATCGAGCCCGCAAAGGCAGTCATGGCCGTGCGGCCCTTCTTGATCATGAGGTTTCGAGCAGAAAGCCCCAGCGCTGTCACAAAGCTCATCGAGGTTTTGCGCGTAGGCTTGGCCTCGCGGCGCGTGGCGTCGGCGACATCGAAAGGGTCGGAATCGTCGGTGATCTTGCCGTCCGCTAGATTGACGATGCGCGTAGCGTACTGGTACGCCAGCTCGGGATTGTGCGTGACCATGATGACCAGGCGGTCGCGCGCCACGTCCTTGAGCAGGTCCATGACCTGTACGGACGTCGTTGAATCCAAAGCGCCGGTCGGCTCGTCGGCCAGCACAATCTCGGGATCATTGATTAGAGCACGGGCGATGGCCACGCGCTGCATCTGTCCACCCGAAAGCTGGCTCGGGCGCTTGTTCACGTGCTCGCCCAAGCCGACTTTCTCCAACGCCTCGCGCGCACGCTGGCGGCGCTCGGCGTGTCCCACGCCCGTGAGCGTGAGCGCCAGCTCCACGTTTTCCAAAATGGTCTGATGCGGAATGAGGTTATAGCTTTGGAACACAAAGCCGATGCGGTTGTTGCGGTAGGCATCCCAATCGCGATCGTGAAAATCCTTGGTCGAAATACCGTCGATCAGCAGGTCGCCAGAATCGAAATGATCGAGCCCACCGATAACGTTGAGCATCGTAGTTTTGCCCGACCCCGAAGGTCCCAGAATGGCCACGAACTCGTTATCCCGAAAAGACAGGCTCACGCTGTCGAGCGCCACCTGCGTAAACGACTGCGTAACGTACCTTTTGCAAATACCTTTGAGCTCCAACATGGACGGCAACCTCTCCCACGCGGGCGCACTCGCCCGCTCTCCCCCGCCGTTCGTATTCGACGCGTTTGTCCTACTCTATCCCCATTTTTCACCGACGCCAGTGAGGAATGTAGGGAACCGCATCAAAAAACGAACGGGACGGCGCCCAAAAGAAGAGGTCCCGAGTGGGACCTCTATATGGTGGAGCTTATCTTGAAAGGTAGCGGACTACTTCGCACAGCGGCGCACGATCATCGCGATGCTTTACGTGTTTTTTACTGCTCGCTATTCGCAATCGCCTGGTCGATAAGCTTGTCGAGTGCTGCGCGCTGCTCGGCGGAGCTGATCGCGCCCACGATGGGCTCCCCTACGATGTTGCCGTTCTGGTCGATAACGTAGGTTGTCGGGAACGAGAACAGGTTTGACGTGAGCTTGCCAGCCTCGCTGTCAGACTTGAACCAAATGTTCTTGTACGTCACGCCTTTCTTGTTCAGTACATCCTTGGCATCTGCAATATCGCCCTTATTACCATCGAGCGTAAATGAATTGACACCCACGACCTGACCGCCCTTCTCGGCAAGCTCTTTGTTCAGCTGCTCCAGATCGCCCAGCTCGCCCACGCACGGCTTGCACGTGGTAAACCAAAAGTTCATGACGGTGACCTTGCTGCTAGAGAACAACTCGTCGCTGTTCACATCGTTGCCGTCCAGGTCCTTGCCCGTAAAGCCCGAGAACTTCGTCGCCTCGCTCGAAGCATTGGCGCCAGCCGTCATGCCCGCGGTCGAAGCGTCGACGCTCTCGCCTGCGCTCGGCGTGCTTCCACAGCCGGGGAACTCCTTCTCCAGGCTCTCGAGCTTGTCCTCGATCTCTTTGACCTGCTGCGCGCCGGTCTTGAGCGTCTTAAGCTCATCCGCCGTAAACTCATCCTTAGCGCCGTCGATGGTCTTGAGCAGGAAATCGCCGTAATTGCTGCCATCCTCAATCATTGCCGAGTCTTTATTTGCCGCGTTGAATACCTTTTCCCACAGCGCGTTATCACTCGAAAAGATCTCGTTCTCCTTCTGCATGAGCTTCGCATACAGCTCGGCGGCCTCGTCGGCATTGGCCGGCTTCTGCGCAGTGAGTTCTGCGATCTTAGGATCGGAGCTCGCAGATTCGCTCGCATTGCCACCGGGCGCCGAACATGCCACAAGGCACAAGGCCAATACCGGCACCATAAACAGGGCCGCAATCTTAGAAAGCTTCATAGTCATTCCTCCGTTTTGTCGAAGCTTGTTTACTTTTTATCGGCGGTCAAGGGAAGCTTTTCCGCCGACACATCCAGGCCATAGCGATAGCTGATGGCATCGACGGGGCAGGCCCCGATGCACTTTCCGCACCGGATACATTCGGCATGATTGGGCGCGCGGACCACATCAACGTCCATCTGACAAACCCTTGAACACTTGCCGCACGAGACGCATTTGCACGCGTCGACCTGAATCCCCAACAAGGACACCTTATTCATGAGCGCATAGAATGCGCCGAGCGGGCAAATCCATTTGCAGAAGGGGCGATAGAGCAAAACGCTCAGCACTACCACGGCAATGAGAACGACAAGTTTCCAAGTAAAGAGCTGTCCCAACGCAGATCGAATGCCGGCATTGGCAATGGCCAGCGGAATGGCGCCCTCGAGCACACCCTGCGGACAGATGTACTTACAAAAGAACGGGTCGCCCATGCCCACGTCGTTAACCACCAAGACGGGTAGCAGCACCACGGCAAACAGCAACACGACGTACTTGATGTACGTGAGCGGCTTGAGCTTTTTTGTCGAAAGCTTTTTGCCGGGAATCTTATGAAGCAGCTCCTGCAGCCAGCCAAACGGGCACAGAAAGCCGCATACAAAGCGTCCCAGCAGCACGCCGAGCAAAATGAGCGTACCGGTAACATAGTAAGAAAAGTTGAACTTGGATGAACCTACCACCGACTGGAACGACCCGATGGGGCACGCACCCGATGCCGCGGGGCACGAATAGCAATTAAGTCCAGGTACGCAGACTGTTTTTCCCGCGCCCTGATAGATGCCGCCCTTGGCAAAGTTTGGCAGGTGAATGTTGGTGACGAGCGTCGCCGCCGCCTGAATGAATCCGCGAAATCGAGCCAAAACATGCGACGCAGTGTTTTCTCTTTTATCCAATTCCGATACACTCCAAGCACAGCCTAATCGCTTTGGCCAGCACGGCATCTGCCTCGCCACGCATAACGCCAAAGCACACCATGGCAATTCCGACGATCAACAAAGCGACCTGTACCACGGGTTTTACCGCTTTGAACAACCTGACCACTCCTTTCGTTACGCGACCATTGGACCATATCGGCTATAAAATCCGTGTTAAGCGCGATTTGAAATGTGCAAGGAGACTGTTATGCGTATTTTGATCGTCGAGGACGAGCGGGCGCTGTGCGACGCAATCGCGCGCAGCTTGCGGAACTTGGCGTACAGTGTCGACTGCTGTCACGACGGACAGGAGGCGCTCGACCTACTGGACGTTGAGGCCTTCGACCTTGTGGTACTCGACCTCAACCTTCCCCGCATCGACGGCATGACCGTACTCAGGGAACTTAGGAAAACTGACTGCGAGACTAAGGTACTGATTCTGTCCGCACGTGGCGAAGTATCAGATAAAGTCGCCGGACTCGATGCCGGCGCCAACGATTACCTCACCAAGCCGTTTCATCTGGACGAGCTTGCGGCAAGGATCCGCAGCCTCACCCTCAGACGCTTCGCACAAAGCGACATAGTATTAACCTGCGGAAAGCTCAGCTTTGACACCAAGGCGCGCATCGCTTCCGTGGACAGCGAGGCTTTATCTCTTACGCGCAAGGAAACGGGAATCTTGGAATACCTGATGCTTAATCAGGGGCGTCCGGTAAGTCAAGAGGAGCTTATCGAGCACGTTTGGGATAGCAGCGTGAACAGCTTTAGCAACGCAACCCGCGTTCACATCTCGTCACTCCGCAAAAAGCTACGCAGCGCTTTGGGATACGACCCGATTCGCAATCGGATTGGAGAGGGCTACGTTATGGAGGATGGAGAATGAAAGGGCTTTCGCTGCAATGGCGCATAACGATTATGACGGCACTGCTCACGTGTGCGGCATGCGTGCTGACGAACTGCCTGGTCGGCTATACGGGCATGCGCTACATGGATGCCATCGGCAGCGACATCTCGGCCTTTACCGCTGCCGGCGCGGATTCGCCCCAGGTGTTCGACCCAACGAAAGCGACCCCCGATGACAAGGTCACGATCGTCGTAAACGACGCACAGGAGTCTTTTGGCACGACAGCCTGGCGCATCACGGCTGGAGTCACACTCCTTGGCGGCGCGCTGGCATACTTTGCAAGCGGCCGTGCACTCAAACCGCTACGGGATTTTGCCGCCCAGGTAGAGCGCGTGCAGCCTGACAACCTAAGCGAAATCAGACTCAGTGAAGATGTGCCCACCGAGCTACAACGATGCAGTGCCTCTTTCAACGACATGATCGCCCGTCTTGGCGAAGGGTTCTCTGCACAGCGTCAGTTTACCGGCAACGCCGCACACGAGCTGCGCACCCCGCTCGCCCTTATGCAAGCACAGATTGAACTATTCATCTCCGAGCACTCCGGTTTGCAACCCGAAACAGCCGAGCTGCTCGGCCTGCTACAAGAACAAACCGAGCGCATGTCTCGAATGACCAAGGTATTGCTCGAGATGAGTGAGCTCCGCAGCGTTCCTTGCGAGGACGATGTTGAACTTGGCCCCTTGTCCGAAGAGGTCCTCACCGACCTTGCGCCACTTGCCGAGAATAAGGACGTAACCCTCGATTGCGCCGGAGACGCTTTGACAATCGGAAGTGATACGCTCCTCTATCGGCTGGTGTTTAACCTGGTCGAAAACGCCATCCGTTACAGCCGCTCCGGCTCGACTGTCAACGTCTCCATCAGCGACAGCGACAGCCACGTGCTCCTACGAGTCAAAGATGAGGGTCCAGGAATACCCAAGCAGTACCGAGAGAGCATCTTCCAGCCGTTCTTTCGTCTAGACAAATCCCGCAGCAGGGCATACGGCGGCGCAGGACTCGGACTAGCGCTCGTTTGGGAGATTGCAACGCTTCACGGTGGCGCTGTAGAGGTCGAAACAAGTTCCGAGAACGGAACCGTGATGCTCGTGACCCTCTCAAAGGGGGCCACCACGTGATCCGACTGTCCAGGAGTTCCACTCGGCATTGTGAAACGCGTCCCAAAAACTTGGACATGAGGAATGGAAGGCAGCAGTTCGCATCTATGCCGAGGACGAAGTCCTGGCGGGGATTCAGGATGCGCAGAGGAAGCTTACGGCAGAAAACCCCGACAAAGTCGTGACCGTCGGTGGCAACTGTATGGCGTCGCTTGCCCTCTTCGATTACCTGCACGGGAAATACGAGAACGTTGGAATCGTCTGAATCTATGCGCATCCGGATGTATCCACGCTGAATGATGGCTACCCCAACGCTCACGCCATGGTACTTGGCAGCCTTTTGGGAGAAAGTCATCCTGGTCTTCGGCGGCGAATAACTCGAATGTCTGCAGGCAGACTCCAACCTGTGCGCGGAGAAGCTGGGCGACGCAAACAAGAGTCCTCGGCTCGAGCATGGAGATGAATCCGTCTATCAGTCTCATCGCATACTCAGAGGAGGATGCCAGATATAGATCCCATTGGGTAAAGTCGCCGTTCATGAAGGGAATCACTGCATTGCGCTCGGCGGCTCTCAAGGCACTCAGGCTTTGTTCTATTTCCCAGCTTCTTGTTTGAACTGTTCGCTATCCAAAATGCCCCCAAATGCCGGCTTCTCAACAAATCAAAAAAGCAAGAGAGACAGAGATTAGGTTCCTGCTCCACTGAACCCGCGCTTCCAGTCGAGACACTCCTCCTCGAAGATCTCCCCAGAGTCCCGCCTCTCGCGCCCCTCACGGAACTGTCCATATCAGTGTAGCCAATCCAAGCACAGCCCCACCGCACGGCCCAGTCGCTTCCGGTCCTGCGTGGCCCCGTGAAGGCGGAAGGGCGTGGTTGTCGTCATCGCGTTCCTTTCTCCTCGTACCTTTTGGGCATGCGTCACGGGCCCCCGCGCGGCGCTGAGAGCGAATCGGCGCAGGCTTGGGGCCAGTTGCGTAGAGGTTGAGGTTCGGGTTTCGCCGGCTTACGCAGCTTGGCGGGCAGAGCGCCCGGGCTCGCTGCGCCTAGGGCGCGGCGGGATCCGCGACGCCGGAGGTGTCGATCTCGCCCAGATTGGCGAGCTGCTCGATGAGGGGGAGGCCCATCGGGTCGTCCACCTCGACGCCGCCGAGCACGATGGTGCTGTCGCGTGTGTCTATGTGGGTTGTGAACACGGCCGGGTCGAAACCCGAAGCGATAAAGCCAATGCCCGCGAGGACAACACCCGCGGCAACGAGCCCGCCCGCCACGGCGAGGTAGATCTTCTTCGCACTGGTCATGGTACTCACTCCTTTCTACGCCGCGAGATGCGCGGCAGCGCCGCCCTTCTCGCCCTTACCCTTCCAGAAGGGCGAGGCGGCCTTCCTCGCCCAGAGCGCCGAGAGGCGCGCAATTTGTTTTGAGGCTGCCCAAGCGCCAGCACCAACGAAGAGCGCCACGCCGACGAGGCCGAGCCCCACGCCCGCCGAGGCGAGGGCGTACGGGAAGTGGCCGATGATGACGCCGCTTACGGCAAGCAGGAGCTCAACTACGCCCACGCCCCCGAGTGCCACCGCGACGATCCACACGCAGAGCGCCAGCACCCAGATGCAGATATAGACCGTGACGGCCACGGCGGCGAAGGCGGCGAGCAGCGGCACCCACACCGGGGAGCCCACGATGGCCAGCACCCACAGCAGCGCGGTGCTGCGCCGGCGCGTCCTCGCGATCGCGCGCGGCACGGCGGGCAGGTCGTCGAGCGTGGCCTCCGCCACCTCGCCGGGCGTGCCCATGGCGGCCACGGCCTCCTCCTCGCTCATACCGTCCTCCATGCGGTCGGCGATGGCCTCCGCATAGAACGCCTTGGTCTCCTCCACCTGCTCGGCCGGCAGGCAGGCGAGCAGCTCGCCCAACCGGCCCAGAAACTCATCGCGCGTCATGGTGCGCCTCCTCAACGTATGCGTAAATCTCCCGTACGGACGGCCACTCGGCCAGGAACTCCTCGATGCGCGCTCGCCCGTCGTCCGTGATGCGGTAGTACCGGCGCAGCCGCCCGTTGTGCTCGGCGGAGCGCGCCGTGATGCACCCGGCCTTCTCCAGGCGCTTGAGCAGCGGGTAGAGCGTCGACTCCGTGAGCCCCATGCTCGCCGGTACGTCCTTCACGATCTGGTAGCCGTAGGACTCCTCGCCGGAGACGGCCGCGAGCACGCAGGCCTCCAGGAAGCCGCGCTTCATCTGTGCCTCCATCCGCACACCTCCTCTCGTCATATACTATGCTATACACACTATACGATGCAAGGTATTAGACGTCAACTCTCATCGCGAAGATTCTCCGGCCCCTGCGCGCTGCGAACGTGATATCGCGGGGCGGTTGGCATTATGCATGAAACGTCAAGTAACGCTCTTTTGATCCACTTCCACTCGGCCCCATATGCCTTGTACAACACCCCCCTTCAACCTTGGGTTCAAGGGAGCCGCTAGGCTGGGCGTGCCGGACGGTAAGGTCCTGGACGCGATGGTGGACTTCTCCGATGCCATAGGGGTCATGGGTCTACGCCGATGGAGGCCCACGCACGCGGCAGGGCTCGCCCGTCACCGCTGGTCGCCGGACGGTCCCCACGCCCCGCTCGCCAACGCGCAGGCGACAGCAGCAGTCCAGCGCTAGCTGGAGACGCCGGAATGCCCAGAAGATGCGTTTCCCATCACTGCGACAGAGCTTTTTGCAGGGGTGGCAATTTTTCCTAATATCGAGGTCAGCTTGGCTTCGGTAGCCACCTTGAGAGCATCGCCAATAGACTCTTCCTTTATGCGTTCGGCATAATCGTAGGCAATACCCAAAAATTCCAGTCCCGAGTAACAGGAGTACAATTGCTGCCAGTGTTGCCAGCTGTTGGGAGATGGAAGATGGACTGCGATGGCTACCCATGCGTTCC
>CABULX010000031.1 GCA_902492545.1 uncultured Collinsella sp. | reverse complement strand
TCGGCGAGGTCTTCGAGGGACTCTTTGAGTACTTCCATGCGCGGCAGGTACACGATGCGGAAGTGGTCGGGCTCAGCCCAGTTGAAGCCGCCGCCGCGCGTAATCAGGATCTTCTTCTCGTGCAGCAGGTCAAGGGCGAATTGCTCGTCATCGGTGATGTTGAACTTCTTCACATCCATCTTGGGGAAGATGTAGAACGCCGCACGCGGCTTAACCACCGAGATGCCGTCAATCTTGCTGAGTGCCTCATACACAAAGTTGCGCTGCTCGTAGACACGGCCGCCGGGACGGATGTAGTCGTTAACGGACTGATGGCCACCGAGTGCCGTCTGAACGATCGACTGAGCCGGCACGTTGGAGCACAGGCGCATGTTGGAGAGCATGTTGATGCCCATGATGAAGTCGCTCATGCAGCGCTGGTTGCCCGAAAGCACCATCCAGCCAATACGATAGCCCGCGATCATGTGCGACTTGGAAAGGCCGCTAAAGGTGACACAGGGCAGATCGGGGGCGAGCGAGGCAATCGAGACGTGCTCGTAGCCGTCCATGCACAGGCGATCGTAGATCTCATCGGCAAAGATCATCAGCTGATGCCTGCGTGCAATCTCGACGATGCCCTCGAGCACCTCGCGCGGATAGACAGAACCCGTGGGGTTGTTGGGGTTGATGATGACGAGGGCTTTGGTCGCGCTCGTAATCTTGGACTCCATATCCTCCAGGTCGGGATACCAATCCGCCTGCTCATCACACAGATAATGTACGGGATGACCGCCAGCAAGGGTTGCGCACGCCGTCCAGAGCGGATAGTCGGGGCTGGGGATCAGAATCTCGTCGCCATTGTCGAGCAGCGCGTTCATCGAAAGCTGAATGAGCTCGGACACGCCGTTGCCCGTGTAGATATGCTCCATCTGAACGTTGGGCAGGCCTTTGATCTGCGAATACTGCATGATCGCCTTGCGCGCGGAGAACAGGCCACGCGAGTTGGAATAGCCTTCGCAGTCGGGCAGCTGCTGGCGCATGTCCTTGATGACCTCATCGGGCGTGCGGAAACCGAAGGGCGCCGGGTTGCCGATATTGAGCTTGAGGATGCGCTCGCCCTCGTCCTCCATACGGGCGGCCTCGTCGACGACGGGGCCGCGCACGTCATACAGGACGTTATCGAGCTTGGTGGATTTAGAAAAAGTACGCATGGTGGTGCTCCTTGCAATTTGAGCTGAGGGATGGGGTTCGGGCTTGGAATCGTTGCGGGGTGATGATGCCTCGCCTTGATCGGCGTCGCCGGCAAGCAGCCAGGTAACATCGACCTCCATAATACGGGCGAGCAGCTCAGCCACATCGCGCCGCGGGATCGTCTTGCCGCTCACATATTGGCTCATCTGACTCTTGCCGAGTTTTTTGCCGAGCATCTCCGATGCGCGGATCACGTCCGACTGGCGAACGTCGCGATCGGACATAGCCTGTCGCAGGCGATCGCTAAACGTCTCTTGGGCCACTAGAACCTCCTTGCTGGCAAAGTTCAATTTATAGAACACGAATTGAACCAAGGTTCAATTTAGCAAGCAGTATAGCGCGGCACCTCATTCGAAAGTTCAATTTCATAAGAAAATGTACCGGACTCCGAGATTTGCCCAAAGCGGACAATGGCGTGTACGCGTTTAGAGGTATTCAAGGAATCGAGCGGCGGCAAGCGAAACGTCAGCCGTGCGATATATCGCATTGATCTGCCGATGGGGATGTCCCTCGAGCGAACGCACGGCAACATCGAACTGACAGCGGCGCAAGATGAGCGCGGGAAGAATGCTCACGCCCAGGCCGTCCTCGACCATGGCCATAATCGCATAGTCATCCCAGGTCGACAGCTTGGAGCACACCGTCAGTCCCGCCCGACGGAACAGCGGCGTAATCTCATCATCGGTGCCGCGTTCTAGCAGAATAAACTGCTCGTTGGCTAAATCGGCAAGAGAGACGACCTCCGCCGTGGCAAGCAAAGAATCTGCCGGCACCACGGCCATCAGCTCGTCTTGCGCCAACGGCCGCGACGCCATGCCAGCACCGCGTGGCTCACGCGGGATAAAACCCAGGTCGCAGCGGCCTTCCGCCACCCATTGCTCAATCTCGGAGTAATCACCCATCAGCAGCTCGTAATCGACATCCGGATGATCGGCGCGAAAGCGCGCAATCACCGGCGGCAGCACGTGGGTCGCCACGCTCGAAAACGTACCGATGCAGATCTTGCCACGCATGAGCCCGCGCATCTCATCCACCCGTCGCTGCAAGCGAACGAATTCCTCGCATAACGCCTCAACCGCAGGCATAACTTGCCGCCCATCGGCAGAAAGAGCCACGCCCTCGCGACTGCGGTCGAGCACCTTAAAGCCCCAGTCGGCCTCAAGATCGGCCACCATACGGCTCACGCCCGATTGCGAATAGCTCAGGCGCTCGGCAGCACGCGTAAAGCTTCCGGCGCGCACCGTCTCCAGCAGCACCTGCATCTTTTGAATATTCGTTTCCACGGCACCCCTCAACCTTTACATGCGTTTTTATCATGTTTGCCATGCATTATATTCGCTTTTCTTCTATTGCCAGTTCACCCATAGTGAACATGCTCGAATATAGAGGGGACGGAAACGCATGGACAACGGACTGTTTACGTACTTAGCAGCATTGCTATTGTTTGGCTCCAACGGCATCATCGCCGCTGCCATCGCGCTGCCGAGCTCCGATATCGTGCTACTACGCACGTTTTTGGGCGCGCTCTCGCTTGTCACCATCCTCGCCATCACCCAAAGCCATAAGTTGCAGGCACCATCTCGTCCCCGCGAAGCCGCAGCACTCCTTCTCTCGGGAGCCGCACTGGGCGCCAGCTGGATTTTCCTGTTCCGCGCCTATCAGACGATCGGCGTCGGCGTATCCTCGCTGCTGTACTACTGCGGCCCCATCATTGTCATGGCGCTCTCCCCGCTCATCTTTGGCGAAAAGCTGACCGGCGGCAAAATCGCCGGCTTTATCGCCGTTGCTTGCGGTGCTTTTCTCATTGCAGCACAAGGTCTAGGCGGCAATATGCCCATTGCGGGTATCGCCTGCGGTATCGCCTCGGCATTTTGCTATGCGCTGATGGTCATCGCTAGCAAGGGTGCGCCACACATCGAAGGCCTCGAGAACTCCACGCTCCAGGTGAGCGCCGCCTTTGTGACCGCGCTGGTCCTCACGCTCATCACGCAGGGCGCTCCCTCATTCCTGTCCGCCGGCGTCGCCGCCAGTATTGATTGGCGCGCCGTCGTCATGCTCGGCGTCGTCAACACCGGCATCGGTTGCCTGCTCTACTTTAGTGCCGTCGCCAAGCTGCCCGTCCAGACCGTCGCGGTCGTCGGCTACCTCGAGCCGCTTTCGGCCGTCGTGTTCTCGGCCGTCCTTTTGGGCGAAGCCATAACACCGGTCCGCCTGATGGGCGTCGCGCTTATCATCGGCGGCGCGATTTTTTGCGAACTCGCCGGCAAACGCGCAAACGCCAAGGCTGGCATCGCCCAGACAGTACGTGCTTAAAAGCCCCTGCTTTGAAATACTACCTGCGTAGATAAATAATCCCCAGCTGAGGATTATTGTCTAAAATAACCCGATGTGCCAAACTGCTCTTGTATGTATAAAGACGGCATAAAGTTTTTTGTCCTAGACAGATAACCGGATGTCTAAGGGAGTCCTCGTGGCACACAATAAACTGGAGGCAAACCTCCAAGACCAGCACGGGCAAGGCGGGCACGGAGCCATCCCCCTCTCCGCTGGCATGCTGCTCGTAACGCTCGGCGTCGTCTATGGTGACATCGGCACGAGCCCCATGTACACCATGAAATCAATCGTCGCCAACAACGGCGGCATCGGTACCGTCAGCAAGGACATGATCCTGGGCGCGCTTTCGCTCGTCATCTGGACCATGACGCTCGTGACCACGGTCAAGTACGTGGTAATCGCCATGAAGGCCGACAACCACAACGAAGGCGGCATCTTCGCCCTGTTCAGCCTCGTGCGCAAGGTGGCACCATGGCTGATTCTGCCCGCCATGATCGGCGGTGCGGCACTGCTTGCCGACGGCATCCTCACCCCCGCCGTCACGGTCACCACAGCCATCGAGGGTCTGCGCACCATCGAATGGGGCCATGCGCTGCTGGGCGACGGCCAGACCAATGTGATCATCATCACCATCATCATTATCTGCGGTCTGTTTGCCATGCAGCGCGCCGGCACCTCGTCAATCGGCAAGCTGTTCGGCCCGCTTATGACGCTATGGTTCCTGTTCCTGGCGGGAGCCGGCCTGTTCAACATGATCGGCAACCTGTCCATCCTACGCGCGCTCAACCCCATCCGCGGCATCATGTTCCTGTTCTCGCCCATCAACCATTCGGGCATCATGGTGCTCGGCTTTGTCTTCCTGTCGACGACCGGCGCCGAGGCGCTCTACTCGGACATGGGTCATGTGGGCAAGGCCAACATCTATGCATCCTGGCCGTTTGTTAAGGCGGCGCTTATCCTCAACTATCTGGGTCAGGGAGCATGGCTGCTCGCCAACAATTCCAATCCCCAGATGCTCGCGATGGATATCGTCAACCCGTTCTATATGATGCTTCCCGAGCCCCTGCGCCCCTTTGCCATCGTGCTTTCGGCCGTGGCAGCCATCATTGCCTCGCAGGCGCTCATCACCGGCTCCTTCTCGCTGGTATCCGAGGCAACGCGTCTCAACCTTATGCCGCATCTGCGCATCCACTACCCCAGCGACACCAAGGGTCAGCTCTATATTCCGCTCGTCAACAACATCATGTGGGTCGGCTGCATCTTCATCGTGCTGCTGTTCCAAAACTCCGAGCGCATGGAGAGCGCCTACGGCCTCGCCATTACCGTGACCATGCTCATGACCACGACGCTTTTGACGAGCTATATCGCTGGCATTCTCAAGCACAAGCTGGGCGCCTGCGTCTTCGCCCTGCTCTTCGGTGCCATTGAGCTGTGCTTCTTTGCCTCGTGCCTCACCATGTTCTTTGACGGCGGCTATGTGATGATCTTCCTGGCCGCACTGCTGTTTGGCCTTATGTACGTGTGGCGCCGTGGCACCGCCATCGAGCGCACGCAGACGATTCTGTTGCCCGTCTCCAAGTACATCGATCAGCTCAACCGCCTGCGCAACGACGAGACCTATCCCGTGCTCGCCGACAATCTGGTATTTCTCACCAACAGCCCCGACCCGCTCACGCTCGACCGCGACGTGCTCTATTCCATCCTGGATAAGCATCCCAAGCGCGCCAAGGCATATTGGTTCATTAACGTGCACGTTACCGACGAACCCTATACGCACGAGTATTCCGTCGAGACCTTTGGCACGGACTTCCTCTTCCGCGTTCGCCTGGACCTGGGCTTTAAAGTCAACCAGCGCGTCAACGCTTATCTGCGTCAGATCGTCGGCGACTTGATGGCATCGGGCGAGCTGCCGCCGCAACATCACACCTACTCCATCTACGAGACACGCGGCAACGTGGGTGACTTCCGCTTTTGTATGCTGCGCAAGATGCTTGCCCCCGAAACGGACATCAACCGCAATGACCACCGCGTGATGGCCATCAAGTACGCCGTCCGCCGCGCCTGCGGAAGCCCGGCACGCTGGTACGGTCTTGAGAACTCGGCCATCATCATCGAGTACGTGCCGCTGTTTGCCCGCATGCGCCCGGCCGTTAAGCTCGTGCGCACCCAGGTGCCGCTCGAGGTTCAGATCGAAGAGGCCGAGGAAATGGAAGTCGACATCTTC
The DNA here is from genome assembly GCA_902492545.1 of uncultured Collinsella sp. Classification (GTDB taxonomy): domain Bacteria; phylum Actinomycetota; class Coriobacteriia; order Coriobacteriales; family Coriobacteriaceae; genus Collinsella. The sequence goes on along the minus strand of CABULX010000031.1, from coordinate 14,039 downwards.
TCGGACGACTTGGTCAACGGCAACGAAGCCGGTAAGGACATGAACGTCGATCCCACCGAGTTGCTCGAGAGCGTCGCCGATACGCCCGAACAGCAACTCGACGGACTCGAGAGCACCCAGTTCAACGACGCCAACTTCTAACACGCCACCAGCCATTGACGACAACGGCCTCGCATCTCATAAGAGGTGCGAGGCCGTTTTATGTCGCAACGGACCAGTGAGCTACGAACGACGCGGCTCGGGAACCACGAGCCTATCGGGGCTTGCGCCCTCGGCATCCATCAGGCTCACGTAGCGAATCGACGGATCCCCATACATCGCGTAGTAATAATTGCCCGTGCGCGCGCTAAAGCATCCGGTGTAGATAGTCTTCTCGAACTTGCCATCGCCCATCCTGGACGCTCCCTCGATCATCACCACGCCCTCGAGCGAGCGGAACATGCGAACGACGTTTTCGGTCTCGCTCTCCTTTTGCGGGTAATTGGCATTGAGGTACGCCGCCTTTACAAAACGGCTCGGCGAATAGCAATCGCCCGGAATGCCGCGCATGCCGGCACCGGCTCCATAGGGCTTAAGCTCGGCGCCACGCCACGTCGCCGTTTGCGGAAAATCGCTTGTGGCGGTGATATAGGTGCGTAGGTTTTCCATATGCCACGGGAAGGTCGGCTGATTGGCAAGGGTGTCGACCGGATCGTCGTATACATGCAGGCCGTCAGCCATCATCTCGACCACGATGCTGCGCTGGCTGTCGCCGATAATCCAATGGAGCAGTGACACGCCCAGCCCCTCTCCGGCAGATTTGGCGACAATCACCGTGTCGCGCAGCGCGGCCTCGACCTCATCGACCGTCGAGAACGTCGCTGCCACCCACAGGGGAAACTCATAGGCCGCGATATTGGTCTTGCCGTCGACAGGGCCCTCGGCATACTCGGCATAGCCGGGAAAGTTGAGCCCCGCCACAGCCAGGCCCGCATCGTTGCCGCAATCGAAGAACATAGGGTAGTTCCTGTAATCGATGCACATACCGATCACCGCGTGCGCCGCTGTTGCGTCGTCGATAAACGAATACGGAATGTGAAACCCGCACGGCATCACGCGAACCTGTTGGCCGTAGTCAAAGCTCCAGTCGAGATTGCGGCCCAGATACATGTGGCCAGAATTATCGGTAAATCGAATACTCGTACACATAGCGCCTCCTAGCTTTACGTTCTTGCTAATTTCATTGTCTCCAAACAAAAAGGCGCTAAACACAAAAGCCCGGACATGACAACAATGTCACGCCCGGACTATTCAAACAGGATAAACTCAACCAAGTTAACCCCGCAGGTCGTCTAAGGGGTCAAAGTGCCGCAGATTGCCACGAAAGAGGAGCGAAGCGTACTTAAGGTACGCGAGCGACGATTGAGCGGCAAGGTGCGGTGCTTTGGTCCCCTTAGACCAACTTTCCAAGACAGTGATCGATCATATGCTGGATCATCTGTGCCTCAAAGCCCGCGTAGTCGCGGCGGCACTCCTTCATCTTGCCGTCGACGATCTGGTCAAAGGCAACCTTGCACTTGATGTAGCGCGTGGACTTGGTGACCTCCTCGTGCGTCAGGCAGCTCTCCTCCATCTTGCTGGCACCCAGGCCAAACACCAGACGGGGGTTGTAGAGCACATGGGGCTCGCCGGCGTCGTCCAGATAGACGCAGACCTTCTTGGTGACGCCGATCTGGTTGGCGGCAAGGCAGCCGGCATCGTCGAGCGACTTGATGGTATCGATCAGGTCCTGTGCCACCGACTCGTCCTCGACGGTCGCGACCTCGCAACGCTGGGACAGAATAGCCTCGTCGTGGCAGAGCTCTTTAATCATACGTTCCTCCATAGGGGTCGTTGTAACTGCTTAAGTATACGGTACCCACTCATTTTCATGCGAAAAATACCGTCCGTCTGCTACAAAGCGCCGAACATCAACATGCGAGAAACATCAATCTTTCAAAGGCGATATAGTAGTTGAGTTCGTGTCAATCGGCCTAAACTCGGGGCCGAACAAGGAAAGGGTATGCATGGACGAACTTTTTCACGTCAGTGAGCGCAAGTCCACAATCGGGACCGAACTTCGCGCTGGACTGACAACATTCCTGGCGATGGCCTACATCATCGCCGTCAACCCTGCGGTGCTCTCGGGCGCCGGCATCGATGCGGGAGCGCTCGCCTGCGCCACCTGCCTGGGCGCCGGCATCATGACCATCTGCATGGGCATCTTCGCCAACCGCCCGCTCGCCTGCGCGTCGGGCTTAGGCGTCAACGCGATGATCGCTGGAATCACCACCACCGTCTGCGGCGGTGACTGGCACGTGGCCATGAGCGTCATCTTCCTTGAGGGCGTCGTCATCTTGCTGCTCGTGCTTTGTGGCCTGCGCGAGGCCATCATGGACGCCATCCCGGTTGTCCTGCGTCACGCCATCTCGGTGGGTCTGGGCCTGTTCATCGCCATGATTGGCCTGTGCGATGCCGGCATTATCACCGCTGGCGCCGGTGCACTCGTCGGTCTGGGCGACATCACCTCCCCCACCTTCATCGTCGGCATCATCTCCATCCTGGTGACGGTCGCCCTCGCCTGCCGCAACGTCCCCGGCTCGCTGCTCATCGGCATCGTCGTCGCCGTCATCGCCGGTATCCCCCTAGGTGTGACCCAGGCTCCGACCGGTATCATCGCCCCGCTCGACTTCTCGAGCATCGGTGGCCCCATCGCCGACGCCGGCGGCGTGCCTGCCATCGTCAAGGTCCTTACCGACCCCGCGCTCCTCGTCATCTCGTTCTCGTTGCTCATGAGTGACTTCTTCGACACCATGGGCACCGCGATGGCCGTGGCCAAGCAGGGCGAGTTCCTCACCGACGACGGCAACGTCGAGAATATCAAGGAGATTCTGATCGTCGACTCCGCCGCCGCTGCTGTGGGCGGTTTCATGGGCGTCTCCTCTATCACCACCTTCGTCGAGTCCACCTCTGGTGCTGCCGACGGTGGCCGCACGGGCCTCACCTCCGTCACCACCGGCGTGCTGTTCATTCTCGCCGCGTTCTTCTCCCCCATCGTCACCATCGTTTCCAGCGCCGCCACCTGCGGTGCTCTGGTCTACGTCGGCTACCTCATGATGAGCGAGGCCTCCGAGATCGACTGGTCCGACGTGTCGCAGGGTTTCCCGGCGTTCATGATTGTCGCCGGCGTGCCCTTCACCTACTCCATCTCTGCCGGCATTGGCCTGGGCTTTATCGCCTACGTGATCGTCACGCTCTTTAAGGGCGAGGCCTCCAAGATCAAGCCGCTCATGTGGATCGCAGCCCTTGCCTTCCTCGTCTACTTCTTCGTAGCGTAGCGGCAAAGCTGCCAAAGCAGAACACCAAAGCGCGGAGTCGCATCGAGCGGCTCCGCGCTTTGCTTTTAAAGCCAGGCAACGCACGTACGCGCGATGTATTGCTTCCCAAGTTTTGGACATTTTGCCCTCCAAACGGCACTACCGCCGGCTACATCCTGCAGATATGCTGGGCGTAATCGCATAGGCCCTATGAGGATGGGAGTAACCATGGCCGCCTTGTTCACGACCCCCAAGCGCAATGACAAAACCTCTGGAGCCCATTTTGCCGAGCCCGACGTGCGCCGTCGCACGTTGCTCGCACACGGCAGCTGGCGTCGCGTGACACGCCGCATCGTCTGCGGCCTGGCCTGCGCGCTCACGGTGAGCTCGCTGCTCATGCCGAGCGTCTCGCTCGCGGCGGAGTGGGTGGACGTCGGCGGCACCCAGTACAACGCCGGCATCGCGGCGGGCGACGAGGCCGGCACCTGGAGCTGGGACGGCGCCGACGATATGAAGCTCAACGGCTATGACGGCGGCGCGATCGAGGCAGCGGGCAAGCTCAACGTGAGCTACGAGGGCAACAACACCGTCACTAACGACGACGGCCGCGGCATCAAGGTTAAGGATGGCGCGAACGAGAACGCCGAGCTTAATATTCAGGGCGACGCTTCCAGCACGCTCAACGTGACATCTTCTCGTGACGCCATCACTTCCGTCGGCAACATCAACATCGACGGCGCTGGCACTGTCAACGCCACAAGCACCGAGCACGATGCCATCGATGCCGGGGGCGATGTCACCATCAAGGGCTCGGGAAACGTTAACGCCACGGGCGATTCGGATGGCATCAGGGCCGACGGCAACATCACGATCGACAACAGCGGAACCGTCACCGCCAAGGCCACCGAGGATCAGGGTATCGATGCTAACGAGAGCCTCATCATAAAGGGCGGCGGCAAGGTAGAGGCAAGCTCTATCAAAGACAATGCGATTTGGGCCGACGGCAACATCGAGATCTCGGGTGGCAGCCAGGTCAAGGCAAGCTCCGAGGAAGACGCCGCCATCGACGGTAAAAACAGCCTCACGGTCACGAACGCTTCCCTCAACGCAAGTGGCGTTGGGTATGGCATCTATGTCTACAAGGGCATCACGCTCGATGGCGCGACCGTGACGGTCCGCGCAAGCTCAGATGGCGGGGAAGTCAGCGCACTCTTCACCGATGAGGACGACATCGTCATCAAGAACGGCTCGACTGTGGATGCGCTCGCAGAGGGCAAATTCTCGACTGCGATTTTCACCAGAAACTACGACCCCAACGAAGCGGGTGGCCACATCTACATTAGTGACTCCGTTGTCAAGGCTATAGCCCGCTATGCCGAAATCGGTGGCGACGGTCCCGACTGCTACAGTACAGACCAGGATGGCGAGATGACCCCTGAGCGCAGGGGCGTGAACATCGGCATCTTCGCCCAGACCGAGAAGGGCATCACGCCTGCGACCATCTCCATCGTCCGCAGTAAGGTCACGGCCGAGGGAGACACGGCGGCGATCTTCGCCCTTGCCATGAGCGCGGACGGCAAGGCGATCGGCACCATCGAAATCGAAGGCACCAGCATCCTGACGCCTGAAGGCGGCAAAGTCATTGACTATCGCTACAAAGAAGAGCTCAGTAACGGCATCATGTACGAGGCAGGCCAAGTCATTGGCACGGGCGACGCCGTGATTGATTCTCCCTACGACGATGTCATCGCCAAGAAAGCCGTCATCGCACCGTCCGAGGAGACCAAGCCCGAGGAGAAGCCCGGCGAGACCAAGCCCGAGGGTTCCAAGTCCGAGGGCACGAAGACGACCAAGACCGTTGCATTTGCAGCCACGGGAGCCAAGACCACCGGCAAGCTCGCAGCAACCGGCGACGCCTCGAGCGCAGCCATCTTGGCAGCCGCCCTTGCGGGAACAGCTGCCATCGCCGCAGGCGCCGTGGTGAGCCGCAAGCGCTCGTAAACACTTTTTCGCACGGGACGGGTGGATCGCGGCCCTTGCCTTCCTCGTCTACTTCTTCGTAGCGTAAGGGCAAGGCTGCAAAAGCTGAACAATAAAGCGCGGAGTCGCCATGCGGCCCCGCGCTTTTCTTTTAGCGCCGGTCCCTGCGCCGGCGTGCGGCCTATTTCTCCCCCATTTTGGCCATTTTGCCCTCCAAACGGCACTACCGCCGGCAACATCCAGCAGATACGCTGAATCTAGTCGTATAGGCCCTATGAGAACGGGAGCAACCATGGCAGCCTTGTTCACGACCCCCAAACGCAATGACACTACCGCCGGAACCCATGTTGCCGAACCCGACGTTCGCCGTCGCATAGGACTCGCGCACGGCAGCTGGCGCCGCGTGACGCGCCGCATCGTCGCGGGCGCCGTGTGCGCGCTCACGGTGAGCTCGCTGCTCATGCCGAGCGTCTCGCTCGCAGCGTAATGGGTCAAGGTCGGCGGCAACAAGTACAACACCGCGGCGAGCGACGAGGCCGGTACCTGGTCGTGGGACGGCGCCGACGACTTGAAGCTCAACAACTATAACGGCGGCGAGATCCAGGCCGCAGGCAAGCTCAACGTGAATTACTCGGGAACCAACATCGTCACTGCCGAATGGATCGAAAGCATCAACGTTTCTCATGGCACTAACGAGAATGCCGAGCTCAATATCCAAGGCGACGAGGGCGGCACGCTCAGCGTGACATCTACTGAGGACGCTATCCTCTCCACGGGTAATATCAACATCGACGGAGCCGGATCCGTCAACGCCACGAGCACTGGGTTTGATGCCATCAATGCCGGAGGTGATCTCGCTATCAAAGGTTCGGGCAACGTCAACGCCACGGGTGCATCGGATGGCATCAGGGCAAACGGCAATATCACGATTGACGACAGCGGAGCCGTCACCGCCAGGGCTACCAAGGACAAGGGTATTGGAGCCGACAAGAACCTCACCATCAAGGGTGGCGGGACGGTCGAGGCAAGCTCAGCCGATGGTGAGGCCCTTTGGAGCGGCGGCAATATCAACATCTCGGACGGCAGCCAGGTCAAGGCAAGCTCCGAGAAAGACGCTGCCGTCGAGGCCAAGGGCAGCCTCGCAGCCACAAACGCCTCCCTCAACGTAAACGGTGTTGAATATGGCGTCTATGCCCACAAGGGCATCACCCTCGATCATGCAAACGTGACGGTCCGTGCAAGTAAAGGCAGATACGGTGGCGCCAACGCCCTCTTCACCTACCAGGACGACATCGTCGTCAAGAACGGCTCCACCGTGGACGCGTTTGCGGAAGGCGAGGTTTCGGCTGCATTCTCCACCAGAAACGATCGACCCAACGAGAAGGGCGGCCACATCTACATCAGCGACTCCGTTGTCAAGGCCATAGCCCGCTATGTCGAGAACGGCGACGGCCCCATCCCCTACAGCGAAAACCAAGATGGCGAGACGAGGCGCGAACCCCAAGGCGAGAACATCGGCATCATCGCCCAGACCAGCGAGGGCGTCACACCCGCAGTCATCTCGATCATCCGCAGCAAGGTAACGGCCGAAGGAGATACAGCGGCAATCTTTGCCCGTGCCATGAGCGCTGACGGCAAGACAATCGGCACCATCAAGATTGAGAACGCCGCCATCCAGACGCCCGAAGGCGGCAAGGTCATTGACTATCGCAAGCTCCGTGACGGCATCTACGAGGCAGGCCAAGCCATCGGCACGGGCGACGCCACGGTCGACTCCCTCTATATCAAAGCAGTCGCCAAAAGTACGACCATCGCACCTCCCGAGGTAGCCAAGCCGGAAGACCCCAAGCCCGACGAGACCAAGCCCGCAGAAAGCAAGCCCGCGGAGTCCAAGCAGAACCCCAAGCCTGAGGGCTCAAAGCCGACCAAGGCCGTCGCGGCTTCAACCACGAAAGCCAAGACTACCGGCGTGCTCGCGGCAACCGGCGACACCTCGGGTGCGGCCATCGTGGCAACCGTCCTTGCGGGAACAGCCGCTATCGCCGCAGGCACCATGGCGAGCCGTAAGCGTTCTTAGACGCCTCTGCGCACATGGCAGCTCTCGCGAAGGCCCCGAGCCCCAGCACCGTTTAACAACGCCACCGCCGAGCTCCCCTCCGGCGGTGGCGTTTTCCATATGCGTCCGCAGGGGATGCACGAGATTGTCTTTGGTCTAGCCCAACCGGCATGCGCTGGCGTGCGACAATTGGGACTGCCGATATCACAACACTGAGAGAAGTAGGCCATGGAAGCGCATCAAAAGCAGATAACCGTCTATTCGAATCATGCGGAAAGCGCGCCTGCCATCTACCTCCCCGTAGTCATGGGCGACGGCAGCGAGGTTTATGACCGCTGCCGAGAGCTCGACTGCCCACCGTTCACCCTTGTCGCCATTGGCGGTCTCAACTGGAATCGCGAGCTGAGCCCCTGGGAATGCGACGGAACCGTACGCGATGCCGAGCCTTTCGACGGCCAAGCTGCCGGTTTTCTCGATGAGCTGCTGAATCAGATAATCCCCCAGGTGGAGTCGTCGCTTCCTCAGCCGCCCACCTGGCGCGGCATTGCCGGCTACTCGCTCGCGGGCCTCTTCGCGCTTTGGTCCCTCTGGCAAACCGGCGCCTTTGACCGCGCCGCGAGCGCATCGGGGTCGCTATGGTTTCCCGACTTTGTCGACCGTGCCAGCACGGCGCCATTTGCCGGCAGCCCACAAGCCGTCTATCTGTCACTCGGCAAAAAGGAAACCAAGACGCCCAACCGCATGATGCGACACGTCCTTGAAGACACACGCGCGATGGAAGCGTTGCTCGTCGAGCGCAGCATTCCAACAACACTGGAACTCAACCCCGGCAATCACTTTGCCCAAACCGATCTACGAATGGCGCGTGGCATACGCTGGATACTGACGCATTAAAAATGGTGCCCACGCGTATATACGCATGGGCACCATATCTTGTTTTATCTGAACGCAGCTGCTACTCAGCAGCCTCCTCGAGCTCGGAGACATCAAACTCAAAGTCGTTACCCGGCAGAATGGCGTTGAGCACGATGCCCACCAGCGAACCCACGGCAAGACCGGAAAGCGAAATCGTCACGCCGCCCAGCTCCAGCACGATGGCACCGGCAGTGCTATAGGCAATGCCGAGCGAAAGCACGAGTACCAGAGCGGCCACCAGCACATTGCGGTTGTTCTGGAAATCGACTTGGTTTTCGATAAGGTTGCGAACGCCCACGGCACTGATCATGCCATAGAGCACGAGCGACACGCCGCCGATTACACACGCCGGCATGGCCGCAATGACAGCCGCAAACTTGGGGCAGAACGAAAGCACGATGGCGCAGCACGCGGCAATGCGAATCACACGCGGGTCGAACACGCGCGTCAGGGCGAGCACGCCGGTGTTCTCGCCATACGTGGTGTTGGCCGGAGCGCCAAAGAGCGAAGCCAGAATCGTGGCAAGACCATCACCGAGCAGCGTGCGGTGCAGGCCGGGGTCGGCGATGTAGTTACGCTCGCAAGTGGAGCCGATAGCGGAGATATCACCGATATGCTCGATCATGGTCGCAAAGGCCAGCGGCATGATGGTGATGATGGCCGTCGTGGCAAGACCGCTATCGAACTGCGGCCCAAAGAGCGCAAACACGGTGTTGTTCCACACGATGGGAAGACCGACCCACGGCGCGGCGGCAACGCCCGAAAAATCGACCTCACCCAACGCGGCCGCAACGGCATAGCTCACCACGACGCCCAACAGAATCGGCACGATCTTGACCATGCCGCGGCCCCAGATGTTGCAGATGACGATCACTGCCACGGCGATAACGGCGACGAGCCAATTGGTCTGGCAGTTGGCAATGGCGGAGCTTGCCAGGATCAGACCGATGGAAATGACGATAGGTCCGGTCACCACCGGCGGGAAGAAGCGCATGACGCGCTTGGCGCCAAAGGCGCGGAAGAGTGCCGCAAGTACCGGATAGAGTAGACCGGCGCAGGCTACGCCCAGGCAGGCGTAGGGCAAAAGCTCGGTCTCGCCGTTGGGCGCGATTGCGGCATAACCGGCAATAAAGGCAAACGATGAGCCCAAAAATGCCGGCACCTTACCGCGCGACAAGAAGTGGAACAGTAGCGTACCCAAGCCGGCAAACAAAAGCGTCGCCGAAACCGAGAGACCGGTGAGCACGGGCACCAGCACGGTAGCGCCAAACATGGCAAACAGGTGCTGCAGACCGAGCAGGAACATGCGCGGGCGGCCAAGCGACGATGCATCGTAGATGGCATCGGTGACGGCGGGCGTCGAGGATTGGGACATGGATGTCCTTTCGAATGGAAGGGCGATCGGGCATATCGGATAACCTGCCCGAACGATACGATCCGAACCATTGTACGCGATACGCCATGTCTCGCACGCGCCGTCACCTGCGAACGTTACCGCTATTTCCAAACGCGCTTGGCAACGCGCTTGACCAGCGCGATCTTTGCCCATTGCTCGTCCTCGGTCAGCTTGTTGCCAATCTCGCAGCTGGCAAAACCGCACTGGGGCGACAGATACAGGTTCTCGAGCGGAACATACTTTGCAGCCTCGTGAATACGCTCGACAATGGCATCCTCGTCCTCAAGCTCAGCGGCCTTGGTGGTCACCAGGCCCAACACGACCTTCTTGCCGGGGGCAACGTACTTGAGCGGCTCAAAGCCACCGGCACGCGGCGTATCGAACTCCAGATAGAACGCATCGACATCCTCATGCGCAAACAGGTACGGCGCGACGGGGTCATAGCCGCCCTCGAAGGCATAGGTAGAGTGGTAGTTACCACGGCACACGTGCGTGTTGATGACCAGGTCGTCGGGCTTACCCTCGATGGCGGCGTTGTTGAGCGCCACGCCCAGCTCGCTTACCTTTTGCAGGTCGACCGGGCTCATGCCGGTCTTGGACACAAAGTCGGTATCGCAGTAGATGCCCCAGGTGCAGTCATCAAACTGGATGTTGCGGCAGCCTGCTGCGTACAGGTCGGCAATCACCGTACGATAAGCGGCTGCAATGGCGTCGGCAAGTTCCTCATCGGTCTTATAGACAGCGCGCAGGCTCTCCTGCTGGCCGTCGCAGCGATCGAGCGTGATCTCAGAGAACGTCTGGATCGGTGCCGGAATGGTTTGCCGTGCGACCTGGCCCTCCCCCTCAAGCGCCTTGACGAACTTGAAGTGCTCGACGAAGGGGTGGTTCTCGCCGCTGATGGAGCCGGTCACCACGGCGGTATCGGCCGTCGTCTCCTCATCATGGAACATATAACCCGTACGCGAGGTACGGCGCTCAATGCCATTGAGGCCCCACATAAAGTCGAGGTGCCAGTAACTGCGGCGGAACTCACCATCGGTAATCACCTGCAGGCCGGCGGCCTTCTGCTTGGCCACCAAATCGCGAATGGCATCGTCCTCGACGGCCTTAAGGCCGGCGGCGTCGAGTGTGCCCGCGGCATAGGCGGCACGTGCATCCTTAACAGCCTGTGGACGAAGAAAGCTGCCGACGATATCGGCGCGAAACGGCGCGTTCAGCGTGGTTAAAGCACTCATAGATATCTCCCTTTGCATTGGTTGCTTTACTGGGACAAAGTATGAGCGCTCATATGGCAATCGTAAAATATACGTTTATAACAGTTTGATATAGGAAACTTCTATATTCACACCAACGAATCGTCGAGCCAAGCCATCCCATATCCGCCAGTGCAAATAGCCATTTTCGTGCCCATATGGCACTAGCAGCTCTGCCCTATCGACCATACGCTTAGTGGTGACCGCACAAGGCCACGCGAGAGATAGGAGCGACCATGACCACGTTTACGACCCCCACGCGCCGCACCGATCGCACTACAGGACTCCATTACGCCGAGACCCCCGTGCGTCAGCGCACCGTTCTCACCTGTGGCAGCTGGCGCCGCGTGACCCGCCGCATCGTTTGCGGCCTGACCTGTGCACTTACTGTGAGCTCGCTGCTCATGCCGAGCATTTCGTTTGCGGCGGAGCGGGTCGAGGTCGACGGCAACATCTATAACGCCGGCACCGCAGCTGGCGACGGCAGCACGTGGGCCTGGGACGGCGCCGACGACATGACACTCAATGGTTATAACGGCGGAGGCATCGCTGCCTACGGCAAGCTCAACGTGAGCTACGAGGGCAACAATACGGTTGCCAATGACGAAGGCGACGGCATTTCCGTTGTGGACGGTGCCAATGAGGGCGCCGAGCTCAACATCTCCGGAACGGGCACCCTGACGGCAACAGCAGAAGGCAACGCCTTGTATTCCGAGGGCGATATGACGATCAGCGGAACAGGAACTGTCACCGCCAAGGCCGCGGGCGCCGAGGGCATCCTTGCCGACGGCGACATAACCATAACCGGCGGCGGCACAGTCGACGCACGCTCCGAGCAGGACTGCGGCATCGTCGCCGAAGAAACCCTCACGGTATCCAACAGCACGCTAACCGCTCAGGGATTCGGCAGCGGCATATATGCCTTCGATGGCCTGACCATTGATGCGGCGACCGTACGAGCGTATGCATACCCAGCGCGCGAAGATATCCCCACCGCCATCTTCACCGACGAGGGCGACATCACCATTAAAAACGGCTCATTCGTTCACGCTTATGCCGAGGGTGAAAACGCCTCAGGAATCTACTCGTACAATCACGACACCGACAGCCCCGGCGGGCGCATCTTTATCAGCGACTCGACCGTCGAGGCCATTGCCCACTACATCAACCACGATGGAGGCAACCAGCCCCTACCGCCCATCGGCAATGGCGACATTGTCGTAGTTGACCCAGACGTGAACGCTCGTACGTATGGCATCTTCGCGCTCACCGAGGATGGCCTAACGCCTGCAACCATCTCCATCACACGCAGCCGCGTAACAGCAGAGGGCGACACCGCCGCCATCTTGGCCGTGGTGAATAGTGCAGACGGCAGCATTGCCGGAACGATCAATATCGTCGACAGCATTATCGAAACACCTAACGGTGGACGCATTTGCGACGTGCGCTTCGTTGACACCAATCCCGTCGATGCCCCCTACCAGCGCGGCCAGACGATCGGCACCGCCAATGATGTCATCACGGATCTGGACAGCGACGCCATCGCCAAGCGCGCCGTCATCGTTCCGGTGGATACGCCCCCGGCGAAGCCCGAGTCGAAGCCTAAGGTAACGACCGCCGCCGCGACCATCAAGCATGTCGACACCAAGGGCACGCTCGCGGCCACGGGTGACGCTTCCGCCATGGGCGCCGTCGCCGCTGCCATCACAGGCGTGGCAGCCGTCGTCGCCGGCATCTTTACCAGTCGCAAGCGCTCGTAACTCCAAATCTCGTGACGCTCGATCAATTCGGGCGCGCACCGTCCCATGGTAAGCGGCCGCCGGACCTCCCACCGGCGGCCGCGCCTCGTTTGAACGACCCCGCTTCAATTATTCGTCCAAAACAGGCGCACCCGCCCAGTCGCCTACAGCAATACAAACTGCTTCAGCGCGGCGCGACTCGTTATGCCCAGCTTGGCGTAGGTGTTCGACAGGCGATTCTTTACCGTGCCACGCGAGATACCCATGTGAGCGGCAATCTCATCGTTGGTCCAGCCGCGACAGGCCAGCATAGCGATGGCGAACTCCGTCGTGGTCAGGCTCTCGGCAACGGTGGCGCCCGTCCCCGGATTATGCACACGACGCCAACCGCGACTAAACCGCTCGGTAACTTTGATGATCTCCGCGAACTCCTGCGGATGGCCCTTCTTTAGGCATGACTCCAACACGCCCTGCAAAAGCCCGTGATGCTCTCCGACGATTTCAATCAGGCCATCGGGCTGTGCAATCTGCCAGGCACGCATAAAATGAGCGTTCGCGCGGTCAGCTTCGCGCTGGTTAATCCACCCAACGGCGGCAATCAGGTGCAAGAAGACCTCAGGGACGGGATAGCTCTCCTGCTTCATCGACAAGGCGTTCTCCGCCATACCCACGCAGCGCCCGTAATCGCCGTCGAGGTAGGCACGGTGCGCCAGCGCATAGGTTGCAAACAGGCGCAGCCCCTCGGGCAGCAGTGATGCATACAAATCGAATTTGCCGCGTGACACCGGCGAGGGAAAATGCAGCAGCACACAGGCGCTCGCCGCAAGCAGCATATATGAGGCCTGGGCGCGTGGATCCTTTGCCACCCTTTGGCCCTTCCCCGTCTCCTCGAGGTACGCAAGGCAGCGGCGCGCTGCCAATGCGCGATTCAGTGACAGATTTGCATAGGCGCACAACAGGCATGCCGAAAGACGGAGCGAAAGGTCATCCGATAGCAAGTACGGTTCCGCTAGGCGTCGTGCCTCATCGGGGCAACCGCGATAGTAGTGCGCCTCGGCACGCGCGATAACGCCAAAGTCATCTTTGAGCATCACGTCGAGGGTTTTATCGAGCGTTCCGGGCTCAAACGCCGTACGCATAAGTGGCATGGGAAAGCGCCAGCTATCGGTATATATCCGATCCATGGCGACCTCCCCTCGCATAGCGGCTCACTTTGATGGTAATGCGAGGGGGCAACGGTTAATGGGACATGTGGCTCGAAATCCAACCCTATCGTGAGCCGTCAGCGGCAAATCGAGCGGGCCGCGCCCAGGCCCGACGCCGCCCAAAAGACTAGATATGCTGACGAATCGCGTCGATATAGGC
>CABULX010000030.1 GCA_902492545.1 uncultured Collinsella sp. | reverse complement strand
CACGGCATCTTCTCCGGTCCGGCCATCGAGCGCCTGAACGACGCCCCGATCGTCGAGTGCGTCGTCACCGACGCCATTCCCGTCGAGGTGGGCGGCAAGATCAAGACCATCTCGGTCGCCGAGGAGTTCGCTCAGGCCATCTCCGCCGTTTACCACGAGGAGCCCGTCTCCACGCTCGTCGGCGGCGACTTCGCGCTGTAATCCAGCGTGCATCTCATCATCTTTGGTGTTTTTAAAGGGTCGGAAGCTCGCTTCCGACCCTTTTTCTACCCCTCGACAACCTTCCCTGGACAATTAGTTCAGATACGTATTTTTTTAAAGCTCCAAAGGCCGTTCTGAGCTCCCCGGCGAACGCCATACTGCCCAAAGCTCATCGCTTTCGAGTACGACCGCCGCATATTTACCCTCAAATCGCCCTCGAAAGCCCTTAGAAACGCCTCGAACGCCCGCCGTCTTATACGTATCTGAACTAACTGTCCAGTAGCTATCGTCAACCTTCGCGGCAGAGCTCAATTTCCTGCAATCCCCTCAACCGATTCCACCGATTTCATAACACCCAGCCGTTCATGGCGCGCAGCGCCCCGCTGAGCGAAAAGAACGGTATGGCGGTCGCATTCTGCCGCCAACTTAGTACGTTATAGCTATGACGACCGTGATTTCACATCTCTCCGCCCTCCGCGCAATTCGTCGCGCACGACGGGCGTACTCTGCCCTACCCTGGGACTCCGTTGATAGCGAACAGCAAGCACAGGCCTTGGCTGGCTGCATTCCCAACAATGACGCGATAGACTTTGGCGCACTTTCGATACTCGACGCCTGGAATGAAGATGATTCCGAACTGCTCGATCTTCTCGTTTCAAACGAAGACAACAGGCGCCCCGACAAGCGACTTCTTCAGCATATTCTCTCCGCTCCGCTTCCTGAAGGTGCAATTATGCACGTCGAGGCCGACATCTACGCTACGTCTCCTGCCATGACAGCCATGCTTTGTTCCAAGAATGAATCAGTCGCCAAAACCTTGATGCTACTCATGGAACTGCTCGGAACCTACTCCCTTCCTCCCGGGGCAACATACCCCATTGCCCATGACGACATCTGGCCCAAGGGCGATGGCTGCGCAGCGACGGGCGATCTCGATTGCTTGGGCAACCAGTCGGTGGTCGAGCAACAGAACGAAACCCGCTACGAACAGGCACACTACAAATGCGAGCCCGCCACGACCATCGAAGAGCTCGAGACTGTTGCACAGCTTGCCAAAAGCAGCTCATACACCTCGTTTCGCACGGCAGTCAAGCTCGCCCGACCCGGATCTGCATCCCCAGCCGAATCCCTAATGTTTGCCGTTCTCGGAGCGCCCATGCGCTTTGGCGGATTCGGATGTTGCAGCCTGCCCATGGGAGGCCTGCTACTCAACTATCGAATCGACTTCGACACCCTTGCGGTCAACATGTCCTCGGGCATCCCCTATGCCATCTGTGACCTATATTGCCCGGCAGCCGGAGTCGACAACGAATACAACGGAATTGGGCACGAGCTTCAAAACGCTCGCATCCACGATGGCAATCGAAATAATGGCCTCAAGGCAATGGGCATCCACGTCCTGGTTATCAATCGCGACCAAATGAAAGACCTTGTTGCACTCGAAGCCTTCGCCCAAACGATGCATCGACTCGCGGGAGTCCGATTCCGATACCGTATCAAGGGCTATCGCAAGCGTCAGGCCGCTTGGCTCAACGCCCTGCGGGCCGGAATCAGCCTTGCGCCGGTCTAAACGGCGAATCACCCGCGCGCCGCCGAACAGGACTGGACAGTTAGTTCAAATACGTATAAATGGACACATTGAATTAGGCTGTTTTGCGGCTATCTCTATACCATTCGCCCTATTTGAAGGCAGGGTAGACTTCAAAACAGCGCCATATGAACTAACTAAAGCTCCAAAACAACGTATCGGCATTGAATTGAGCACTTCGAGCCCTCAGAACTTATACGTATCCGAACTAACTGTCCACCTCTGATTTCGACGGCCGTCCAAACGCCCCTAAACGCCCTCAATTACCCTCCATTTGACAGCGGCAACAGGGTCGCTCACCATAGCAGGCGACAAATCGACGAAAGGAAGCACATGGCAGCTGCACAGCCGCTTAAGATTCGCATGGTTGCCGGGCTTGGCAACCCTGGCAATGAGTATGCCGAGACCCGCCACAACGCTGGCTTCAAAGCAATCGACGAGTTGGCCCGTCAGGCCGGTGTCACGTACTGGAAAAACCAGGCAGGCGCCGAGGTCGCGCTCATCAACATCAAGGATCCCGAGGAAGAGGGAGGCAAGCGCCAGATTGTACTGGTCAAGCCGCAGTCATACATGAATACCTCGGGCGGTCCCATCTCCAAGCTCTGCCGCGAGTACAAAATCAAGGCCGAGGAGCTGCTCGTGATCCACGACGAGCTCGACATTCCCGCCGGTGACGTGCGCGTCAAGGTGGGCGGAGGCCATGCCGGTCACAACGGCCTGCGCTCCATCATCGACAAGATGGGCAGCCGCGACTTCAGCCGCATCCGCACCGGCATCGGCAACCCTCCCGGTAAGATGGCCGTCGCCGACTACGTGCTTAAGCAGCTGCGCGCCCGCGAGGCCGAGGATTTCCAGGACACCTGCGCCCGCGCCGCAGATGCCGCCGGTCTGGCCATCGTCCACGGCGTAATCTACGCCCGCGATCACGTAAACGGCGCCGCTTCCGCCAACGGCAAGCACTAGAACCTACTATTTAGGGACAGGTTTATTTTGGCAGGTTTTACCTGCGGAAACGCCCCAGTTGCGGCATCGCAATCAACCGCGCGCCGACATACATGCATAACGCTCCAAAGGGGGCCGGCCTCATCACAACCCGAGGCCGGCCCCCTTTGCCGTTTTACCTGATAAAACCGACCAAAATAAACCTCTCCCCCTTTGGTAGGCCGAAGTGGATAAACCCCGCTCCCAACCGCCGAAGACACACGTAAGCGACATTGCCATGAGGGTATAATTTGCACCGTATGTCTGCACAACGCCTGTGCGCGTACGGTTTTACTCGGGCTACCGTCCATTTCCGTGGAGGCACGGTTCGGCAGCCCTAACAAGAGAGGGGTTCTATGTATAAGATCCTGGAGAAGACGCAGTTCTCGGAGAAGGTGTTCAAGTTCCGCATCGAGGCGCCCGCAATCGCCAAGCATGCGCACGCTGGACAGTTCCTCATGGTTCGCGCCAACGAGACGGGCGAGCGCGTCCCGTTTACCCTGGCCGGCTGGAACGGTGACGAGGGCTGGGTCGAGTTCATCTTCATGGTGATCGGCAAGACCACCGAGATGCTTTCCACCTACGAGGCCGGCGAGTCGCTGCGCGACGTCGTGGGCCCGCTGGGCGTTCCCACCGAGATGGCCGAGGGCCCCTGCGCCGTCATTGGCGGCGGCGTCGGCCTGGCAATTGCCTTCCCGGTCGCCAAGCACCTGGTCGAGACCGGCCACGAGGTGCACGCCATCATGGGCGCCCGCACCAAGGACCTCCTGCTCATGGAGGACCAGTTCCGCGAGCTCCTCGACGAGGACCACATCCACATCACCACTGACGACGGCTCCTACGGCGAGCAGGGCGTTGTCACCGCTCCGCTGGAGCGTCTGCTGCAGGACAAGGCCGTGAGCCAGGTCTTCTGCGTCGGCCCCGTTCCGATGATGAAGTTCTCGACCCTCACCGCCCAGAAGTACGACACCCCCATCACCGCGTCCCTCAACCCCATCATGGTTGACGGCACCGGCATGTGCGGCTGCTGCCGCGTCGAGGTGGGCGGCGTGACCAAGTTCGCTTGCGTCGACGGCCCCGACTTCGATGCCACCCTGGTCGACTGGGATGACCTTCGTGCCCGCCAGGCCGCTTACCGTTCCGAAGAGGGCGAGTCCCTCAAGGCCTATGAGGAAAAGAGCTGCGCATGCCACTAGTTAACGGTCGTTTCGTTGCCGATATGAAGTCGCCCCGTACCCCCGATAACGAGGAGCCGGCTGCCGAGCGTGCCTGCGACTTCCGCCCCGTCGACAAGGGCTTCACCGAGGAGATGGCGCTGGCCGAGGCCGAGCGCTGCCTCAACTGCAAGAAGCCGTTCTGTGTTGAGGGCTGCCCCGTCAACATCAACATTCCCCGCTTTATCGAGCAGATCCGCGCGAAGGACTTCGGCGGCGCTCTCGATACCATCCGCGAGGACTCCATGCTTCCCGCCATCTGCGGCCGCGTCTGCCCGCAGGAGAACCAGTGCGAGGGCAAGTGCATCCGTGGTAAGAAGTCCGAGCCCGTGGCCATCGGCCAGCTCGAGCGCTTCCTGGGTGACCGCCCCGAACTCGCCTCCACGCCCAAGATGGCCCCCAAGAACGGCAAGAAGGTCGCCGTCGTCGGCTCCGGCCCGTCCGGCATCACCTGCGCCGGCGAGCTCGCCCGTAACGGCTTTGACGTTACCGTCTTCGAGGCATTCTTCACCGGTGGCGGCGTGCTGGTCTACGGCATCCCCGAGTTCCGTCTGCCCAAGGCAGTCGTCAAGCGCGAGATTGACGGCCTGGAGGACATGGGCGTCAAGTTTGAGTACAACTCCGTCGTGGGCAACATGGCCACAGCCGAGGAGCTGTTCGAGCAGGGCTTCGACGCCATCTACGTGGCGACCGGCGCTGGCCTGCCCAAGTTCCTCAACGTCCCCGGCGAGAACCTGCCCAACGTCTTCTTCGCAAACGAGTACCTCACCCGCGTGAACCTGATGAAGGCCAACAAGTTCCCCGAGTACGACACCCCCACCAAGCACGGCAAGAACGTCGTCGTCTTTGGTGGCGGCAACGTGGCTATGGACGCCGTCCGTACCGCCAAGCGCCTGGGCGCCGAGCACGCCATCATCGCCTACCGTCGTACCGAGGACGAGATGCCCTGCCGTCGCGCCGAGCTGCACCATGCTAAGGCCGAGGGCGTCGAGGTTCTGCCGCTCGTCTCCCCGCTCGAGTTTGTCGCTGGCGAGGACGGCTCCGTGTGCGCCGTCAAGGTCCAGAAGATGGAGCTCGGCGAGCCTGACGAGTCCGGCCGTCGTCGCCCGGTGCCCATCGAGGGCGCCATCGAGGAGATCCCCTGCGACGTCGCGATCTCGGCTATCGGCACCAACGCCAACCCCTTCGCAAAGAAGATCGGCGGCAAGATGGAGCTCAACAAGTGGGGCTACATCGTCGCCGACGAGGAGACCGGCCAGACCACCGATCCCCGCATCTGGGCCGGCGGCGACATCGTCACCGGTGCCGCTACGGTCATTCTGGCGATGGGCGCCGGCAAGAAGGCCGCCGCTTCGATCACCAAGAGCCTGCTGGGCGAGTAATCACCTACAGCGCTAGCCATCAAACGGCAAAGTCCCCGTCGAGCACACGCCCGGCGGGGACTTTTTCTATACCGGCCGCCCAAACCACCACAAAGGGGACAGGCACCTTTGTGGTGGTTGGGGGCCTGGTCGGCAAACCAATTCCGGCGTTTGTCTCAATCTGTAACAGTTAGAGGGCAAATTCCTCGCTACGTGTTACAGATCAAGACGTTAGGTTGGCGGCCGAACGGTTCATCTAAATCTGTAACAGTTAGAGCCTTTTTCGCTGGCCTGGTGTTACAAATCGAGATTTTGCAAAAGCCGAGGATAGGCACTGCCGCCAAGGCCTTCCCCTCGGCCTAAAACAAAAACCACCACAAAGGTGCCTGTCCCCCTTGTGGTGGTTTCGACCGGTTAGCCTTCGAGCTGAGCCACCTTGTAGCGGTAGGCAGCGGCGATGACGTCCTTGCAGCCTTCGCGGCCCAGCTTGGCGCGGTTGACGACGATGTCCTTGCCGCTCGTCATCTTCCACTTGCCGGCGCTGTAGCGCTTATAGAACGCCTCGCGCGCCTTCTGCTGCTGTTTGACCAGCTTGGCGCCCTTCTTTTTGTTGAGGCCACGCTTCTTGCGTACGATCTCGACGCGGTCCTCAAAGGGAGCGGTCACCAATACGGCAATGTGATTGGGGTTGTTGCGCAGCAGGTAGTCGGACAGACGGCCTTCGATAATGCAGCTCTCGGTCTCGCCCAAGTCCAAAATCACCTGGCTCATCTTTTGGAACAACTTGTCCGAGTACGAACGCGCATCGTAGCGGTCGGGCAGAAACGCCATGTTCTCCACAGCCAGGCGCTCGTCATAGGCGGCCATCTTATCGAGCGACTCACCTGTACGCAGCGACGCGCGCACCAGCAGCTCGTTATCGTACAGCGGAATCCCCAGCTCATTGGCGAGGATACGGCCAATCTCGTGGCCCTCGGCACCAAAGTCGCGCGCGATGGTAATGACCACAGGACTCTTCTTGTTCTCCAGATCGCTCATCGCGATTCCTTTCTAACAGATGAGAAAAAGGCTGTCTATCGCCTTTTCTCACGATAGCGTACCAGGGAAAGCCAGGCTATGCGGCCACGATGCGACGTTGATATGCCCTCACCAGCAGCGAGATACCAAAGTTGAGCACAAAGTACATCGCAAATACCAGGCCGTAGAGCATAAGCACCTGCGAGAGGTCGATCGCATGGGCCATCACGACGTTTGCCGTGTACATGAGCTCGGCCACGTTAATGCCCGAAAGATACGAGCTGTCCTTAATGACGGTCGTGCACTGGCTAAACAGCGCCGGAATAATCGTCTTAAACGTCTGCGGCAGAATGATGTAGCGCATGGTGGCAAAGAAGCCGAAGCCCTGGCTCTGCGCTGCCTCAAACTGGCCGCGCGGAATCGAGTTGAGGCCGCCGCGCACAATCTCGGCCATAACAGCGCTGGTAAACAGCGTAAAGGCGATGGTCGAAATCACAATGTCCAAACCCTGCACCGTAAAGTAGATAAACAGGATCCACAGCAGGTTTGGCGTGCAACGGAACAGCTCGATATAGGCGCTCACCAAAATACGGAACGGGCGGGGCGCATAGCTCTTAACGAGCGCCAGCACCGTGCCAAAGATGAGCGAGAAAAAGATCGACAGCGCCGAGATCTCGATCGTCTTAACAAAGCCGCCCCAGATGTAGAGCAGGTTGGTCGCGTTGAAGATTTCCATGCGCTAGGCCTCCTCTACGTTGTCGAGCCCCAGCTCGGCCAGGCTCACGCCGCGCGGACGCTCCTTGGAGCGGCGCTCGAGCCACTGCACCAGCATGGCAAGCGGAAAGCAGATGATGAAGTACATAAGGCAGCAGACGATGTATCCCTGCAGATAACCGTACAGACTCACAAAGTTGTCGGAACGGTACATAAGGTCACCGCCGGCCACGAGCGCCAGCACCGACGTGTTCTTGACCAGGTTGAGCGCCTGGTTACACAGCGGCGGCAGAATGATCTTGAATGTCTGGGGCAGCACGATGTACCAGTAGGCCTGCGCACGGGTGAAGCCCTGGCTCTGGGCCGCCTCCATCTGACCGCGCGGAACCGCCTCGATGCCGGTGCGGATGACCTCCGAAATGTAGGCCGCGTGATACAGGCCCACGCCCAAGAAGCCCAGCACGAACGGCGCGATACGCACCGGCTGGTCGGCACCGGTCATGGCCTGCAAAAACTGCGGACCGGCCATGTACATAAAGAGCACCTGCACGGGCAACGGGGTGTTCTGGTAAAACTCGACGTACACGCGGCTTATGGCGCGCAGCACGCGCGAGCGAGTGGTAGAGAACACGCCCAGCAGCGTACCCAGCACCAGCGACAGCAGCAGGCCGGCAACGACCACTTGCAGCGTCACGCCAAAGCCCTCCCAGAAGGGCCCCATGTTTTGAAATGTCGTCGACCAACGGTCGGCGTCAAATAATCCTTCGAGCATTTGATTCCTTCCTTGGACGATGCGCCTATACAAGACCCCAGGTCTTGACCTCTTGGTCGAGCCAGCCGTCGGCCAGGCGATCGCAAATCACCTGATCGACCACGGCGGAAAGGTCGCAGCCCTTCTTGGCCGCCACGCCGTAGCCCTGCTCGCCAAACTTGACCTCGGGCTGCAACAGCTCAACAGTCTCGTTCATGTAACCGGCCAGCGTGGAGCGGTCCATGGCAAAGACGTCGATATTGCCGGCGTCGAGCGAACTCTTGATGATGGGGTAGCCACTAAAGGCCCTAAACTCGGGCTTGCAGCTAAAGCCGTTGTCCTTGATCATTTGCTCGATCAGGCTCTGCGTGGTGGCGCCCTGGCTCACGCCAATGACCTTGCCATCCAAATCCTCAATCGAAGTAAAGCCCGAACGCTTCTTGACCATGAGTCCCACGTAGTCGGTGCGGTACGGCGTCGAGAAATCCCAGCTCTTCTTGCGCTCGTCGGTGATGGTGTAGGTCGCCGCGACCACATCGAGCTGGCCATTATCGATCAGCGGGCCGCGCGTCTTGGGCGTTACGTCGGTAAACTCGACAAGCTCCTGGGCGCGGGCCTCCTTGTAGCTCACGCCAAAGACGGCAGCGGCGATCTGGTAGCACAAATCGACCTCCATGCCCTCAAAGCGGCCCTTGGCGGTGTCGTAATAGCCGTAGCCGGGAACGTCCTTCTTAACGCCGGCATTCAGATGGCCACGCGACTTAATGGCCGCAAGCTTAGACCCCTTGTCGGAGTCCTCGCCGCTGGTGGAGTTGCCGCAACCGGCAAGCGCGATCCCCGTCAGCGCAAGCATACCGGCGCCCGCCAGCTGCAAAAAGTGACGGCGCGACACGGCCGTCCTTGTCATATCCGTCATGTCCATCACCGCGCCTAGTGCAGAATCTTGGACAGGAACTCGCGGCAGCGCGGGTTCTCGGGGTTATCGAAGAAGTGCTCGGGCGTGCCCTCCTCCAGGATGCGGCCGTCCTCCATAAAGATGACGCGGTCGGCCACCTGGCGCGCAAAGCCCATCTCGTGCGTCACGCAGATCATGGTGATGTCCTCCTGCGCGAGCTCAATCATAACGTCCAAGACTTCCTGGACCATCTCGGGGTCGAGCGCCGAGGTCGGCTCGTCAAACAGGATGATGGGCTGCTTGGTGCACAGGGCACGGGCGATGGCGATGCGCTGCTGCTGACCGCCCGAGAGATTCTGCGGATACTCGCCGGCCTTATGCGCCATGCCGACGCGCTTGAGCGCGGCGATGGCGATTTCGGTCGCCTCCTCCTTGCTCTTCTTTTGCAGCTTGATGGGCGCGAGCGTCAGGTTGCCGAGCACCGTCATGTTGGGATACAGGTTGAACTGCTGAAACACCATGGAACTGTACTTGCGAGCCATCTCCAGGTGGTTCTTTTTGGTGAGCGGCGTACCGTCGATGACGACCTCGCCCGACGTGGGCTCCTCCAGATAATCGACGCAACGGATGAGCGTCGACTTACCCGAGCCGGAAGGCCCGATCATCACGAGCTTCTCGCCGCGCTTGACGGTGAGATTGATATCTTTGAGCACATGCAGGTCGCCAAAGTACTTGTTGAGATGCTTGATCTCGATCATGTCTGCCATGAATGTCCCTTCCCTGCGTTTACACGAGTTGAACTATTGTACGGAAAGAACCACGTTTCCGCAGCCCACACTACATTCCCGTAAAGAACCCGCAACCTTTAACCCACTCATTGGGGACAGACTTAAATGAGTACCTGCTCATTGGGCACTCATTTAAGTCTGTCCCCAATGAGTGCCCAGCCCAGCAAAAAGGGGCGCGACCATGACGGCCACGCCCCCCAACATCAACTATGTACCGCTCGGCCCTTACGCAAGCTTTGCGCCGACGATCTTTGCCGCGGCCGGCTTATCGAAGTTGCCGCCGGTAGCCTTGCCGAGTGCTCCCATGACCTGGCCCATCTGCTTCTTAGAGGTCGCACCCAGCTCGGCGATAACCTGCTCGATCAGGGCCTCGAGCTCCTCGCCCGAAACCTGCGCGGGCAGCAGGCTCTCCAGAATCTTGACTTGCTCGGTCAGGTTGTCGGTACGCTCCTGGTCGGTACCAGCCTTGATGGACATCTCCAGCGTCTCGCTCGTCTGCTTAATCAGACGCTTGATCATGCTATTGACGTCTTCCTCGGTCACATCGCGGCGCTCGTTGACCTCGATATTCTTCACCTCGGCCTTAACCTGGCGAATGATGGACAGGCGAACCTTGTCCTTGGCCTTCATGGCCGCGATCATTTCCTTCTGCAGTTCTTCGTTGGTCATCTGCAAATCCTCTCTAATAGCGTGGGCGGCACTCGCACGAGCACCGCCCCATGATTACTCAGCCGTCGACGAATCGTCGGTCGAACTCTTGGTGACGTCCTTCAGGCTGACGTTGTATGGCACGTCTTTGGGCATGGGATTAACGGTGATGTCGGCATCCTTCTTGTACTGCTCTAGCCACTCGCTGTACGCGGTGCTGGCCGTCTGCGTCTTCACCACGTTGGAGACATACTTCTTGATGTCCTTGGGTACCTGCTTGATGTCATCAACCTGATTATCGACATGGAAGTAGTCGGTGCACTTGATGATGTGGTAGCCATAGGTCGACTCGACGACTTCGCTCACGTCGCCCTTGTTGAGTCCCTCGAGCGCCGCCTGGTAGCTGTCGACAAAGGTGGTGAGCTTATCCCAGCCCACATCGCCCTTCTTCTCCTTGGAACCGGTGTCCTCGGAGTACTGCTCAACGGCGTCCTCAAAGCTCAGCTCACCGGAGTTGATCTTGTCCAGACACTCCTGCGCCTTGGCCTTAGCGGCAGCCTTGTCCTCGTCGGAAGCGTCGGAATCAACCTTGATCAGGATGTTCGACGAACGACGAGCATCGTTGTAGCTGGACAGGTTTTCGTTGATGTAATCGACAATCTCGCTGTCCTTGGGCTTGCTCGTGGGCGCGACGGCATCCTTGAGTTTCTGTTGCGCCAGACTCTCCTTGAGCGAGTCCTTGTAGGTGTCCTCGGTATAGCCGTAGGTCTTGAGAGTCTTCTTAAAGGCCTTGGCACCGCCCGCGCTCTTGCACGCGTCCTTCCAGGCCTTCTCGACCTCCTCGTCCGACACCGTCACGCCGTTCTCCTTCTGTGCCTGTTGAAGCAGAATCTGCTGCGTGTAGGAGTCGATGAGCTGCTTGCGGTACTTCTTGGGCGTGAGGTCGTTGTCAACCAGATACTGCGCCCAATCCTTATCCTTGGTGTAGCCGTAGGACGTGCGCATGCTCATAATCTGCTTGGTCACGGTGTCCTCGGTGAGGTTGGTGCCGTTGATAGTTGCAGCAACACCGCCGGTCAGCTTGTAGCCCGAGGTGTCCTCGGCCTGCGACATAAGGCCGGAGCACGCCATCGCCGAGACGGAAAGCAGCATTGCCAGCACGCCGATGACCACCAGGACGATCTTGACGGTCTTAGACACGTACGTCTTGCGCTGCTTCTTGCGAGAGCTGGAGGCAGCGCGGGCCTGCTGCTCGGGCGTCGGCGCGGCCTCGGAGTTCTTTTTCTTATTTGCCATAGTTGGCCTTTCGCATAACGAATCGAACAAACGCCATTGTGTCACAACGCAGCCCCCGCGGCACGCTTGGTGCATGGGGGACAGTTTAATCTGCACCATTTTGGTGCAAAGGGGACAGCTCTGGCAGCCGGCAGTTAGGGACAGTCCCCAAGTGCCGGCTCAGCCCCACCTTAGAAGTGACGGCGGATGGCGTCGACCATGCCCTGGGGCGTGGTCTGGCCGAGCACGTCGGCTGCGGCATCGGCGCCCATAAAGATGTTCATGAGCGCCTGCAGGGCCTCGACCTGGCCGCCCGGCTCGGCGATGCCCAGATTGATGACGATCTGCGCCGGCACCGGAGCGCCCATGCCAGCCATAGCGTTAAATGTCACGGGCGCGGCGGGCTTCACCACCGCGATATAGGGCTTGGCCACAAACCCCGGATCGGTATGCGGAATGGCAATGTTTGCCGCCGGCATGGCAAGACCCGTGGGATAGGCATCCTCGCGCGTGCGAACGGCGTCGAGCCAACCGTCGGCAATGTAGCCACGTTGTGCAAGCTCGCCCTCGAGCCGCGCAAACACCTCATCCGGCGTCGCACACTCCCAATCAAAAAACACCAGCTCAGGCGTAAACAGCGCTTCGTTATCCGCCATGCGCTCACCTCTCTCATCTAGTCACCTGCGACGTTCTTGAATGACCAGTCGTTAAAGACCGTTCCCGATGACTACCCAAAACAAAAGGTGGCCACGCGCGCCTTGGCGCCAATGACCACCCTGACTACTCGGCTAAATTGTACTGTGCGCCGCTAGCCGCGAGGCGCGTCAATTGCCACCTTGCCGCTCTCCAGCACGTGGACGCGACCGTCGGCGAGCATCTGCACGACCTCGGGATACAGCACGTGCTCAATCGCGTGGATGTGCTCCTCGAGCGTATCGACGTCCCAGCCCTCCTCAACAGCCAGCGCGCGCTGGGCGATGATGGGGCCGTTGTCGTAGATCTCGTTGGCAAAATGCACGGTCACGCCAGTTACCTTGACGCCGCGCGCAAAGGCATCGTCGATCGCATGCGCGCCGGTAAAGCTCGGCAGCAGCGCGGGATGCAAGTTGACCACGCGATTGGGGAATGCCGCCAGCAGCGGCGTGTGCACCATGCGCATGTAGCCGGCCATGACCACATACTCGCAACCGCGCTCGAGCAGCTCGTGCGCAATGATCTCGTCGGCGGCGATGGGGTCGGCATAGACATCCTTGGACAGCGTGAGCGTCTGGATGCCCGCGCGCTCAGCGCGCTGCAAACCCTTAGCCGAAGGACGGCTCGACACCACAAGCTCAATCGAAGCGTTGAGCTTGCCGGCGGCGATCAGGTCGATCAGCGCCTGCAGGTTGGTACCCGAACCGCTGATGAGCACACCGATCTTGAGCGGCTCGGCCGTATCGGTGCCGGTCGGACGGGTGTAGGGCACAAAGCCCAGGCTCGCGGCGGCAGTCATCTGCTCGTTAGCGCTCATCGGAGTACACGACCTTACCGGAACCCTCGACGCACTCGCCCACGCGGAACGGCTTCTCGCCCAGCGCGACCAGGGCCTCGGTCACCGCGGCCTCGTCCTCGGGAGCGACGATCAGGCACAGGCCGACGCCCATGTTGAAGGTCTTGCATGCCTCGTTGGGCGCGAGCTCGGCCTGGCGCGACACGTAGGTGATGACGGGAGGAACGTCCCAGCCCATCTCGGCACCGTTGCGGGTGACCACGGCGTCGACGTCGTCGGCGAGCGCGCGGTTGAGGTTCTCGGTAATACCGCCGCCAGTGATGTGGGCAATGGCGTGCACCGGAGCGCCGCCGCGCAGCAGCTCCAGAATCGGCTTGACGTAGATGCGCGTGGGAGCCAGCAGGGCGTCTGCCAGCGAAGCACCGCCGAGCTCCTCGAGCGGACGGCTCAGCTCCTCCGCCTTAGCGGCGGCCTCGGGCGTGCCCGGCTTAATGCCGTCGACGCCGATGACCTTGCGCACGAGCGAGTAGCCGTTGGAGTGCACGCCGGTGGAAGGCAGGCCCAGGATCACATCGCCCGGGCGGACGTTTGCGGGGTCGAGCATCTTGGGACGGTCGACGACGCCCACGGTAAAGCCGGCAAGGTCGTAGTCGGCCGGAGCCATGACGCCGGGGTGCTCGGCCATCTCGCCGCCCACGAGCGCGCAGCCCGCGAGCTTGCAGCCGTCGGCCACACCCTTGATGATCTTTGCCATGTGCTCGGCCTCGATGTGACCGATGGCAACGTAGTCCAGGAAGAACAGCGGCTCGGCGCCCGAAGCCAGAATGTCGTTGACGCACATAGCGACCAGGTCCTGGCCCACCGTCTCGTGACGGTCCATGATCTGGGCGAGCACGAGCTTGGTGCCCACGCCGTCGGTACCGCTAATCAGAATCGGGTCTTCCATATCCTTAAGCGCGGCGGCCGAGAACAGGCCACCGAAGCCACCGATACCGCCGATGACCTCGGGGCGGTTGGTGTCCTTAACCATCTGCTTAATAGCGTCAACGGCGCGGCCGCCCTCGGCGGTATCGACGCCGGCATCCTCATACGTCACATGCTTGCTGTCGCTCATCTGAGCCTTCCTCTCCCACTACCGTGGCGCCGCCCGGGCGCCAAACGGTGCTCATAGTTGCGTTCATTTCGGCGCGCGCCATAACAACGCGCGCCGTCATATCAACAAAACAGCAGGTAAAACCTACCAAAATAAACCTGTCCCTTTTTGGCAGGTTTTAGGCCTCGCCGTGTTCCTCTTCCCAGCTGCGATCGTCGTATTTCTCGACCACGGCGTCGTCATCAAAGTGCAGCGGCTTGTCCAGGTTGCGGGGCTTAAAGCCCTCCATGAACTTGTCGCGGCCAAAGCTCTCGGGAATCGCCACGGGGTAGCGGCCGGTAAAGCACGCATCGCAGTAACCGCCCTTGGGCATGACCTTAAGCAGGCCCTCGACCGAAAGGAAGGCCAGCGAATCGGCGCCGATATACTCGCAAATCTCGTCGACCGTCTTGTTGGCGCTGATAAGCTGCGACTGCACGTCGGTATCGATACCGTAGAAGCACGGCCAGATGACCTCGGGCGAGTTGATGCGGATATGAATCTCCTTGGCGCCGGCGTTGCGCAGCATCTTGACGAGCTGCACCATGGTGGTGCCGCGCACGATGGAGTCGTCGATGACGACCAGGCGCTTGCCCTCGATGTTGTCACGCAGCGGGTTGAGCTTCATACGCACGCCCATGGCACGCAGCTCCTGCGTAGGCTCGATAAACGTACGGCCCACATAGCGGTTCTTGATGAGGCCCTCGCCAAAGGGAATGCCACTCTCGTGCGAATAGCCCTCCGCGGGCGGCAGGCCGGAGTCGGGCACGCCGATGACCAGGTCGGCCTCGACGGGCTCCTCATGTGCCAGCTGACGACCCATGTCATAACGGCAGGCGTAGACGCTCTTGCCGTTCATGATGGAATCGGGGCGAGCAAAGTAGACCTGCTCAAAAATGCAGTTAGCAGGCTCTTCGGCGGCAGGCACGCCCTGCTCGGACACAAGGCCCTCGGCGCTGATGCGCAAAATCTCACCGGGACGGACGTCGCGGACGTACTCGGCGCCCACGATATCGAGCGCGCAGGTCTCGGAGGCAACGACCCAGCCGCCGGCGCGCGTGACATGGGTGGTGGCGTCGACCGTCGCGGCGCCGTCCTGCGACGGCAGCTGCGAAACGGATGCGGCATCGGCCTGGTCCAGGCCCTCATCCACCAGCTTGCCCAGCACGAGCGGGCGAATGCCGTGCGGATCGCGGAATGCGTAGAGCGCCTGCTCGTTGATGAGCGTCATGGCGTAGCCGCCGCGCACGAGCTCCATGGTCTTGCGAATGCCCTCGCGCAGATGGCCAGTACGCTGAGTAAAGTAGCCGATGAGTTTGGTCGCGACCTCGGAATCCGAGTTGGAGAGGAACGGTACGCCCAGCTCGATCAGCTGGCGACGCAGCTCGTCGGTGTTGACGAGGGTGCCGTTGTGCGCGAGCGCGATAATGACGCTATTGATGGTAGAGAGGTGCGGCTGAGAGGCTTCCCAGCTCTTGGCGCCGGCGGTGCCGTAGCGCACATGACCCACGGCCAGCTGACCGGAGAGCGTCGACAAGTCGGCATTGGAGAACACGCGGTCGAGCAGGCCCAGATCCTTGCGGACCATAACCGTACCGCCGTCACCAACGGCGATTCCCGCCGATTCTTGGCCGCGATGCTGCAGTGCACGCAGGCCAAAGTACGTCAGTCGAGCCACGTCGCGATCGGGCGCCCAGACACCAAAAACGCCGCATTCCTCATGCAGCTGGTCAGAGTCCGGATCATACGTCGACATGGCGTTCACCTGTCCCGCGGCACGCTCGGCCGCGCGGATGGTTTCTTGAGACATGGCATCCCCTCAGAGCCTCGTATTTTGGCGTTACCCGCCTTATTATACGCACGGCGCGACGCGCTCCCCCGCGCATGAGCAGCGCTTTTTAAAAGCCCACCGAGCTTATTATCCGTTTTGCGACCAAACATTTTATTGGGTAGTCCACTCTCAGGGGCAACGGCCTCGAAGACTTCCCGTGCGCCGTGTCTCGCCCGCGCTAGGGGCTACATTGTTGCAATTGGGACGTTCGTCCTGTCTTTTAGCTGGTCGTCGGCGTATCCTTGTAGGCTACTACAAGACGAGAAAGGTAGCGTATGGATCGAAATCAACTCGACCCCAGTGTCCCCAGCACCACGGAGGCCAAGAAGATCCCCCTTATCATCAAGGTCTACGCAGTCCTGTGCACCCTATCTGGCGTGGGCACGCTCCCGTCAGTCGCCGTCTTTATGTGGCAGGTCATCACCGCACTCATTAACGGCAACGTCGCCGCTAAGCTCGGTGATAACACCCTGGTCGCGGTTGGCCTTATCGTCGCCGGCATTATGCTCTCGGCGGCAAGCGCGATCATCTTGATCGTCTTTGGCCTGGACCTCATCAAGGACCAGCGGCGCAATGCCGCCCGCCTGTCTTACGTCCTCATCGCATTTACCGTCGTGGAGCTTTTAGTTGACGTGATGCTCCAGGGCATCGGACCCTTCCTGCTGCGCCCCGCCGTCCAGCTTGTCATCCTCATTGCGCTGTCGGCCACCGTCGACCCCACGCTACGCCAGGAGCGCGAACTGCAGCGCCGTCTGCAAGAGATGCTCGACCGCGATGCCGCCGCCGAGGGGATGCTCGGCCGCGACGAAACCGGCGAGGGCTACATCAAGCTCAACTACTTCAACCTGTTCTGGGTATTCTTCGTCTGCAGCGTGTTAGGTCTCATTCTCGAGGAAGTCTGGCATATGGTCGTCGTCGATCCCGGCGTCTATCAGGACCGTGCCGGTATGCTATTTGGCCCCTTTAGCCCCATCTACGGATTTGGCGCGGTGCTCATGACCATGGCGCTCAACCGCTTCTATAAAAAGAATCCTCTGATCATTTTCCTGGTAAGTGCCCTGATCGGCGGCGCTTTCGAGGTGTTTGTAGGCTGGTTTATGCAGACCTCATTTGGCGTGGTGTCGTGGAGCTATTCACACATTAGGCTATTCGGCATGCCCGATCCCATCGCGGTATTGACCGGGGGACGCACATGCACGCCGTTTGCCTGCATGTGGGGCCTGGGTGGCCTCATCTGGATCAAGGTCTTGCTGCCGCGTCTGCTTAAGCTCATCAATATGATTCCATGGAAACGCCGCTACTCTGCTACCGTCATCCTGACCGCCGTCATGTTGATCGACGGCGTCATGACGTTGCAATCGCTCGACTATTGGTATCAGCGCGTCAACGGAACCGTTCGAAATATTCCCGTCGCACAGTTCTATGACAAGCATTTCGATAACGAATATATGGAGAACCGTTTTCAGAGTATGACCATGAGCCCCAAGGACGCCACACGCGTGTAGCAAACGCCAGAGCAAAATAGCTCCAACACATCAAAGCCCGCTGGCAGATCTACATGAACTGCCGGCGGGCTTTCGCTATAGACAGACTCGGATTGCCGACGAGGCCTTACGCCTCGCGCTCGACCTCGCTCACGCACTCGTTCTTGATGGTGCCGACGAGCGACTGCAGCGCATCGACCACATGCGGGCGAATGTCTCCGCCAATGAGCACGAGCATGATGTCGTCGCCCACGGTAAGCTCGCCGCTCGCCAGCCACACGCGCACATAGCCGATACCCGGCATCGTGCGCGTCGCCTCGATAGCGGCCTGCACCTTTTCGGCATCGAAGCCAAACACCATGCCGCCCACCTTGTGGCCTGGCGCCACGCCATCGGTCTCGACTCCGCGCACTTCGGCCTTGGGCGTCGCGCGCACCACGCCGTTGTGTGTCAGGTACATCCCACAATCAGCCGCCGAAACATCGGCCTTGGCTTCGCGCAGCCAAGCATCAACCGAAGGCATCGATTTGCCGTTCTCAAGCATCATTTCTCCTTTTGATTTCCAGGGTAGTCTTTTTGGGACGGGGCCCGGACACTTTATTCCTCGACCAGCGTGAGCACCATGACGGCGCGCGTATTGCTAAATGACAGCGAACGGCAGGTCACAAGCGTTACGACCTTGGTTGCCGAAGCGGCACGATCGGTGGCATCGCTCGCCACGGCAGAGGCACCGTCGAGCATCTCGGACAGATAATTCTTCAGTCCGTCATCGCCCTCAAAGTTGGGCGTGCGCGCCTTGGCATACGTGTCCTCGACCACCTTGGTCGCCAGCGGACGCAGCTTATACGTCGCGTCACGTGTGATGTAGTACACGTAGTCCATGCTGTCGAACGTCGCTTGATCGGTCGTATCCGAAATCACGTTGAACATCGAACCGTCGTTCATGTGATGACCGTAAATCGTGGTCTGCTGATCCACCATGCCCGGCGCGGTGTCGTCGCTATCCAGGAAGATGGCACCCGACGCATTGGCGGTGCCGTCGAACAGCGTGTTGAGGTATTTGGAGTTGTTGTTGGTCTGCACCACGGGATAGTTGATGTTGGTTCCCGGCGCGTAAATCCAACCCACAACCTCGGGATTTGTCTGGGCAAGTGCATCGAAGTCGATAATCGGCACGCCGCTGGCGTCCTTATCGCTTACATATTGCTTCTCGATTTTCTGGTACGAATCGCTTGCCTGTTTATAGCCAATCTGAGCATTGATAAAGATAGCGGCGGCGGCGACAATCAGGCCGATGCCGATGATGATGAGCAGAATGGGAATAATGGAGCGGCGCTTTTTGCGCGGCGGCTCGGTGTAATCCGACGGCGCGGCATGCGATGAAGACCGGGGCGGCTTCTTAGCGTTGCTATAAGATGAAGGTCGATATGCGGCTGGCGCGTCCTGTCGACGATGCGTCGCCGGCGTCACGGGGCGCGGCGCGCGCGGCTGCTGAGGAGAGGATGTCCGACCCTGCTGTGCCGCATGGGCAGCACCCGGCTTCGACGGATCGGGAATCTGAGAAGCCTTGAATCGTTTTCCCTGATAGTCGGACATGGCTCTCCTTATACTGCGGTGAAACGGCGGAACGCCTAGGCGTCGGCCATCTCCTGCTTCATCTTCTCGATAACCTTGCGGTACTCGGGGTCGCAAGCGCCTAGAATCTGCGTGGCGTAGATGGCGGCGTTCTTGGCGCCGTTGATGGCAACGCAGGCCACAGGCACACCCGAAGGCATCTGCACCATCGACAGCAGCGAATCCATACCGCCCAGGTCACTCGTCTTCACAGGCACGCCGATAACCGGCAGCGGCGTGAAGGCAGCCACGACACCACCCAGGTGAGCGGCCTTGCCGGCGGCGGCAATAATCACTTTGATACCGCGATCGGAAGCAGTCGAGGCCCACTCATGGACCTTCGCCGGCGTGCGGTGTGCGCTCGCAATGACGAGCTCATAGGGCACGCCGAGCGCCTCGAGCTCGGCGGTGCAACCTTCCATAACGCCCAGATCGGACTTGGAGCCCATGATGATCCCGACAACCGGCTTCTGACCTGCCATAAACAAAGACCTCCTGTTGAGAGCGGCGACGCGGCGGATCCGCGACCCTTAACTACTGAGAGTAGTATAGCTGCTCCCGTCCCTGCGGTCTGCGGGTGCCCCGCGTCGGGCTGGGTTTTTATCTTCGCTCCCCTTGCTTCGCAAAGTCGCTCAGACAATAAACCCAGTCCGCCGCGGGGCACCCGGGGACCTACCGGGGATTGCCATGACGTACGTTGGCTGAAATATTAACGTGGAATCCGCCGTTCGAACGAACGGCGGATCCCACACTCACTTTTTATTCAGCCCTAGTCATCGCGCAAAGCCCCTTCGGCAGCACACGGTGCAACCGAGTCACCGCAGGCCGGGGCGGGAGGCGGACCTTTCTCTCGGAAAACTTCGCGAAGCCCAGTTTCCGAG
>CABULX010000029.1 GCA_902492545.1 uncultured Collinsella sp. | reverse complement strand
ACTCAAAACAGCCAGTATTTAAAGACTTGCTCGGCACACCAGTTTGGAGATTCGTGGGCGAAAGAAAACAGCGCGCGAACGGAATGCTATTTCATAGCCGTCTGCTGACCCAAGAACCACCTCCCGGGTCGTTTAGGCAGACTGAGCATGGATTTGATGTCACGTCCCCGGAGTTCACACTGCTCAGCCTTGCCACGCAGGTCTCACGCAACCAGCTACTCATGGCTTGCTACGAGATGTGCGGCTCCTTTGCAGTGTTTAAGCCCTGCGAGCGAACGCACCAACAACTCGATGAAGCTATTTCGCTTAAGCTCATTCCACCCGACTGCGGCTGGGAGCGTGTTAACGACACCAAGGGCAATGACACCAACCTGTGGAAGCGCCCACCGCTCCTCAGCGCAGCGGATATCGCCGCGTTCGCCAAGCAGGCCGCAGGCCTGCGCGGCGTTAAACAACTGCGCTGGGCGGCCGAGCACATGACGGGGCAGACCGCCTCGCCCTTCGAAGTACAGACTTCCATGCTTGTCTCGCTCCCCCGCAACGAGGGCGGCATGGGCATCAACATCGCAAACAACGTGCGCATCCCACTCAGCGACGCCGCGCGCTCACTGTATGACAAAACCTGCTGCTACGCCGATATCCTCATAGAGAGCAACACCGACAGCATGGGCGTCATCTTGGAATGCCAAGGCCGTTCCGCCCACGGTGGCGAAGCCGCAAGTCTCTCTGATGCCGAGCGCACCACCGCCCTCACAAGCATGGGCTATGACGTTATCCAGATAACCTATGAGCAAATCAAAGACACGAAGAGCTTTAACAACATCGCCGAGCTCATCCATAAAAAGGCGGGGCTCCCCTACATCCCAAAGACCGATCAGGAACGCACTGCCGCAGAAACCCTTCGACGGGAGCTATTGGTCGATTGGGATGAGCTGTTCGCCGTCAAGCCGGCCGGCTAGCAGCTAGTGATCAGAGGGACTGCGGGAACGTCAGAAGCAGCAACGCGAGCCGCAAATCCCGCCTCGGTTAGCTCGATGACCTCGGTAAACGTTGCATCGAAAAACTCCTCGGTTAGCAGGCGGTACGGCGGATGATCGGGCTCGCCGGGGTTTTCGCGTACAATCTCGTGCATGACGCCGATGGTCTTGAGCACATATTCTTTATGGATGGGATACTGCCCAAAACGCGTCGCAGCGGTATACAGGCGATCGGTCGCACGCGGGATGGAGACAATGCCCAGCGTCTTGCCAAACCAGTCAAAGTCGCCTTGCTTTTTAATGCGGAACTCCTCACACGGCTTGCCGCCGTGCGCCTCCAGGTACTGATTCACGCGCGTATTCCATACGGTATCGGCCACCAGATGCGACCAGACGCCCAGCGTTAAATCGAGCAACGACTGCGCCACATCTTCGGACGCAAGCGAGAACTCACAGGCGCCGGGACCGACAACCGGCTCGGCATCCTTGTAGCGCTGTGGATAGTGCACGCGGTTCAGTCGCTCGCGCTCCTCGATAATCGAAGTTGCCGCGGCCGGTGCACCGGTGGGCGAACTTTTAAGCAACGGTGCCACATAGGTATCCCAGAACTCATGTTCACGAGGCTTAGGGATGGGCTCAGGCTTGGCAAAGTGCGTAATGCGGTACGGGATGGGATCGGCGATGCCAGGGACCATATAGCCCACGAAGATATCCGGAACCACGCAGCCAAACAAAAAGGCATTGCGGTCGCGCACGCTCTTGGCAAGCGCACCGGTGCGCTCCAGCAAACGCTCCGTCTGAGCGATATGAATGTTCCAGCTTGGCATAGCCACCCCCATAAAAACCTGGATAACTATACCATCACGGCAAAGCCGCGCGGGCGGCTACGCACGCTCTACGCAGCAACTAGTCCGTAGCACCGCTTTCGGTTCCATACGACGGCGAAGGCGCCTCGACCACATGGTGATATCGATCGATATAGATTGCACGGGCACCCAGGCGTCGCACCAAATCCTGGTGATGCGTGCTCATCAAGACCGTCTTACCCGCCGCGACGTAGGCCAGCAAGAAGTTGACCACGATGTCACATGAATCCTCGTCGAGCCCATTGGTAGGCTCGTCGAGGACCAAGATATCCGGGTTCATCGACACCACCGCAGCCAGCGCAACGCGCTTCTTTTGCCCGCCCGAGAGCTGATAGGGAGAGGCGTCGGAGAGGTCGGCAACCTGGAACAGCCCCATGGCATCGCGCACGCGGCGCTCGAGCTCGTCTGCCGGCAGCCCCATTTGAGCCGGGCCAAATGCGACCTCCTCGCCCACCGTGGCGCAGAACAGCTGGGCGTCGGCATTCTGGAACACAAAGCCCACGCGCTGATGAAAACGCTGAGCGGCCGCGGAATCTTTTAGAAACGCCGCATCGATCACGTGCCCGTCAAACAGGTATGCCCCTGCGTCCGCGAGTTCAAGGCCGTTAATAAGGCGCATAATCGTCGTCTTACCGCAGCCGTTGGGACCGAGCAGGGCAACGAGTTCGCCACGATCGACCTGCAGCGACACGCCATCGACAACCGTATGCCCCGCATAGGAGAACACCACGTCGCGTAGCTCGATGAGCGGCGCGACCTCGGCGCCGCCCGCACCGTTCGTGCCCGCCGCACTATTCATATCGATCGTCAAAACGTCGCCCTTCCCTACTCACATCGACGGCTCGGCCGCCCGCACTACAGCACGGCGCACAACACTGCCAGCAGCGCCACGCCGGCCGCATAGACCGCATCGCGCCAGCCAAACCCGGCGCGTGCGGGCGCCGGATACGCGCCGGCAAAGCCGCGGCAAAGCATAGCCTCGTCCATCGCGCGGCTGCATTCCATCGCCTTGATAAAGGTCATGCCCATGATACCCGCGATCGAATCCGTACGCGAAAATCCCTCAGGCGCACGGCCAACGCTGCGCAGCATGACCGATTCGCACAGATTGTGCGCCGTGCGACCCAGCACCTCGATGTGCTTGAGCGCCATATCGAACGTAAAGATAACTTCGTCGGGTAGATGCAGCATCTTGAGCGCCGACGACATGCGGCTCCACGTGAGGGTCCACGAAACGCCCAGCACCAGCGACACATTAATAAAGGTCTTGAGCGCAATCTTGAGCATGGCGCCCGCGGCAGAAGCGTCCAGCAGCAAGGCGGGCAGCGCCAGAACCACCGCGAGCCCCGCGGCAGCCAACGCCGGCACAAAAGTCGCGCGCAGCCCGCGTACGGGGCGCACGGCAACGAGCACCAGCGCAATGGCCGCCATCAACATGAGGTACAGCGGGCTCTGCGTCAGACACACGCACAGGACGCAAACGAACATCCCCACCAGGCGCACCGGAGCCGAAACGCAAGAAAGGGCGCAGTCGACCATCGACCCGCCCTCATGCGCGCCCCCACCCAGGCGAACCCGCTCAAGCAGGCTCGCCAGGTGCAGGACATTCTTTTGCATTACGCGATGCCGAGCCCCCGCGGGCTCGTATCGCTCCTCGGTCGCAAGCCAGCTAGGCAGCTCGGCTATTGCCATGAGCACCGCTTTCCTTAACCGTCAGCGAGATCAGACGGAATGCGATGGTGAGCACCGCCACGCCAATCACGCCGGACAGGATATACATGGCAGCCTGGCCGGCAAAGCCAAGACCCTGCTCCTCGGAATAGGCCTGAAGGTAATCGCCCGTGGGCAGCGCATCGGCAAAGGTCGGGGTATCGAGGCCGACCGAAGCCTGCAGACTGTCGTCGCCAGCCTCCTGAACGGCGGTCGCGGCGCCCTCAGCGTCCCACTCGCCCCAGGCGTCACCCGTGGCCAGCAGACCCAGCGGCGTGGCCACGACAAGCGCGGCAACCAAGATGAGCGTGGGGATCAGCGAGGTCTTCTTGGCAGCAGCGCCCTCGGCAGCAAGCTGGCCATCGACGGCCTCGGGGCCGACGATAACGCTCGGCGCCGTCTTCTTAATGAAACCGTAGATGGCGGCCGTCGCTACGCCCTCGACCACGCCGGCAACCAGCATATGCGGGATCAACATGGCCGGAATGGCCACGGACAGCGGGAAGGGGCAGTACAGCGGAGCACCCGAGGCGTTGGTGAAGAGCATCGGCTGAATACCGAACTCGATCGCCGCGCACAGGGCCGCCAAGCACAGGCCGACCCAGCCGCTTACGATAGCCGAAACCGAGGTGCCCCAGCTCTTGTCGTGCAAACGGCTGTTGAGCGCACGGAACACGATAGCAGCGGCAAACGGCAGCACGAAGGCCATGTTAAAGCAGTTGGCGCCAAAGGATAGGATGCCGCCGTCGCCAAACAGCAGCGCCTGCAGCGCCAGCGCGACCGAGACGGCAATAGCAGCGGCCTCGGGGCCCAGCAGCAACGCGATGAGCGCGCCACCAACGGCGTGACCAGTGGTACCGCCGGGCAGCGGCACGTTGAACATCATGAGCAAAAAGGAGAACGCGGCGCAGATGCCCAGGAACGCCATGTGCTCGCGATCGAGCGTGGCGCGCACCTTCTTGATGCAGTGAACCCAAACGGGCACCATTGCCACTGCCATGACGGCATCGGTCTGCGGGGACAGATAATTATCTGGAATGTGCATGTACGCCTCCCGGTTATCGGCGCACGAAATTGCAACGCCGCTTAAATCACCTTGTCAGTGTTACGCATTGTCAGATTCGTAACACGCCGCGGGCTATCATAGCAAAACGGCGCACTGCCGACAAAGCAGCACGCCGTTATGTAATGCGCGTGTCATATATGAAGGCTCAACGGTGCCTTATACCGAACACCGCGGTCACGCAAAGGCCACAGCAACCGCCATCAGGCCCTACGCTCCCAGCGCAAATCCTAGCCGCGGACCTCGCCGTTTACGCCCTTGCACACCTTGGTGACGATCTTCTGGTGCGCTTTTTCGACCTCTTCGCTGGTGAGCGTGTGGTCGTCGGAGCGATACGTAAGCGCAAAGGCCATGGACTTCTTGCCCACGCCCACGCGGACCGGATCGCGGTAGACGTCGAACAGACGCACACCCTCGAGCAACTTGCCGCCGGCGCTGGTAATGCGGCGCTCAAGGTCCTCGCAGGTCACGGAGTTATCGACCACGATAGCAAGGTCGTGCTCAACGGCAGGGTACTGCGAGAACTCGCGGTAGTTCTCCTGGTTGCGGGCGCCCTTGATCAGCTTGTCCAGATCGAGCTCAAAGGCAACGACGACCTCATCGATGCCCATCGCCTCGCGCGCCTCGGGGTGAATCTCGCCGACCCAGCCCAGCACGGTGCCGCCGGACAGAACCTCGGCCGCACGACCCGGCTGCAAGAAAGCGTAGCCCTCGCCCTCGACGGGACGGAAGCGGACCTTCTCGATGCGCAACTGGGCAAGCAGCTCCTCGACAATGCCCTTGCCAAAGAAGAAGCGCAGCTTGCGGTACTTCATGCTCCAGGACTGCTCGCTCCACTGGCCCGAGAGCACACCCGCCACGGACTTGGTCTCCTTGGGCAGGCTGGCGTTCTCGCGACCGTGGAACAGGCTGCCGACCTCGTACAGGTGCACGTTGGGCGTACCGTGCGCCTCGTTGTAGGCCACGGACTGCAGCAGGCCCGGCAGCAGCGAACGACGCATCTCGGTCTGCTCGGCGACCAGCGGGTTCATGAGCACCACGGGGCAGCCGCGGCCCTCGGTGGACATGCCAATCTTCTCCAGGTCGCCCGGGGCGGCAAAGCCAAAGGTCGTGGTCTCGTTGAGGCCACAGGCGCGCAGGATCTCGCCAACCTTGCGGGTAAGCTTCTGCTCGCGCGTCAGACCGCCGATGTGGTTCTTGGCAGCCGGAATGGTCGCCGTGACGCGACCCATGCCCCACAGGCGCAGAACCTCCTCGATCAGGTCGATCTCACGCGGCAGGTCGGGACGGAAGCTCGGCGGCGTGACCATAAAGTCCTCGCCGTCGCGCTCGACGGTGCAGCCCAGGCGGGTGAGCGAGCGCTCGATAAAGTCGGGCTCGATGTCGGCACCGCAGATGGCGTGCACGCGGGCCAGGCGCAGCTTAATGCTGTCGATGGTCTTGGGCGCGGGGAAAACGTCGACATAGCCGGGAGCAACCTCGCCGCCGGCGATCTCCTCGATGAGCGCGCACGTCACATTGGCGACGTCCACGCAGCCGGTCTCGTCGACCTGGCGCTCAAAGCGGATGGAGGCGTCGGAGATCAGCGAAAGGTCGCGGCTGGTGTGCGAGGTGCGGCCGGCGTTGAAGCAGGCACTCTCGACCATCACGTCAACGGTATCGTCCTCGATCTCGGAATCCATGCCACCCATAACGCCGGCCAACGCCACGGGGCGCTCGCCGTCGGTGATGAGGCCCATGCCGGCGTCGAGCGTGCGCTCCTCGCCGTCGAGGGTCGTAAACTTCTCGTCCTGTTGGGCGGCGCGAACCACCACGCGACGATGGCCATCGCGCTCGGCAAAGGTGTCCAGGTCAAAGGCGTGCAGCGGCTGACCGGTGAGCATCATCACATAGTTGGTGATGTCGACGATGTTGTTGTGCGGACGCACGCCCAGGGCGTTGAGGCGCTTGACCATCCAGTCGGGCGACGGGCCGACCTTGACGTTGCGCACGATGCGGGCAACGTAGCGGTCGCACAGGCCCTCGTCAGCGATCTCGACGGAAAGCTCGTCGTCGGTCGCGCGGCCGGCCTCGGCCTTAATGGCGGGCAGCTCAACGTGGAAATCGCGGTCGAAGATGGCGCCGGTCTCGCGGGCCATGCCGATCATGGACAGGCAGTCGGGGCGGTTGGGCGTAATCTCGCAGTCGAGCACGGTATCACTCGAGCCCACGTACTCGGCAAACGGCATGCCGCAGGGCGTATCCTCGGGCAGGATCATGATGCCGGAGTGGTCGCCGCCCAAGCCGAGCTCGCGCGCGGAGCAGTTCATGCCCATGGACACGACGCCGCGAAGCTTGCTCTTCTTGATCTTGACGTCGCCGGGAAGCACGGCGCCAATCATGGCCGTGACGATGTGGTCGCCGGCCTCGAAGTTCTGCGCGCCGCAGACGATCTGCAGCGGAGCGGGGTTGCCGTCGGCGTCGAGGTTCTTGTCACCCACGTCGACCGAGCACACATACATGTGGTCGCTATCGGGGTGCGGGGTCTTGGTGAGCACCTTGGCGGTCACCACGTGGTCGAAGGACTCGCCCACGGTGTCGATCGCCTCGACCTCGGTGCCGGTACGGATATATTCGTCCGAAAGGGTCTTGGGATCCTCCGGAATATCGATCATGGTCTTGAGCCAGTCGTAAGAAACACGCATCTAGCTCTCCTTTCATACTGAAAGCCTGCGAAGAGATGCAGGTGGAAACTTCAACTTTGTGAACATTCCTTACAAAGCGAGGGTTGTCCAAGTGCGGCAGATCGGCCCGAAAGAGGAGCGCCGCGTACTTTGGTACGCAAGCGACGAATGAGCGCCGAGGTGCCGTGCTTGGGCAAGCCGCAGCCTAGAACTGATTCAAGAAGCGCATATCACCCGTCATGAGAGTTCTGAGGTCGGGCAGGTCGTAGCGCAGTGCCGCGACGCGCTCGGCGCCAATACCAAAGGCGAAGCCGGTGTACTTCTCGGGGTCGATGCCGCAGTTGATCAGGACGTTGGGGTCGACCATGCCGCAGCCCAGGATCTCGATCCATCCGCTGTGCTTGCAGAAGTTGCAGCCCTTGCCGCCGCAGACGTGGCAGCTCACGTCCACCTCGCAAGAAGGCTCGGTGAAGGGGAAGAAATGCGGGCGGTAGCGCGTCTTGCGGTCCTCGCCAAACATGCACTTAACAAAGTGGTCGAGCGTGCCCTTAAGATCGCCAAAGGTGATGCCCTCGTCGACGACCAGGCCCTCAATCTGGTTGAACTGCGGCAGGTGGCAGGCGTCGGCCGTGTCGGGACGGTAGACGGTGCCCGGGCAGATCATGTAGATGGGCGGCTTCTGCGACTCCATGGTGTGGATCTGCACGCCCGAGGTCTGGGTGCGCAGCAGTACGTCGGACTCGCCGTGAGCGTGAGCCTCGGGATGCGCGACGCTGCCGGGGTTGTTGTCGACCACATAGAACGTGTCGCGAGCCGAGCGGCTCGGGTGATCCATGGGCGCGTTGAGCGCGGTGAAGTTGTAGTAGGAGGTATCGACCATGGGGCCGGACTCGACGGTGTAGCCGATACCGCAGAAGATATCCTCGGCCTCCTCGATGATCTGCTTGATCAGGTGCTGGTGACCGATCTGCGGACGGATGCCCGGCAGCGTGATGTCGACGGCCTCGTGCTCGAGTGCGTGTTTGAGGGCAGCGGCCTTCATCTCGGTGGTACGCTCGTCGAGCATGCCCTCGATCAGCTGGCGCATCTCGTTGGCGCGTTTGCCCATCATGGGACGATCCTCGGGGGCGAGCTTGCCCATCATGCGCATCAGGCCGGTGATACGGCCCTTGCGGCCGAGCAGCTCAACGCGCGCGGCCTCGAGCTTGGCGGCGTCGTCGGCGCCGGCGACGAGCTCCTTGGCCTCTTCCTCGAGTTTGACCAGATCATCAATCAGACTCATGTCTTCCCTTTCATCTCTCGCGCATCCGTGCTCCAGGACGGCTGACGCCGCCCGATGCTGCGGATGCGCGGCCCGGTTCGGTAACAAAAAACCGTCCTCGGGCATGTGCATTGCCCAAGGACGGTTGAATTCCGCGGTACCACCTTGTTTGACCCGACGGATGTCTGGCCCGCCGCGCCCACTCTTTGCCCCTTGTCGCGAGGCTCACGGCTTCCCTACTGGGGACATCGCCGCCGCTGGCCGCGCGCCCGTTGAGGTCGCTGCTCGGGAGTGAACGCTTGGCCCTTGCCACCGCAGGAAGGCTTGCAGCCCATGACCTTCCCTCTCTTGCCGGCGACACGGCGGGCAAAACCCTCTCCGTCAACGCATTGGGCTATAGGATAACACATTTCGCGAGCGCATCGCCGCGTTCCGTTTTGTTCGCGCTGGGTACAAGGCAGGTAGCTGTGCAAACTGGCCGCGCCGCCGCGTGCGACGGGCGACCTGCGAGATCAAGGATATGGTATGGGAAAGAAACTCGATAAGAAGGCCAAGGCCGCCGTGGCAAAGGCTGCCAAGGGCGTCAAGGCTGCTAAAGTCGATAAGGCCGTCAAGAAGCTCCGCAAGCTCGAAGGCAAACTGTGGACCCGCGAGTACCTGCTCAAGATTGCCGAGTTCGATGGCGCGACGATTGCTCCTGCCAACGGCGCAGCAGCGCGTGCCGACGCCATGGGCACGCTTGCCGGCGAGCATCACAAGCTGCTGACCAGTGAGAAGTCCGTTGAGCTCGTACGCTCGTTAGCGCGCGAGACCGTCGCCGGCGGCAAAATCGACGACCCTCAGCTGCTCGACGAGATCCGTGTGCTCGGCCGCGATCAACGTGAGGCCAGTGCCATCCCCACCGAAGAAGCCGAGGCCTGGACCAGGCTCACCTGCGAGGCGGACGCCGTGTGGCACAAGGCCAAGGCAGCCAACGACTGGGCGAGCTTTGAGACCTATGTGGATAGAATCGTCGCCCAACTTAAGCATCAGGCCGAGCTCATGGACCCCAAGCGCGATCCATACGACGTTTGG
The DNA here is from genome assembly GCA_902492545.1 of uncultured Collinsella sp. Taxonomy (GTDB): domain Bacteria; phylum Actinomycetota; class Coriobacteriia; order Coriobacteriales; family Coriobacteriaceae; genus Collinsella. The sequence continues at coordinate 10,614 of CABULX010000029.1, read as the reverse complement.
CTCGACCAGTACGAGCGCGGCCTTTCCGCCAAGAGCTTCGATGCGTTTTGCGATGAGGTCAAGGCCACGGTCGTGCCGCTCGTGCACGCCATCGGCGAGCGCGGCCAGCAGCCGGCTGCCGACTTTTTGCACGCCCACGTGCCCGAGGCTGCCCAGCGCGCCATGAGCTTCGACCTTATGAAGCTTGTCGGCCTGGACCTGGACGACACCACGCTTGCCTTTACCGAGCATCCGTTTAGCGAGGGCTTTGCCGTGGGTGATGCGCGCATCGCGACGCACATCTACGAGGACGACTGCATCTCCAACGTCTACAGCATCATCCACGAGGCGGGACACGCCATGTACGAGCTGGGCGTCAATCCCGCCTATGCGCGCACGTGCTTGGAGGGCGGCACCTCCATGGGCATCCACGAGAGCCAGAGCCGCTTTTTCGAGAACACCGTGGGTCGCAGCCGCGCCTTTATGGGCCCGCTGCTCGAGGTGCTGCGTCGTCACGCGCCCGAGGTCTACGGCGACGTCGACGAAGACACGCTCTACCGCGCCGTGAACATCGCGCAGCCGTCGTTGATCCGCACCGAGGCCGACGAGCTCACCTATCCGCTGCATATTATGGTGCGCTACCAGATCGAGCGCATGCTGTTTGCCGGCGAGGCTACGGCCAAGGACATCCCCGCGCTTTGGAATCGCTTTATGGACGAGTACCTGGGCATTCCCGTTCCCGACGACACGCACGGCTGCCTGCAGGATACGCATTGGAGCGGCGGATCGTTTGGCTACTTCCCCACGTATGCGCTGGGTAGCGCCTACGATGCCATGTTTGTGCCGGCCATGTGCCGCGACGGTGTCGACCTCAATGGCGCCTGTGCGAGCGGCGACCTGGCACCCGTCCGCACCTGGCTGGGCGAGCACATTTGGCAGTGGGGCCGCGCCAAAGACGCGCCGGAGCTCATCAAGGGCGCCTGCGGCATGGCGTTCGATGCCCGCTACTACTGCAGCTACCTGCAGGACAAGTTCACCACGCTGTACCAACTGTAAGGCATAACCGACACGCCAACGCAAAGGGGGCGCCGCGAACCAATCCGCAGCGCCCCCTTTCCACCTAGTCGTTTAAGAACGTCCCCAATGGCTACCTTACAGGGCTTCCAAAGCACTTGCGATGCGCTTCATGGCGGCGTCGGCGGATGCTTGGTCGGGCGCCTCGGCCAGCACGCGGATAACCGACTCGGTTCCGCTCTTGCGCACCAGCACGCGGCCCTCGTCCGCCAGCGACGCCTCGGCCTCGGCGATGGCGGCCTGCACGCCCATGTTCTCGAGTGCGGCGTCCTTGTCGGCCACGCGCACGGCAACCTGCGCCTGCGGCAGCAACTTGCACGGAGCCGTAAGCTGCGAGAGCGTCTCGCGCTCGGCACGAATCACTTCCATCACGCGCAGCGAGGTCATAATGCCGTCGCCCGTGCGCTCGATATCGCCAAAGATCGTATGGCCCGTCTGCTCGCCGCCCAGGCTGTAGCCGCCCTCGCGCATCTTGGCATACACGTGACGGTCGCCCACGCCGCTGGTCACGGCGCTCAGGCCGGCAAGCTCCAGCGACTTGACCAGGCCAAAGTTGCTGGCAATCGTCGGCACCACGGTACCGCCCGAAAGACGACCGTGCTTGTTCAGGTACACGCCGCACACGTACAGAATCTGGTCGCCGTCGACCACGCGGCCGCGCTCGTCCACGGCCAAGCAGCGGTCGGCATCGCCGTCGTAGGCAAAGCCCACGTCCAGACCCTGCTCCACCACGTGGCGCTGAAGGCGCTCCATATGCGTGGAGCCACAATCGACGTTGATGTTAAAGCCATCGGGCGCGGCGTTGATCACGCGCACATCGGCGCCCAGCGCGTCGAATACCGGCTTGGCCACCGAGGACGCCGAGCCGTTGGCGCAGTCGAGACCGATCTTGACGCCCTGCAGCGAAAAGTTCGCGCTTGCGATGAGCGAGGCGATATAGCGGTTGCGACCCTGCATGTAGTCCACCGTGGCGCCGATGTGGTTGCCCGTGGCCAGCGGCACCTCGCTCTTGCCATCGACGTAGTCCTCGATGAGCTCCAGTACGTCCTCGTCCATCTTAAAACCGTCGCTATTGACGAGCTTAATGCCGTTATCGCAAAACGGGTTGTGGCTCGCGCTGATCATGATGCCGCAATCGAAGCAGCCTTCCACGGTCTGATGTGCTACGCCCGGCGTGGGGATCACGTGCAGCATATAGGCGTCCGCACCGCTCGCGACCAGGCCACTCACCAGCGCCGCCTCGAACATATAACTCGAGCGACGCGTGTCCTTGCCCACGATGACGCGTGCCTTGCGCTCGCGGTTGGCGCCGTAATACCAGCCCACAAAACGGCCAATCTTATAAGCGTGCTCTACCGTCAGCCCAACGTTGGCCTCACCGCGAAAGCCGTCGGTGCCAAAGTACTTCATGCGCTCTCCTTACAAAATAGGGGCGAACAGATTGCCTGTCCGCCCCAAAATGGTACTCGATTATCTGCGCTACCAGAAAAACCCTACGCCGACGCGCTGTCGCGAGCCGCCTGGCATGTAGGAGTCTGACGCAGCGTAAGCGGCTTGTCCCCCGCCTCGGCCGACGTGGTCAGCGTATACGTGATCGTCGTCGTCTCGCCAGCATGCAGGTCAACGGTACCCGAATAGAAGGGGATTCCATGCCACGTAGCGGCGCCAAGACCAAACTGGGTGCCTTCAACCGTAAGGTCACTGATGTTGCCGCCCGTCGGGGCAAACAACGAGACATTCAGACGCTCGTCGTCGCGCGCTGCATCGGGCGCGCTCGCCGCGACGTAATCGGGCAGCTTGCCTGCCTCCTCCTGCGTCATGATGTTCGTCAGGGTAACGGTGATGCGATACGAGCACGTGCCGTCGCCGTTCTTGACGCCCTGGCCAATCTGCGTATCGGCGTTCAGATACCAGTCGAGCTTGGAGAAGCTCAGGTTGTTAAAGTAAACGCCGGCAACGGGATCGGCACTCGGATCATCCGGATCGGGTAGCGAAGCGTCAATGCCCGTCTCTTTGATGGCATTCTGCTCATCATCGTTTCTCATCCAAGCAATCAGACGGCCCTCTTCGGCACCGCGCTCGAATGCACCGACAAGCTTTGTAACGTCGACGTCACCGATGCCACCGAGAATCTTGTCGAAGGCGGCGCTGGCAACAGCCGCAAAGATGCCGTCCGATTCCTCGACCGGATAGTTCCAATACACATCGTGCATGAGAACCTTCGCCGCGTTGGTACCGTCGACGACCGTACCATCGGGCAGCGAGACATTGCCGACAAGGCCCAGCAGGTACTGCAAGAACACAGGATCGATGCCGACGACGCCATCAACGTCCTGCCCATATTGGGACTTCCACAGCGCGGCGACACGCTGCGAGTTGCGGGGCCAATCGGGCGAATAGGTATTGCCCGAGTTGTACAGGTTACTGTGGTTGCCAAACAGCGCCTCATCCTCTTCGTCGACGCTCTCGACCGCCTCATCCTCGCTGAGTCCAATGCGGGGAACAAACTCGCCAATCGACATCTGGCCGTCGGTGACCGAAATCAGGCCCTGCGAACCGCCAAAGCCGCCGCAAGCACGAATCTCGACGTTGTTCATGGCATACACAAGGTAGTTACGCGTCTGGCCGTTGGCGCCGAGCATCTGGGGAAGGACGGGGGCGACCTTCTCCGCCGCGTCAACCGCGCCGTTGAGGGTGGCAAAGCCGTCCTTGGCCTTATCGACCAGCTCGGTCACCTGGGAAATATGAGTATCGCCAATACCTTGGATCTTCTCGTTGGCGCTCTTGAACACCTTGGAGCTATCGGAAAGCGAATCGGCAACGGCCTGCAGCGCGGACACGTTAATCATGCCGTCCTGAAACAGCTTGCCGGGCGTGGCCTGCGAAAGGTTATCGGCCATGGGAACCAGCGCATTGCTCGAGACATCGGACAGGGCGTCAATCATGGTGCGGGCCGCATTGATATCGCTGCCATACACCGGGATAAACGAAGCCGCCGTCCACAGCGGGCTCGAGGTCTCCGCCTTCATGCTGTCGCAAAGCTCATCAATCTTCTTCGCGTCGTCAGGCAGCGTCGAAAAATCGCCCGACGTGACCTTGTCCTTAAGGCCACCGACAATCTCGACGGCCTCCTTCGCTTCACTCTTTACGGTCTTTGCCGAGTTAAGCAGCATAAAGCCGCTTGCGCCAAGCGCAACGAGAAGCACCGCGACTACAGCGGCAATAATGGCGCCGGTGTGACGCTTTTTGCGCTCGCCCTTGCGATGGCGATGACGGACCAGACCGTCAGAGGTCGAACTCGACGAAGCGTCGCTACCGTAGTTCAAGCCAAAATCGTAATAATCTTCCTTGGAACCCGAGCCCGCAAACTCGGCACCGCTATCATCCAGGCGGGCGAACGTGCCAGTCTCGGAGGCGCCGGTGTAAATCGTGCCAAGGTTACCCGTAAGCCCCGCGCCACCGGCAGAGGGAGTATTGTTGGCGGCCTTGCCGGCATTAACGTTGCCGGCGGCATTCGCGGCGTTGGTAGCGCCTGCGTTGTTCGCGGGTACCGAAGGAGCCCCACTCGGCTGCGACGTGGAGGTTGCACCGCCCGCAAAGACATTCCCTCTTGCACGGCCGGTCTTTTTTGCCTTTTGTGACTGCTCGTACAGAGCGGTAAACATCGCCGTCTCGCCCGGGGACACGCGCTTACCGGAACCGCCCTGTCCAGCGCCGCCCGGCGTGCCGGCCTTACCAGCCCCGTTCGGACGCGGCGGAACTGCAGGACGGCCGCTATCGCTGCCCTTAAAGTGATTACCAGCCATAAAGAAATCCTCGCAATTGAGTCGCAATGAAAAAGTCCATAACGTTACTAGTTTATGGCATTTTGAGCATCGACAGCTAAACTCCAGACACGGACATCAATTGGCGAAAATGTGGCACAACACCTTTTCTGTCTTGGTGGCGGCGCCAGCTACACCGTGAGGAACATCATCACGATGATCATGGCAAAGCCGATAAGGTCGGTCGGCAAAAACACCGTGCCCAGCATAACGGCGCTGGTGATGGTCGCCGAAACCGGCTCCACAGTTCCGATGAGGCTCGCACGCACCGAGCCGATGTCCTTAACGCCCTGCATATAGAGCATGTAAGCAAAAAACGAGCCGATAACCACGAACACCGCGAGCGCCTCGACGCCGGCAGCGTCGAGCGCCGGCATATGCGCCCAGGGCTGCACGAAGACACACGAGACCACGCCCGCCGTGAGCATTGCCGAGCCCGTGACGATGGGGCTGCCGTATTCGGGCAGGATCTTGGCGGGAATCACCGCCATACACGTGGCGCTGACCGCACACATAAGACCTGCTGCCAGGCCAAGTGGCGAGATATTCAGGCTGGTGGGGTCGCCTCCGGTGGCGATTAAAAAGGTTCCACCCAGAGCCAGGCCAATGCCGATGACTTCGCGAGTACGCGGCATGCGGCGATCGGTCACGCAGGTGTAGCCCATGATGATAACGAGCTGCAGGCACTGGAGCACCGTCGCGGTTCCGGCGTTCGTCAGGCGCACGGCCGAAAGATAGCAAAACTGGTTGAACAGCAGACCAAAGGCGGTAAAGAGCAGCAGCTGCTTGCGATCGGCGGGTGTGGTCCAGAGCTTAATCAGGCGCTCGCGGTCGCGCGTAACAACCACGGCCATAAAGAGTAGACCGGCGAGAATCTGACGCACGCTCATAAGCCACAAGGTGTCGACGTGGTAGGTATCGAACAGAAAGCTCGCGCTGGTGCCCGAGAAGCCCCAAAACGAACCGCCCACCAGCGTAGCCAAGACGCCCGTGATCATCTTGCGCGTCGAAGCGCTGTTCAGGCGGTCGCGCCATGCGCGACGGGTGTTGCGGCTGAGCTCGTCGGTGCCCTCGGGCACATCAATGTTCGATATATCGGTCATCGGCACCGAAGCCCCTGCGCCTTCGACCTGCTCGACACACTCTTTGCTCATTCCACTCCCCCGAAACAGTCTGGAAGCAATTCGGCTTACCTTACCACGGCGAAGGCACCAGCCGAAGGCTTGTCCGCTTATCGGTAGGACAATTCCGCAGGCGTCTTTCCATAGCTCGACACCGCAACGGCCTTGCATTATGCGACAGCCAAATCGCGGCAGCAGGCTCTTTTGAAATGGATATGACAAGACCCCCGAATTCCACAATGTAAGCGATTTTTAAAAATGTTCTTGCCACCGAGTTCAGGCTCCGTTATATTATCCCTTGCGCGCTTGCGCACCCTTGATCGGGCGTTTAGCTCAGGGGGAGAGCGCTTCCCTGACACGGAAGAGGTCAGAAGTTCAAATCTTCTAACGCCCACCAAATGTTCGCAGCTCAGAGGCTATGTCCTCTGGGCTGTTTTGTTTTATGTCGCCAAATCCGCTGGCAGTTCCAACCGTCATCGCAACGTAGCATCAATTCACCTGACGAATGGCTGCCAAACAAATTCAATACCCCAACATCAACAATAGCCAGGCACAAAACTGCGCCGCAAGCTGCTCCAACCGCCCAACTGGCCAAAAGCCGACCATCTACTTGCCGATCTATCCATCGGCATAACCAATCAGTCCGCACCGCAACTTCTCAGCAAAACGCCGCGATGTCTGCGCCCTGCGGTATCCTTGAGCCACTTGCACCTGCAGCACCAAGGAGCCGCCATGCGCACCGAGCTCGATGTCCCCTTTTCGCACAAAGAAGAAGCCAAGGCGCTGGGCGCCAAATGGGACCGGACCAAGAAGATCTGGTATGTACCCAGCGGCGTCAACCCCGAGCCCTTTGCCGAGTGGCTGCCCGGTGTTGACCGATTCGACCCCTCAGCGCCGTATATATATCTAGTACTGGGAAAGCGCGAGTGCTGGAAATGCCACGAAGAGACCTCGGTCGCGGCCTTCGGCATTCCCTATCGAACCGATGACGGCAAGGGCATCGCCATTGCGCACGCGCCCAACGAAGCCGGGCACATTACCATCGACACAGCCAACGCCAACGCACTCGCCATCGTGCCCGCTCTTGGCTGCATGCCGGGCGAGATCCGCGACTACCTTCATAAGCGCTGTGGCTACAAGCCTGTAGGCGCGCGAGCCTCCAAAGCCCCGTCGCTCGGCAACACGTGCACCAGTTGCGACGCGCTGCAAGGCGGCCGCTATCTGTTCGAGGAGTCCTCGTCCCCGTTTGCCCTCACTGCCATCAACAAGCTGCCGGCACTGGAGTTTGTGCGCGTCGAAGTTGCCGGCGTCTTTGGCGTCCCGGCCACGCGCACCGACTTTGACCAGGCACTCTTTACTTGGGCACGCGACCATCACGCCGAGTTCCACAAGCAGCTCGGTGAGGGGATTTATTTGTAGAGATGACATCGAGGCATTGAGGAGCAGGAGCTCGATCGTTAAACAAACCCAAAACGCTACAGCCCCAGAATGTGCTCCAGGTAGCCCTTGTTGAACCAGAACGATTGCTTCGTCATCCAGCGCCCGTCGGGCAGTTCGTAAGCATTCCTTGCGATGTCACCGATCTCTGTTCCATCGGCAAACTTGTAAGCCGCTTTTGACGTATGCGGGCGAACATGGACAATCGGGTTATCCGCCATACCGGGAAGATTGTTGGTCACCTTGAGCTTTCCGCTTGCATCCCGATACGGATTGAGCTCAACGCCCTTGCGAATGACCTTTCGTGTCTCATCCCAGCAAGCCTTTGCGGGGCCCTCGATTTCGTTTGCCGGCATTGCCCAGAATAGGCAGCGGTCAAGGCGCCACATCCCTTCGTGGTCCTCACGGAACACGACGAAGAAGAAACGGCTGGTCTCAAGGCGTGCACGGAAGGAAGATGTTTCCCAATCCTCGTTGATTAGCTGCTTAAACTCAAACGGAGGGAAGGACATTGCCTGCTCGATGTGTCCCCTCTTATTAACGCGACAAGCGCGGACGTTAATCCCAGCCTTAACGAACTCCTCGGCAGTATTGTTTTTTATGCCGAGCATGCGATAAACGAGCGTCGTCCATTGGGCTTTGTTGCCCGTGTATTCCAATCCGTACTGCTCCGCGATTTGACGATCGGTTTCGCCATGGTGGCGCTCGACAAGCGCAGTAACGAAGCTTTCGAAATCAATGGACTCATCGCCAGCTTGAACGATGCTCTCGCCGACGCGTGGGGCACCGAGAACATAGGTGTGAAGCACGTAGTCCATGTACGAGCGCTTGAGCGAAAAGGCACGACGCTTTGCGCGACGGCGCTCGATCTCGCCCGTATCGGTATTGAAGTACTCGTAGTACTGGTCAACCCACATCGTGGCCTCGGTTGCACCCTTTGTGCAGGCGCCCAGATAGGTAGTCATACCCTCCGACAGCTCATCCGCGCGACCGTCCTGAATGTACGAAATAATCTTCTCGTAGTCGGCGCGAATAATCTTCATGTCCTCTTCGGGAAGACGCACCATGACAGCACGCTCAATGCGCTGGTCGTATTTGTCGATAGAGCGATCGCGGCCGTAGTAAATCAGCAGAATATTGCTGAGCTTGGTCTTGAGATGCGAGCTTTCATAGTCGAGCGAAACGGGACGGTCATAGGGAATCATTGTCAGAACGAGACGCTCGCCGGCAGATTTACGACCGTCTTTGAGTACATCAAAACACGTTGCCTTGAGCTCAACGCCCGCCTCGGGAAAGTCCGGCCGATCATCGCTGTTGGCCTTGTAGCCAAAGTAACGCTCCTCGATCAGGGTTCCCATACCGCCCTTGTACTTCTTGGACCCAAAGTCCTTGGGCGCGCTCTCCCCCTCTGGCGCAATGCCAAGCTCGAGAATATCGCGGAACGTCATGCCATCGAGATTAGCGGCATAGCGCTCGATGCTTGAGGGGTCAGAAAAATCAGTATCGTCAAGCATGCGCTTGAAGTCGAGGTGCTTCTTGGACATGGGGTACCTCCGAACGTCGCAGATAACTTCATGGTAGCCCATGACGTGCGCCCATGCGGCAATAATGGACGTTCTCTGAGAGTGATAAAATCAAGTCTTTTTCTTATTTGAGGATCGGTTATCGTTGTTTAGTTTATGAACGTTCGTTATATCGATTGGAATAACATGTCAGAGGTCAAAATTGCCGAGCTTTTTGCTGGCGTCGGCGGATTTCGTCTGGGCCTCGAAGGCTATGCCGACCCTCGTTATCCCAATTTTTATATGAAACCCGCCGGCCCCTTCCGCACTATTTGGGCAAATCAGTGGGAACCGCCCGGAACCAAGGCACGTCAGTTTGCGGCACGTTGTTACATGGACCGCTTTGGCGAAGATTCCGTTGTCAACGAAGATATCAATAAGGTCTTGGAGCAGGCTGAAGCCGGCGAAATTAAAATCCCCGACGTGCAAATGGTCGTCGGTGGCTTCCCTTGCCAAGACTACTCTGTCGCGCGTCCTCTCAATCAGGCACACGGCATCGAGGGCAAGAAGGGTGTCCTCTGGTGGGACATCTATCACTTCCTCGAGATGAAGAAGCCTCGCTTCGGTCTCTTTGAGAATGTTGACCGCTTGCTCAAGTCGCCCGCATCTCAGCGCGGTCGTGACTTCGCCATCATCTTGAGTTGCCTCGCCGATCTCGATTACACCGTCGAATGGCGCGTAGTCAACTCTGCGGAATACGGATTTCCTCAGCGTCGCAAGCGCGTTTACATCTTCTGCGAGAAGAACGCCGGCAAGGTTGATCTTGCCGATCGCATGCATAACGGCGTTATGGCGAAGGCCTTCCCCGCTATCTATCCTAACGAAATGGCCGAGCTCGATGTCCTGCCCGATCCTTACGAGAACTCGACTCGCTTTGGTGTTGGTCAAAAGACATCGCAATTCAAGAATGCTGGCGTCATGCAGGGCTGTCATGTTCTGACCTGCGACTTTGCCGAGGACTATCACGGTGAGCGCCACGTGCTTGGCGACGTGCTTGTCAACGAGGCTGATGTCCCGGAGCAGTTCTACATCTCCGATGAAAAGCTTCCCGACTGGCGCTACCTTAAGGGCAGCAAGCGCGAAGAGCGCACTAACAAAAAGACAGGCTTTACGTACACGTATTCCGAGGGAGCCATGAGCTTCCCGGATGCCACCGACAAGCCGAGCCGCACCATCCTCACAGGAGAAGGCGGCACGGGAGCGAGCCGCTTCAAGCACGTCATCGAATGTCCCGATGGCCGTTTCCGCCGTCTTGTTCCCGACGAGCTCGATCAGCTTCAGGGATTCCCGAAAGGCTGGACCGATACGGGCATGACTGACGGCCATCGAGCCTTCTGCATGGGCAACGCACTCGTCACCGGCGTGCCCCATCGCATTGGCGAAGCTATGGTCGAAGTGTACGGCCTCTAAAGCAAACAATCCGGAGCCGGCAGTTCACGCTGTCGGCTCAGTTTTTTCATCCCACTCCCCTGTATACTGATGTAGCACGTGTTTCATCCGGACTTGTTGGGCCGGATTGTTCATGGGAGGGTCTTATGGCTGCTTCAAATCCGCCTAAGGGGAGCGTTTCTTCTTCGTCCATCAAGCCGGTTACGCGCAAGGCCGTGCGTTGCCAGC
>CABULX010000028.1 GCA_902492545.1 uncultured Collinsella sp. | reverse complement strand
CCGAGATGGTCTTGATCTTGCCGCCCACCTCGACGGGAATGGCGTCGGTGACGAGGCACTCGACGATCGGGGCGTCGTTCAGACGCTCGATGGCCGGACCGGAGAAGATGCCGTGGGTGGCGCATACGTAGATGTCGCCGGCGCCCATAGCCTTGAGCTCCTTGACGTTGGCGCACAGGGTGCCAGCGGTGTCGATCATGTCGTCGTTGATGACGCAGGTCTTGCCCTTGATGTCACCGATGATGCCCATGACCTCGGCGGCGTTGTGGCGCGGACGGCCCTTGTGGGCGATGGCCAGGTCGCAGCCGAGCATGTCGGACAGCTTCTTGGCGGCCTTGGCGCGGCCCACATCGGGGGAGACGACAACCAGGTTGTCGGTGTCGAAGTGCATGTCGTTGTAGTACTGGCCAAACAGCGGCAGCGCGGACAGGTGGTTAACCGGGATATCGAAGAAGCCCTGAATCTGGCCCTGGTGCAGGTCGAGGGTGATGATGCGGTTGACGCCGGCGCGCTCGAGCAGGTTGGCGACGAGGCGGGCGGTGATGGGCTCGCGCGGGCCGGCCTTGCGGTCCTGGCGGGCATAGCCGTAGTGGGTGATAACGGCGGTGATGGAGCGGGCGGATGCGCGCTTGGCAGCGTCGGTGGCGATGAGCAGCTCCATGAGCATGTCATTGACGTTGCCGCCGGCCACGGACTGAATCAGGAAGACGTCGGCGCCGCGGACGGTCTCGTCGTAGCGGGCGTAAATCTCACCGTTGGCGAACTGCTTTAGCGTAAGGCCCGAAAGCTCGACCCCAAGGTACTCAGCGATCTTCTGAGCGAGGGGACGGTTGGAGGAACCGGAATACACGCGGATGGACTTGCGCATATTCTCCGACTTCTCGGGATCATTAATCGGCATTACCCTTCTCCTTTATATCGAATGCCATATAGATGCCTTGTTGCATTGTAACCGCGCGACGGGGTTAATCGGGTCTTGATAACGTCTTTACCGTCAACGGACACGAACCGACCACTCATCCTGTCGCGCAGGTCACGATAGAAAAAAGGAGCCGCCCCCCATGGGAACAGCTCCTTAGATGCTTGGTAAAACGTTATACCTCGTCGTCCTCGTGCAGACGGCGGCGATAATCGGCGGCCCAGCCCTCAATATTTATCTGGCGGGCACGACCCAGGCCAAGTGCGTCTGTCGGGACCGGCTCGGTGATGACGGAGCCGGCGGCCACGAGCGCGCCGTCGCCAATCTGGGCGGGCGCGACCATCATGGTGTCGGAGCCGATGAAGGCATCCTTGCCGATGACGGTCTTGTGCTTGTGTACGCCATCGTAGTTGCAGGTGATGGAGCCCGCGCCCACGTTGACGCCGGAGCCCATGGTGGTATCGCCGATGTAGGACAGGTGCGGCACCTTGGAGCCCTCGCCGATCGTGGACTTCTTGATCTCCACGTGCGTGCCGGCCTTGGAACCGTCGAGCATGTGGGTGCCCGGGCGCAGGTAGGCGCGCGGGCCGCAGTCGACGCCGTTCTCGATGACGGCCTCGACGGCGATGGTTTCATCGATGGTGCAGCCGCTGCCGACGGTGGTGTCGGTGAGGCGGCTGTTGGGGCCGAGCTGGCACTCCTCGCCCACGGTGACGTGGCCGATCAGGTGCGTCTGCGGCCACACGACGGTGTCGCGGCCGATGGTGGCGTCGGGGCCGATCCAGGCCTGCGTGGGGTCGATGAAGGTGACGCCCTCGGCCATCCAGTGCTCGTTGATGCGGTCGCGCGCGATGGCGGTGAGCTGTGCGAGCTGGATGCGGCTGTTGACGCCCAGGCCGTCGCGGTAGTCGTCGCAGTGGAAGATGGAGACCGCCTGGCCGTGGCCTTTGAGGATCTCGAGCATGTCGGGCAGGTAGTACTCGGATTGCGCGTTGTCGTTGCCGATCTCGTTAATGTGGGCGGCAAGCTGCGCGCCGTCGAAGGCGTAGCAGCCGGCGTTGCACTCCAGCAGCGTGGCGGCCTGCTCGGGCGTGCAGTCCTTCTGCTCGATGATGCGCTCAATCTGGCCGTCGGCGCCCAGCTTGATGCGGCCGTAGCCGAAGGGGTCGGGCGGGGTCATGGTCATGACGGTGCAGGCGAGCTCGCCGGTGGCGACGGTCTGCGCGAACTTGGCGACGGTGTCGGCGGTGATGAGCGGCAGGTCGCCGTTGAGCACGACGACGGGGCCTTGCGTGATGCCGCAGGCCTCGAGCGCGACCTTCACGGCGTGACCGGTGCCCAGGCGCTCGGTCTGCTCGACGCACTCGACCTTGGTGGCGCTGCTGGCGTAGGCGCCGTCGATCAGGGCGCGCATCTCGTCGGCGTGGCTGCCGATGACGACCACGACGCGGCTGCAGCCGGCCTTGATGGTGGCGTCGACGATCCACTGAACCATGGGCTTACCCAGGATCTTGTGCGAAACCTTACAGTGGTTCGACTTCATGCGGGTGCCCTCGCCGGCAGCGAGGATAATTGCGGTTGCGTCCATGTGATCTCCTGTTACGTTATAGAGACGTGTGTTTGGAAACGATACACGGCGCAATATGATACCGCAGGCATATGTTGAGCGCGTAACGATTGGATTGCGGCGGTTGAGGCTTGCGCCGCCGGCGTGGCGTTTGCGCTGGCCGTGCATGGCGGCGGTGCTGCGGAGCTGTCGTTTGAGCGAGGGGACGGGGGTGCCCGTGGACAACATACGAGAGGAGTTTGGCGGCGAGCCCGTCGCGGCATTCTCGATGTCGCATCCAGCTGTGCCGGCGCTCTATATAGTGCTGACGCTGGGGCTCACCATGTTCTCGATGCAGCCGGTGCTGATTGCGCTGTCACTTGCGGGCGGGTTGGCGTATGGATTTGCGACGCGTGGGGCTGCCCGCACGCTGGGCGCACTTCGCTGGCAGCTGCCGGTGATTTTGATTATCGCGCTGGTCAATCCACTGTTTAGTGCCTCGGGCTCGACGGAGCTGTTCCGTATTGGCATGCGCGCGGTGTATCTGGAGAGCATGGTATACGGCCTGTGCATGGGCGGGCTGTTTGTGGCGAGCGTGCTGTGGTTTGAGGCCGCGGCGTCGATGCTCGAATACGACAAGGTGCTCGCGCTTTTGGGTAACGCCGCACCGGTGATCGCGCTCATGATCTCGATGTGCATGAGGCTTATCCCGCAGTTTTTGCGCCGCGGCCGTACGGTGCTGGCGGTGCAGGATGCGATTGATGTGCCGGGCCGCGCGCCGGCCGACCCCGTGCGCTCGCGCCTGCGGGCATCGAGTGCATTGATGGGCTGGGGCATGGAAGATTCGTTGGAGCGCGCGGACGCGATGCGCTCGCGCGGGTGGGGCGCCGCGACGCGTCGTACGACGTATGCGCGGTATCGGCTGGGGCGCAGCGACGTTGCCGCGCTGGTTGGGCTTGCGCTGTTTGGTGCTGCCGCGGTGGCGGTGGCGTGGACCGCGACGACGCAGTATTCGTTTTATCCGCAGCTCTCGGTGCCGGCGCCGTGGCCGGGCTATGTCGTGTGCGCTGCCTGGATGGTGCTGCCTTGCGCGTTGCACGCGATTGATGAGAAGAGGTTTGGCTGATGGCTCGGTTGGATAGCTGCTCGGTAACGGGCGGGGCGTGCGGCTCCGATGTGCCTGCGATTGAGGTGCGGGGCCTTAGTTTTGCCTATCCCGGGGCCGAGGCACCGGTGCTCGAGGGGCTTGATTGGCGTGTTTCCCAAGGTGCGTTTGCGCTGCTTGTTGGCGGTACCGGTTCGGGCAAGTCGACGCTACTCTCGCTGCTCAAACCCGAGATCGCGCCGACGGGCGAGCGCGCTGGCGAACTGCGCGTGCTGGGCGAGAGCGTTGCCGACATGGATGTTCGGACGTCCGCGGAGCGCGTGGGCTATGTGTTCCAGGATCCCGAGAACCAGATCGTGTGCGAGACCGTGTGGCACGAGATGGCGTTTGGCCTGGAAAACTTGGGGCTAGCGCGTGACGAGATGCGTCGTCGCGTGGCCGAGACCAGCTATTTCTTTGGGCTGGAGGATTGGCTCCACCGCGATACCGATACGCTTTCGGGTGGTCGCAAGCAGCTGCTGTCGTTGGCCGCCGTGTTGGCGCTCCGCCCGCGCGTGCTGCTGCTCGATGAGCCCACGTCTCAGCTCGACCCCGTTGCCGAGAAGAGTTTTCTGCATGCGCTGTTTCGCGTGAATCGCGAGCTGGGCTGCACGGTTGTTGTGGCGACGCATCAGCCGCGCCCAATGCTCGAATACGCGACGTGTGCGTACCGGATTGAGGACGGTCGCGTGCGCGAGGTGGCGGATATGGCTTCTTTGGGACGCCGAGAATCGCTGTTGTCCGATGACATGTTGGGGTGGGGTGCCATCCGATGTGCAAATAAAGGAGTATTCAGCAGGCGTGAGGACAATTTGGGCTCTCTGGAGCCGCCCGGGGACGTATCGAGCGCGAAAAAAAGTTCGGAATTGGACAAATCGTCTGAATTTGTGGCGCAAACGTCGCTCGAGAACGGCTCGGAAGCCTTCCCGCGCACGGATGGAAGCAGAATACTCCAAAAAATGCACGCTGGGTCGGCTACCACCCTGGCAGGGAGCTGGTTTCGCTACGATCGCGCGGGCGGTTGGGTGCTGCGCGGGCTCGATGCGTCGTTTTCGGCTGGCGCGGTGCATGCGGTTGCGGGCGGTAACGGCTGCGGCAAGTCGACAATGCTTTCGGTGCTGGCGAAGACCGCCAAGCTGCAGCGCGGCCGCATGGTGCGCGGGGCGGCCTCGGCGGCGCTGCTGCCTCAGAATCCCAAAGCATTGCTGGTTGCCGAGACGGTTCGCGATGAGCTGATGGAATGGTCCTCGACCTGCGGATATGACGAGAACTTGGCGCGGGAGCGTGCGGTGCAACTTGGACTGGACGGCCTGGAGACGCGCCACCCCTACGACCTCTCGGGCGGACAGCGCCAGCTGCTCGCACTGGCAAAGCTGCTGCTGATCGGCCCCGAGCTGCTGCTGCTTGACGAGCCCACGAAGGGCTTGGACCTGGAGAGCCGCCGCATCATCGCCCGCGCCCTGCGTGACCATGCGAAGGCTGGCGGCACCGTCATCATGGCTACGCACGATTTGGACTTTGCCGAGCAGGTAGCCGACGACGTCGCCATGATGTTTGACGGCGAGATTGCCTGCATGGAGCCCCCGGCCGACTTCTTTGCCGACAACGTGTTCTATAGGGCGTGATGGGATGACGGATTATCGCGTTTCGCGCCTACTTGCAAAACTGGAGATCCCGCTGTTGTTGGCGGTGCCGGCGGTGATGGCTGCCGCGTTGCTGGCGGGTGTTGAGCAGGCAGCGTTGGCCATGCTGGTTGTGGTGGCGTTGGTGCTTGCGCTGTTCTTTGCGGGTTACGAGGCATCTCGTCCAGGTTTGCGCCAGATTATGCCCACGCTGGTGCTGGCGGCGCTGGCGGCGGCGGGGCGCATCCTGTTTGGGCCCATTCCAGACTTTAAACCGGTGAGCGCCATCGCCATTATCGCGGGGGCGACGCTTGGTCGCCGCAATGGTTTTATGGTTGGCGCGCTGGCGGCGCTGACCAGCAATTTCTTTTTTGGGCAGGGCATGTGGACGCCGTGGCAGATGTATGCCTGGGGTCTGGTTGGCTATGTTGGCGGCGCGCTGGCGCATGCGGGTGCGTTCGACCGTGCGGACGGAGCCGTGCGCATGCCGGCGCTACTGACCTACGGCTTTGCGTCGGGTTTGCTGTACGGCGTGGTGATCAACGCGTATGACATCATCGGTTTTGTTCAACCGCTCACGTGGGCGGGCACCATGGCGCGTCTTGCCACGGCAGTGCCGTTCGATATTACGCACGGCCTTGCGACCTGCGTGTTTTTGGCCGCCTTGTACAAGCCTTGGTGTCGCCGCATTAACCGTGTCGTCGTGAAATACGGGCTGTAAGGCATTTCGCGTTCCCTCACGAACTTGCGGTGGAATAGTTCTCGTTTTTGGCTATTTGCTGCCCAAACAGGAACTATTCCACCGCAACTTATAGGGGGAGAGGGGTCACATGATCTGTTTTCCTCTGTCCCCCAGGAAATTACTTGGGGCTAGAGCTCTAGCGTGAGGGTGACGGGGCAGTGGTCGCTGCCGAAGATATCGCCACGGATACCGGTGTCGCGAACGTTGGCGGCGATCGAATCGCTTACCAGAAAGTAATCGATGCGCCAGCCTGCGTTGTTCTTACGGGCATTAAAGCGGTAGCTCCACCAGCTGTAGACGCCCTCGACGTCGGGGTTTGCCGCGCGCCAGGTATCGGTAAACCCGCCGTTGAGCAGCTCGGTAAACTTGCCGCGCTCCTCGTCCGAAAAGCCTGCGTTGCCGCGGTTGGACTTGGGGTTCTTAAGGTCGATCTCCTCGTGCGCCACGTTAAAGTCGCCGCAGGTCACGACGGGTTTGCCGGTCTCGCACTCGAGCGCGTTCAAAAAGCCGCGGTAGGCATCGTCCCAGGCCATGCGCACGTCGATGCGGGCGAGTTCGTTTTGCGCGTTGGGAGTGTAGACATCCACAAACCAGAACTTGTCGAACTCCAGCGCGCAGACGCGGCCCTCGGTCGCGGCTTGGGCGACGAGCTCGGCCGCCTCGCCCTCGCCGGCGTAGGGCAGCAGCGCATCGGCGCGCAGTACGCGCAGCGGTTCCTGGCGGCTAAAGACCGCGGTGCCCGAGTAGCCCTTGCGCTCGGCGTAGCTCCAGGTTTGGTGATAGCCGGGCAGGTCGATATCGACCTGGCCTTCTTGCAACTTGGTCTCTTGCAGCGCCAAGACATCGACATCGAGGTCCTGCGCGATCTGGATAAAGCTCGGGTCCTTTTTGAGCACGGCGCGCAGGCCGTTGACGTTCCACGAGGCGAAAGTGTAAGTCTGAGGCATGGTGTCCTTTCGACGGGGTTGGCAGGCTTAAGATTAGCGCAACAGGGGCGGTGTGGGCTCCGCGCATGCTGACTTAGAGGCCGCATGCTGGGACGTCGCTCAACGCTGCCCGTCTAACAAGGACGGAGGACTCATATGACGCAGGCAATAACGGATCCCAAGCAGGCCTCCGCCGCGCTGGCGGAGCTGTTCGGCACCCATAAGCGCGTGGTCTTCTTTGGCGGCGCGGGTGTTTCCACGGCGAGTGGCATCCCCGATTTCCGCAGCGTGGACGGCCTGTATCACCGGCAGTTTGCCTATCCGCCCGAGACCATGCTGTCGCATAGCTTTTACGAGGCGCATCCTGCGGAGTTCTTCGACTTTTACCGCACCAAGATGATCGCGCTTAACGCTAAGCCCAACCGCTGTCACACCAAGCTCGCCGAGCTGGAGCGAGCCGGCAAGCTCGACGCCGTGGTGACGCAAAACATCGACGGCCTGCATCAGATGGCCGGCTCGCAGCGCGTGTTCGAGCTGCACGGATCGGTCCATCGCAACATTTGCCAGTCGTGCGGCGCGGTCTATAGCGCCGAGTGGATTTGCTCGCGCGAGCACGAGGATGCCGCGGGCGTGCCTGCGTGCCCCGCGTGCGGCGGCCGCATCAAGCCCGATGTAGTGCTCTACGAGGAGCCGCTCGACGAGCATGTGTTGACCGGTGCCGTTGCCGCCATCGCCGCGGCCGATGCCCTCATTGTGGGCGGGACCTCGCTCGTGGTGTATCCGGCGGCAGGCCTTACGCGTTACTTTACCGGCGATACGCTGGCCATATGCAACCTTGCTCCCACCGATCAGGATGCAAATGCCGACCTGCTGATTTCTTGCGACATCGCGGCCGCGTTTGCGTTCTAGCCCGCGCGCGCGGATACAATAGAAAGACTGAGTGCAAAGCGACCCCGCCGCCAGCTCCCCAAGCTCGGCGGCGTGGGCATTTTAGGAGGATGTTCATGGCGAACGACAGCAAGACATGGCGGTGCGGAAAGTACGAGCTCAGCTTTGACCGTCCGCGCATCATGGGCGTCCTCAACGTGACGCCCGATTCGTTTAGCGATGGCGGGGAGCACTTCGACCCGGACGCCGCCATCGAGTACGGCCTAGCGATGCTCGACGCCGGCGCCGACATCATCGACGTGGGCGGCGAGTCCACGCGCCCTGGTTTTACCCCGGTCAACCCCGACGAGGAGGCTCGCCGCGTGCTGCCCGTGGTGCGCGCGCTGGCCAAGGAGGGCGCCATCGTCTCGATCGACACGCGTCATGTGGCGGTTGCCAAGGCGGCCGTGCGCTGCGGCGCCTCGATCGTTAACGACGTGACCGGCTTCACCGATCCCAAGATGGTCGAGTTTGTTAAGACGAGCACCTGCGGCGTCATCGTGATGCATGCCGGCGAGGTCGCCGCGCCCGCCCGCACGCACGCAACGGTGCAGCTCGATACCTCGGCTGCGGCGTTTGTTGCCGAGAAGGCACGCGAAGCGGCTGCCGAGGCCGCGCGCGAGGCCGAGAAGCCGGCCCGTCGCCGTCGCGGCAAGTTGCTGGGCGATCCTAAGCCGGAGGCCAAGCTTCCGGGCGGCGTGGTGCAGCCCTCGTTGCCGTTTGGCGAACCGGAGCCCACGTCCGAGCCTGCAAGCGAGCAGGAGAAGCCGGCCGCCGAGCAGGCTGCTGCCGCCGAGACCGTCGCGCTCGCGCCCGAGGCCGCGCCCGCAGCCACCGAGGCCGCATCGGAGCCCAATGACCGCCTGGCCACCATGATGCGCCGCAGCGCCCGCCGCGAGGAAGCCTACGTGCCCACCTCGCAGCTCCGCCGCTTCACCCTGCCCGATTCGGCGCCCATCATGCGCCGCGTTATGGGCTTTCTGTCCGACCAGGCCCGCACGCTCATCCATGCCGGCGTGTCGCGCGACCGCATCTGCATCGATCCTGGCCCGGGCTTTGGTAAGTCGGCTAACGAGGACATCGTCATCCAGCGCGAGACTGCCAAGATGGCGTCACTGGGCTATCCGCTCATGTGCGCCGTGTCGCGCAAGCGCTTTGTGGGTGCCGTCTCGGGCGTGACCGAGGCCGCCGAGCGCGATGCCGCTACGTTTGGCGTGTGCCTGGGCGCCATCCAGGCCGGTGCCAACATCGTGCGCGTGCACGACGCCGCGGGTTTTGCGCAGTTCCTGAACGGTTACTGGGCGGTTGCCAAGCCGCAGCCGCGCCGCGCGTTTGTGGCCGTGGGCTCCAACCTGGGGCATCGCTGCGACAACATTCGCGCCGCACGCGAGATGATCGCCGAGATTCCACTCACCTGCGTGTCCAACTCCTCCAAGATTTACGAGAGCGAGCCGGCCTACGAGACGCGCCAGGACGCGTTTGCCAACGCCGTCATCGAGATCAAGACCGAGCTGGCGCCGTTGGTGCTGCTCGACGAGCTCATGAAGATCGAGGCCGAGCTGGGACGCGACCGCTCCAAGAAGGCCAAGGTCAACGGCCCGCGCACCATCGACCTGGACCTGCTGTGGATGGATGGCGAGACCCACGGCGGCAAAAAGCTGCGCCTGCCGCATCCTCTCATTGGCGAGCGCGACTTTGTGCTGGTGCCGCTCGAGGACCTGATGCACGACCCGGCGCGGTTCTTCCGCTACAACGGTGTCGAGGTCAAGGAGCCCGAGGACCGCGTGGGCCATATCGTTGGCGAATTGGGGCGTATGTAGATGATCGAGATGAATACTGTTGCCGCCGGCACCGAGCTCGACGCGGCGCGTAACGCGGGCCGCGAGGGCGTGTCCGCGGGCTGGTGCGCGTGGAGCGCGGGCGATGCTTCGCTGACGTTTTCGCTGGTCGTGCGTCCGGATGTGAATATGCACGCCTTCCACGGCCTGCCGTTTGTGGCCGCGATGGGCATGATGGATGCGCTTGTGGGCACAGTGTCGACGCCGGGCCTGGGCCTTGCCGGCAAGGTGGGTATCCGGTGGCCGAGCGATATCGTGTGCGGTGCGCCTGCGTTTGAGACGTCGCTCGCGCGTGTTGCCGTGAACGGCGGTGCCGGTGCCGCGGGCATGTTCGGTGCCGTGACGGTGGATATTGAGCGTTCGGCGTTGAGCGAGCTTGGTGTGGACGTGGCTGACGAAGCGCTGGTCGAGGCGCTGGCCGCCGCCGTGCTGGCCCGCGTGGACGCCTGGGCGGTTGTTGCCAACACGCCGCAAGGCGCCGCAGGGCCGTTGGCCCCCGTGTTGGGCGAGTACTTCGATATGGTGCCGCTGCTCGGTCGCCAAGTTGCGGCGGTGTCGCCCAACGGCTTGCCGCTTGCGGTCGGTGTGTTTGCGGGCCTGGACATCTGGGGTCGCGCGACCATCAAGACCGATGCCGGCGAGCAGGAGTTTCCGCCTGAGGCCGTACGGATTCGCGGACTGTAACGCGAGGCGCCCGCGCCCAAAGATAGACATGACAACAAGACCCTCCTCGGCCTGTGCCGGGGAGGGTTTCGCCTATCTGGGGAATGGGTTGCCAGCGCCCTATTCCTCAAAACTGAAAATTTTTCGATTTTGAGGAATAGAATTAAGCCAGCTCGGGCTTTTGCGAGGTATATTCGTTGCAGAGCCTATTCCTCAAAACTGAAAAATTTTCGTTTTTGAGGAATAGCGATAAAATACCGCGAGGAGGCCCCAATGAAACTCATCAATAGAACGTCATATATGGACACGTTGACGAGCCTTATTGGCGTGCCGGACATCAAGGTCATCACGGGCATTCGGCGTAGCGGTAAATCAAAATTGCTCGAGGCCCTCCGCGATTACGTGGAGGCAAATCTGTCCAATTCGAATGTCATCCATATCAACTACAACCTCGATGAGTTCGAGGGCCTGCTCGAATATCATGCCCTGCTCGCCTATGTAAAAGAGCATCGAGCGTCCGACAAGCAAAACTTCCTGCTTATCGATGAGGTTCAGATGTGCGACGGCTTTGAACGCGCGATCAACAGCCTCCATGCATCCGAGCAGTACGACATTTTCATTACCGGATCGAACGCCTTTTTGCTGTCGAGCGATCTGTCGACGCTCTTTACGGGGCGTACGTTCGAGATCGAGGTTTTCCCATTCTCGTTTGAGGAGTATCGTCTCTATGGCGACGAGGGCGATGTCGACCGCGACTTCGATGAGTACGCGAGAACCGGCGGTATGTCCGGCTCTTACCCTTATCCACTGCAGGAGCAGCGCTATCAATATCTCTCCAATGTCTTTAAAACGCTCATCGTGAGGGATATCGTGCAGCGGCATAACGTGAGAAACGAATCGGCGCTGCTGCGCATTGCCGATTACATGATGGACAACGTTTCCAACATTACGTCGGCACGCAACATTACTGATGCATTAAATGCGGATGGGCTAAAGATTACGAACAAGACGGTCGGCACGTACATGGGGTACCTGTGCGATGCGTTTGCCTTCTATAAAGTTCGTCGGTACGACATTCGCGGCAAAAAATACCTTAAGAGCGGCGAGAAATATTACCTGGCAGACCACGCGTTCAAATACGCACTGCTCGGTACACGTGATATGGATTGGGGACGCGTATACGAGAACATGGTGGCCATCGAGCTGCTGCGCCGCGGATACGAGGTATACGTCGGTGTGCTCTATAAAAAGGAAATTGACTTTATAGCAATTAAGCGAAGCGAGAAGCTCTACATTCAGGTGAGCGACGACATCAGCTCGGATAAGACATTTGAACGCGAGATTTCGCCACTGCTGAGCATTGGCGACGCGTACCCCAAGATGATTCTCGCCCGAACGCATCACGAGGCCACGGACCGCAATGGGGTGCAGATCGTGGACCTGGCGAGGTGGCTATGCGGCGAGGCGTAGCAGAAAGCCTATTCCTCAAAACTGATAAATTTTCGATTTTGAGGAATAGGACCAATGCATTGCTTAGTTCGCCGCTCGCGCCCGTGCTCGACTTAAGCCCCTGCTCTATCCCAGCTCCTGCATGCGGCGGTAGATTTCGCAGATACCCTTGATGGTGAGCTGTCCGTCGACCACGTCGAAGGCATCGGTCGAATCGGCGACGATGCTGGCGAGACCGCCTGTGGCGATAACCGTGGCGTCCTCACGACCCAGCTCGCGCTTCATGCGCGCGACCAGGCCCTCGGCCATGGCGGCGGCGCCCACCACGGCGCCGACCTTGATGCATTCCTCGGTGTCGCGGCCGATGGCGTGCTCGGGTGCCTCGAGCGGCACGCTGGCGAGCTTGGCGGCACGGGCGGCAAGCGCGTCCATGGAGATGCGGATGCCCGGCGCGATCGCTCCGCCAATGTAATAACCGTCCTCATCGATGACGTCGATATTGGTCGCGGTGCCAAAGTCCACCACGATTGCCGGCGCGCCGTAGAAAGTCTCGGCCGCAACGGCGTTGGCGACGCGATCGGCACCTACGGCCTGGGGGCGCGCCGCGCGCAGCTTGGTCACCGCGGCCGTCTGCGGCCCGATGACGATGGCGTCCGCGGCAATGCGGTCGGCCACGGCGTGCCATTCGCGCGAGAGCTGCGGCACCACGCCCGCAAAGGCGATCGCGTCGACCGCGTCGAGCGAAAGGCCGTACATTTTAAAGAAACCCATCAGGCGCACATGGATCTCGTCGGCGGTATAAGAGCGGTCGGTGGGCATGCGCCACGACTGCACCAGCTCGTCTCCGTCAAACAGGCCCATGGCCGTCTGCGTGTTTCCCATATCGATAGCGAGCAGCATGTCTACTCCCAGTGTTGGCATAAAAGGACGCGCACCATTGTATACGTGCCGTCGACGGCGCTCGGCTGCGATTCGTTTACGGTGATAGGGGCTGAGGGGTTTAAATATGAAGGAATTATGCTCTACGAGATTTTCCTTGCCGTTTACCGAACTCCCGCGTAATATTCTTTCTTGCGCACATGAGGCGCCCAGACATTGCGGGGTGGAGCAGTCTGGTAGCTCGCCGGGCTCATAACCCGGAGGTCGTAGGTTCAAATCCTGCCCCCGCGACCAAGAACTTGCAGCTCGGAAGCAAAATTGCTTCCGAGCTTTTTCTTTATCAGTTTACTTTGCGGGTGAATTGCGGGTGAATCCTGAGTCAATTTATTATGTGAAGCAAATAAACCATTGATAATCGCGGGCCGGTCGGCTTGACTTATCGACCGATAAACTCCAATTGGGAGGAGTTTCGGCGGTCCTTAGCTAATAATAGTGCCGGGGATGGACCGCGCCATCCCCGGACCTTGCGCGCCAAAGGGACGAGTCCCCTTGGAACCCCGTCTATTGCTCTCAACACGGAAACAGGGGAGTGGGGGATACGGGTTGTAGGATGCCGACGGGCGAGCGCTATGCTGTCTCAAGTCCGCATGTAGCTTGTTCGGAGGCCGTCTCTGCGTCTCAAAGCGGGCAATGAATTCTGGCAATGGAACTTCTTCGTATCTGTTCGCTGCGACTTGAGCGATGCGCTCCGCACAAATAATGTTGCCGAAGCATGCGGAATATCAGAAGAGAGATTGCAGGACATGAGTCAGCGCATGAAGAGCTGCCCGTCGTTTTGATAATGACATAATTAAGTGGCAAACTAAAGCGATCGGAGCGACCATGATTCTTGACAGCCTGCGTAACAGCGCGTCTTTTAATGAAACCGACCGAGCCATTGCTACCTATCTGCTCAATCATACCGGCGACCTTAAGACCCTCACTATGGCAAAGCTCGCACAGGAGACTTACACCTCGAACGCGACAATCATCCGCTTTTGTAAGAAATTGGGCCTAAGCGGCTATCGAGAGTTGATCATGCAGCTCATCCAGGAGATAAGCGGAGACTATCTTCTGGCTGCCACTGTCGATCACAATCGTCCTTTTGGCAGTACCGATTCAATTGAGGCCATCGAGGGCAACCTTGCAAATCTCCTGAAGGGCGTCATAGATCAAACGAAAATCGAGCTCGATAGCGCCAAATTGAGCATAATCGCCAAGGCAGTTCTTAGCGCCCCGCGAATTTACATCTTTGCTAAAGGGGAAAGCTATCTGGCGGGATGTATCTTTCGCAACAATCTTCTCAAGCTCGATCGTCATGTCACCATGGCGGACGACGGTGGCCTGCAGACACTGCACGTTAAGAACGGTAGGCCCGGCGACCTGTTTTTATTCCTAAGCTACAGCGGCATTCACTATGATTATTCCAAATACGCCGCCGCTCTTTCCGAGCGCGGAATCAAGCCGTGTTTAATCACGGCGTTTTCTGATTCGGCGCTCGCCAGGCAATGCGACACTGTCTTGCTCATTCCAAAATCAGAGCGCGTGATTGGAAAGGTTGCCAATTACTCTTCCATGATCTCGCTCACGTATACGCTTCAGGTTATTTATTCGCTTATATTCAATCAGGATTATCAAGAGAACTATCGTGTAAAACACGAGGCCGATTCGTTCATCTTTACGAGTTTTGCGGAGATTTAGTCATACAAAAGGTGACCCCAAAGCATTTTGCCTTGAGGCCACCTTTTGTGCTTTTGCTATCTGGATGGCTTCTCTACTTCAGCTCAGGCCAATAGCCCTTGTTCGCCTCGATCATGTCGTCCAAGACTTCCTTAGCCACGCGCGCTGAGGGAATCGTGCGATTGAGGGTGAAGGCCTCGAGTGCTTTCTGGTAGGAGCCCTCGATAACGGCCTCGACCACAAGGCCCTCGCAGGCATCCTGCTGCTCGATAAGGCCCTTGTAGAAGCGGGGAATCTTCCCGACGCGGACCGGTTCGGCTCCTCGATCGGTGATGTACGCCGGAATCTCGACGGTCGCGTCGTCCGAGAGATTCTCGATTGCGCCATTATTGGGCACAATCACCAGCTGGCGATGGCGCAAATCCTTCGCCAGGGACTTGACGACATCGACAATGAACCTGCCGTGGACGCCTACGTAGAACTGCGTGAGATCGACCTTTTCACCGCGCTTAAGCGCCGCAGATGCGTCGAAGATACGCTTTTCGCGGCCGTTTACGACCTGCATGCCACGCGTGTTATTGATGTCCATGTACTCCACGCAGGCATCGGGCAACAGGTAATACTGGTAATAGGTGTTGGGGAGGTAATCCTGGAATAGCGTAGAAATCGTTGCCGCATTCTTGAAGGTGTGGGCCCAGTCTGGGTCCTTTACCAATGCGTCATTGAGGCTTGCCTCGGAAATGTAACCGTACTTACGCACGTGCTCTTTGAGCTTGTCCGTAACGTCGACGCCCTTGCAGCGTACGCTGGTATACCACCCAAAGTGATTGAGGCCAAAGTAGTCGACTTCAATGTCGTCGAGTTCGCAGCCCAAAATCTCCGCCATGCGGGCTTCAATCTCTACCGGCATATCGCAGATGTCGAGAATGCGAGCGTTTGGACGCAGCTTGTGCATCGCCTTGGCTACGATGGCAGCGGGGTTAGAGTAGTTGACGATCCAGTAGTCCTTGCAGGCGTACTCCTCGCAGAAATCGACAAGCTCGCACATGGGGAAGATGGTCCTCATGCCATAGGCCATGCCACCTGCTCCGCAGGTCTCTTGGCCGACTACGCCATGGCGCAGGCTGATCTGCTCATCCTGGATACGCATCTTGAGCCCGCCCACGCGCATCTGCGCCATAACAAAGTTCGCATCTGTAAACGCCTCTTTGGGGTCGACGGTTACATGCAAGGGGATCTCGGGGGCAAGGTCATCGATAACTGCCTTAACCACCACAGCGACCGTGTCCTGGCGTTCCTTGTCGATGTCATAGAGCCAAAGCTCACGAATCCCCAGTTCGTCCTTTTGATCAATCAGGTCTTTGACGATACCGGCGGTATAGGTGCTGCCGCCGCCGCAGATGACAATCTTGTATCCGTTCATGTTGTTCATGCCTTTCAAATCAAATTGAGCTGCAGACAATCTTGGTTACTATCTGCACGAAGTAGGTAGCGATGTTGATGACCGCCGCCATGCCTGCAATGCTGCCTGCGTCCGCGTGCCTTCCTGAACGCCGGGTCCAAACCGCAGCGAGTAGACCCAGGAGCGGCCAGATAAAACCACATGCGAATGCAGCCATAAGTACGAGAAGACCCCTTGTCGACTTTTCTTTGTACATGTTGAGCAGGCGTTCGAACATGCCTCGGATTGAATGAAACGTTTTGGTCAACATGAGGTCTCCTCGCTTATCGCTTATCGATTACGCGACTGTTAATCTTCCAGATTAAGGATGGGACGCAGCAGGTCGTAGACGGAGTGCACGTTGGTTCCCACGACAATTTGAACATTGGTGCCGTTCTTAAACAGGCCCTTGTCGATAGCCTTCTTGATGGTCTCTTCGTTGACCTTGTCGGGATCTTTGACTTCGACACGGAGACGAGTCATGCAGCAGCCCATGGTGTTGATATTGTCCTTGCCGCCAAGGCCGTTGATGATGTTCTGCACCATTTCCTGCTGTTTTGCGTCGACTTCCGGAGTTCCGGAGGACTCGAGAGCATTGTTGCCTCCGGAGACCTCTGCAGACCACTCTGCGGAACGGCCGGGCGTTATGAGGTTGAGTTTCTTGATCACCATCGCCAGAACGATGAACGAAACGGCGGCAAACACGATGCCCAAGACGATGTAAATCGGGAACTTGGTGACGCCCATTGGCAAAGGCAGGCCGAGCGTGAGCAGCTCGATGCCACCGTACATGTTAAGCAAGCGGACTCCCAGGACAAACAGGAGCATCTCGCCCAGTCCGTAGAACAGGCTGTAGGCAACCCAGAGAATCGGAGACGCGAACAGGATCATGAAGTCGAGCGGCTCAGTGATGCCGGAGAGCATGGCGGTGATGTAAATGGGCACCAGCATGGCTGCGACAGCTTTTCGATTCTCCGGACGGGAAGTCGCAATCATTGCGAGCACGGTGCCGAGGGTTACGAATTCCTTGCCAAAGCCGAACATGGCAAAGCGGACAGAGGGGTCGACTGTGGTGAGGGATCCGTCGGCGATATGGGGAAGCTCGGCATAGAAGATGTTTGCTGCGCCGGAAACACTCTGGCCGGCGACGACCGCCGTGCCGCCAATCGCGGAGTAGTCAAACGGCATCCACATAAAGTGGTGCATGCCGAGAGGTACGAGGACGCGGTTCAGGAAGCCGTAAATGAAAACGCCCAGACCACCCGAGGCTGCGATGAATGAAGAAGCGTTGCTGATGGCGTTGGCGATAGGGGGCCACACGATAGTCGCTCCGATGCCGAAGACAATGCTCAGCGGAACCATCGCCAGAAGGGCCAGGCGGGGTCCGCCGTAAATCCGGATATACTCCGATACCTTTACGTCGATCAGTTTGTTATAGAGCCAACCGCAGAAGCATCCGATGAGTACGCCGCCGAAGACGTTGACATCGGTAACTTGAAGACCCAGTACCGTTGCCTGGCCAGTGCCATACAGACCCATCGCGCCAGCTTTTGCCAGCTGATCGGTGAGCGTCAGGTAGGCGTTGTTGACATACAGGAACATGAGGTAACTAATAAGTCCAAACACTGCCGCGTTGGATTTTTGCTTCTTTGCGAAGCCTGCCGTTAGGCCGACTGCGAAAATCACCGGCAGGTTGCCGATCACCGCGGAGTTGGTTGCCGCGGAGAGCAGCGTGCCCAGATCTGCGACAACTCCGCTGCCGAGCGAGCATACCGTGGCGATGGCCAAAATGATGCCCGTTACCGAAAGGTACAAAATAGGGTCGACGATAACGCGGCCAAAGTTCTGGAAGGCCGTTTTGACTTTATCCATCTCTTCCCCTCTCCTAACTAATCTCGGGGGCTTGCCCCTTAGGCAGAGACGACACTCGCATACTTGCCGGCGTCAGGTGTTGATGTCGCCTCTGTTTACGGATTTCATGATAGTTGGGGTGTTTGCAAACAGGGCGGGCTGGAACAAACGGTTCTTAAAAACAAGTGCGACTAATCTATTTCGTTGTTACCATCTTTCCATTTCGGTCAGCGGTATTCATTTTTAGGCAAATGGCTTTGGACGCGAGTGACTAGCTACGCCTTGATTTGCCAAGTTTGAAATCCATCCATCTCTTTTTAATAGGCTCTTGCCGCCCGGGCGTCCCGGAAGAAAGGAGGAGGAGCGGAAGAAGCATTCCGATCCTGTGCGCGTCCATTTCCTGTGACAGCAGGGTTTCAAGCAGCTTTTTCGCTTCATCGAGGCGCAGGGGCTGCCTTTCGGCTCCCTGCGACCGCGGGACTGATATTGCATCGCTTGCGATGCAACTGTTGAAGTCAAGCAATCGTTGGTCGAATTTTGGTCGAAATTGGCATGGCATTGATTCAAGCATTTTATCAAAATATATTAATCTACCTGCGCATATAACGGTATCAAAGAGCTTCAAAAGGTGTCGATAAACATCGATATTCTGTTCTCATGACCCGAAGGTCGTAGGTTCAAATCCTGCCCCCGCGACCAAGACTTTTGTAGCCAGGAAGCTTAACGGCTTCGGCTTATAGGACAAAAAGTGTGTCCGCTTTGGGGGCATCGGCGCAGGTCGATGCCCCTTTTTCAGCCGTTTAAAATCCGCGCCCGCTTTTTACCGCTCGGACAGAATGTGTGTCCGGTTGCCTATCGTTCTCGCGGGTAGATAACCTTTTCCGGAACCGTAAAACCCTTTCGGAAGAGGTACCCATGAAGGCCGTTTATTGCCCCTACTGCGGCGGTCGGACCAAGCGCAACGGCAGGACGTCTTCGGGCTACTGCGCGTGGAAGTCGCGCCCGCCGAGCGCGAGCTTTGCGGCGGACATGGTCACGTTCTCGTATTTAAACCCGAACTACCTGCCCTACTCGTGCACGAACCTTGCAGGCATTTCCGGCCTAGGGAACCTCTTGGGCGTGCGGTCGATGGGCTACGCGTTCTCGTCGTGCACCTTCGCAACCATCGACTTCCGGGGCATCGACCCGTCCAGGCTCACGAATCTGTTCTGCACGTTCTTGGGGTATTCATACCTGACGATGATTTACGCGGACGCGACATGGGCACTGCCAACGAGCGGCATCACGGGTTCGCAGTGGTTCTATTCCTGCTCCACGTCGCTCGTCGGCGGCAACGGGACCGTGTGGGCAAGTAGTAAGACGGCCTGCTCGTACCTGTGCGCCGAGGTGGCTGGTACGCTTGGGTACATCATGGCTTCTCAGCAATGAGTTTGGCCTTGGCCACTATATCGGTATTGGCCATATCTGAGAACATTTCGTCGACGAGCCGAACGTAGAACTCGTAGGCTTCGTAGCGAGATGCTTTCAGAGCGCCTTCGGCTTCCCTCAAACGCAGCCCAGCATCTCTCGCTTGCGCTTTTCTTGCCATCTGCTGCATGACTGGTTCGTCACCGCCTTTGGAATCATCACCTCTCTGCAGTTTCGCCACCTCCGCATCAAGGCGCGTCATCAATAACTCGTATTCACTCTCACCAACATTTGAGAGGCTGATCAGCAAGTCTTTGAAAGTTCTGGCAGTGAGCATGCGATTTAGAGCTGCCCTGCAAGCATTAAGTTCTGCGTTGGCTTTTTCGACCATATCCTGGGCAATGAAGGCACTCCCTGCAGATGGCTTCTCATTCTCCAGCGTGGTCTTTCCAAGCGGCCACTCTACGCTTGCCTTCCCCGTGATGCTTTTAAGTGCGGTGACTGCCCTGCTCTCCAATCCAACGATGTCGGCGACATCTTGGAGCTCGTACGAATCGCAGTCCGTTTCGCCGATTAGATAGCCGATTGGTTTTCCGAAGAAATCGGCAAGTTCGACCAAATCAGTCCAATTCGGGAAATGGTCTCCCTTGAGGAAGTGGCTAATCCTTCGCGCTATGGCCTTGCACGCCTGGTCCGTCTTCTTTACGCATTGAGCATCGATGCTCGATTGGTTTTCTCCTCCGTAACGCCTTTCGTACATGAGCCTCGCGAGCTCGATTTGCGAGAGGCCAACTCTACCGTCCGTATTGACGAAACTCCGCATTAAGCTTGCAAGTCGTTCTGGAAGCACATCTTCTGGCTTATAACGGCGGACATACATTGTCTGAATACCCTTTCTAAATAGCGCAGCAGACATATCTTAGACATTTACTGTTTACTTGTGCAGTTGCATTATTGACCCAAGTAATCAAGTAGCCAGCGGGCGGTCGAGTTAGGAGGACACGATGACGGATTGGGACTACGCGCAGCTGTCACATATTGCAAAGGAGTCGGGCGGACCAAGGGCGCTTATCGCAAACATCAGAAATGGGGGAATTGCCACAGGAAGGTGGCAGGGTTGCATTGTTGGATCTGCTGTAACGCTTGCCATAGGGAGTATGGGTTTGTGCCTGTATAACAGGCACCAGAAGAAGCTGGCGCTTGCCAACGAGAGCGCCGAAATCCTTGAGTCGAACATCGAAGCCTACGATGCCATCCAAGCGGAGGGGGCCACGGGCGCAGCCGATGAAGACGAGCAGAGTATTCGGGATGAAGGACTAGGTGTCGAAGCCGCCGTTTAACGACGAGCAATATTGCTAGCCAATTCAACGATATAAACCTAGAAGGGTCGAGATCGCGTCGGAAATGTTGGTGTAAGCGCGCCGACGGCTGACCGCCAAACGCAAG
>CABULX010000027.1 GCA_902492545.1 uncultured Collinsella sp. | reverse complement strand
ATGGAGAGTTTCTTAAAGGAAATCGAGACGTATGGGCGCCGGTTTACCGTGCACGAATACCACGAGATGCTCAAGACCGTTGAGAGTTCAAAACCCGATTACTCTCCCTGGCAACAGGGCCTTGCGGCAGCTTGTGCTTGCGGCGCCTTCGTCTTTTTGCTCGGCGGCGGCCCTATCGAGATGGCCTGCGCGTTTGTGGGCGCGGGTGTCGGCAACTTTGCCCGCTCCCATATTCTCAAGCAGGGCCTTGGTCAGTTCAGCGCGCTGACGACCGGCGTTGCGCTCGCTTGCGTTTCGTATCTGCTGGCATTGCTCGGCCTTGGCCAGGTCATACCGGGGGCAATGTCGCACCAAGAAGGCTATATCGGCGCCATGCTCTTTGTGATTCCCGGCTTTCCGCTCATTACGGCAGGCCTCGACATCGCTAAGCTCGACATGCGAAGTGGTATCGAGCGCCTGTCATATGCCGTATCGATTATTGTGATGGCGACGCTCGTAGGTTGGATGGTTGCCGAGTGTGTTGGCCTGGCGCCGGACGACTTTGCGCCGCTCGGCCTTTCGCCGCTTGCTCTTACGCTCCTGCGCGTGGTGATGAGCTTCGTTGGCGTATTCGGCTTCTCGGTGATGTTCAACAGCCCGGTAAAGATGGCCGCGGCAGCTGGGCTGATCGGCGCCGTGTCCAATACCCTGCGTCTGACCCTTGTCGATGCGCCGACGATGATTCCCTTCCTGGGCCTCAGCGCGGGAATGCCTCCCGAGGCAGCAGCGTTTATCGGCGCGCTCGTATCGGGTCTGCTGGCAAGCTTGGCCGAAGTCAAGCTCACCTACCCGCGCATCGCCCTCACGGTGCCTTCGATTGTCATTATGGTGCCGGGCTTGTATCTGTATCGCTCGATGTATTACATGTGCACCTTCGACACGGTCAATATGCTCGGCTGGTTTGTGCGCGCAGTGCTCATCGTGGCGTTTCTGCCCGTTGGCTTGGGCGTGGCGAGAACCCTCACCGACCCCCGCTGGCGCCACACCAGCTAATTGGTGCAAGGGGGACATGTTACTTTGCACCAAATGAGTTGCGGTGAAATAGGGACTGAATTGCTGCTTAAAGGGTCAAAACAGTCCGTATTCCACCGCAACTTATGGGGTCGGGGGGGGATTATTGGTGCCCTGCATCTCCATAAACTCAACGCTTACGAAGCGCGCGCCGTTCGTGTTAGGGTAGTTCCACCACATAAGTAGTCGCAGACGCACGTACCACGGGCGGGCGAGATGAAGTCCCAACAGCTCCATCTTGCCCGCCCGTTTTTGTTGCGTGGTGCCGCGGCGTAACACAGAAAGGATTTTGTCCTTTATGCCTATCAACAAACGAGAGAGCCTGCTGTTCACCTTTATCATGTGCTTTTGCATGGTGCTCTGGATGAGCATCTACAACGTTGCCCTGCAGCATGGGGCCATCAACGGCGAGGTTGTTGCCGCCGCGTGGCTCGGCTTCCCCGTTGCCTACATTTTTGCCATGTGCTGCGACTGGTTTGTTGCCAGCCCCCTTGCCAAGGGTTTCGCCTTTAAATTCCTGGTCACGCCGGGCAAGAGTTCGCCGCTTGCCATGACGCTTGCCGTCAGCTCCTGCATGGTCGTTCCCATGGTCATCATCATGTCGCTGTACGGTGCCTGTGAGGGTCTGACGCACATGCCCGGCGGCATCCTTGCGAACCTGTATTCCGTGCCCGCGATCTGGATGATCAACATCCCGCATAATTTTGTGATGGCGCTGCCGTGGAACCTTTTGGTAGCCGGTCCGATTTCCCGCTTCGTCTTCCGTCGCGCCTTCCCTGTGGGGACGGTTTTCGAGGAGGAGCATGCCGAGCTCTTGGAGCAGGCTATGGCTCCTGAGTGCGAGTAGCTCGCTTAGGGATCTGCTGAGCGCGGGCGACTTGCTTGGTTGGAGCCCAAAGCGTGGATAGCTCTCTCGGCGACATCGCGGGCGTGAGCGGTGCGCATGACCGGAGGGCCCGTGCTGCTCCGTTGCCCGACGTGCTAGCGCGCAGAACAATCTGTTGGTGCATTCGGCGGCTGCTGAAGCGTTTCGGCAGCCGCTTTTTATACGGAGTTTAAATACAACAGTCTGTTGTATTACGTAGAGTGGTATATCTCTAGCGGGAAAAATGCGAGAGACGGAGCATTATGGCGTTGCTAGTAGGACTGGACGTAGGGTCGACGACGACCAAAGTTTACGCGATGCACGAGGATATGACCGAGGCGTGGTGGGGATATCGCCGCCACGGGGCGTGTCAGACAGCGAGCGTGCGCGCCATGCTCGGCGAGCTCGCCGAGCGCTTTCCCCATGAGTCACTGCGCGTTGCGGTGACCGGCTCGGGTGCGCGCGATATCGCGACCGCGCTGGGCGCCTCGTACGTTCAGGAGGTGGTCGCCAACGCGCTCGCGATCAGCAGGTTCTATCCGCAGACGCGCTGCGCCATCGAGCTGGGCGGCCAAGACGCCAAGATGATCTTCTTCCGCACCAACGATAAGGGAGACATCGAGGTTGCCGACATGCGCATGAACGGCTCGTGCGCAGGCGGTACCGGTGCATTTATCGACGAGATGGCAAAGCTCATGGGGGTCGGCACCGAATCGGGCGAGTTCGAGCAGCTCGCAAGCCGGGGAACGACCGTCCACGAGGTCTCGGGCCGCTGCGGCGTGTACGCAAAGACCGATATCCAGCCGCTGCTCAACGAGGGCATTCCTACCACCGACCTGGCGCTTTCGGCGCTTCACGCGGTCGCCCGCCAAACGATCGGCGGTCTGGCCCAGGGTATCGACATCGAGCCGCCGGTAATCTTCGAGGGCGGTACGCTCGCCTACAACCCCACACTGGTCCGCGTGTTCCGGGAGCAACTGAATCTATCGGACGATCAGGTTATCGTCCCGCGCGATCCGCAGATCATGGTCGCGCGCGGTGCCGCCCTGTCGCTGACCGACATGTTCGCATCGTCCCAACCGATCGACCTTCCCGACGCTTTTGTCCGGCTGGATAAGCTCGAGACGGTCGCGCCCGCAAGCGGGGAGGGACGTCTTGCCCAGCCCTTTTTTGCCACACCTGCCGAGCAGGCGGATTTTACGGCACGCCATGGCAAAGAGACGCCGGCAAAGGGTCCGGATGCGTATGCGCCCGGAGAGACGGTGCGTGTGGCGCTCGGTATCGATTCGGGGAGCACGACGACCAAGTTCGTCCTGGTCGATGAGGCGGGTGAGCTTGTCGATTCGTTCTACGCGTCTAATAACGGCAGACCGCTCGACGTCGCCCAACAGGGTCTTGTCAGCTTGAAGAACCGCTGGGAGACAGCGGGAGTCACGCTTGCGATCGATGCCGTGGGCACCACGGGATACGGCGAGGAGCTTTTCGCGCGCGCGTTCCACGCCGACTACCATACGGTCGAGACGGTCGCGCACGCCCGCGCCGCGTGCGCATGCGTTCCCGATGCGACCTTCGTGCTCGACATCGGCGGACAGGATATGAAGGCCATCTGGCTCAACCACGGCGTGCTGACCGATATCGTCGTCAACGAGGCGTGCTCTGCGGGCTGCGGCTCGTTCCTCGAGGGTTTTGCCAAAAACCTCGGAATAGCCGTTGAGGATATCGCGACCGAGGCATTTTCGTCCAAAGCCCCCGCCGTTCTCGGCAGCCGCTGCACGGTGTTCATGAACAGCAGCGTCGTTTCCGAGCAGCGGCGCGGTAAGGGTCCGGGCGACATCATGGCCGGTCTCTGCCGTTCGATTATCGAGAACGTGTTCACCAAGGTCATTCGCGTTTCAAATCTCAACCGTCTGGGCGACAAAGTCGTCGTCCAGGGCGGCACGTTCCGAAACGACGCGGTGCTGCGCGCATTCGAGCAGTATCTGGGCAAACCCGTCACGCGTGCGCCCCACCCGGGGCTGATGGGCGCTATCGGTATCGCCCTGCTCGCGCGCGAGGAATGCCGCAAGGGCGACGCCGGCACGTCGTTTATCGGGCTCGATGCCGTGGAGCGCTTCGAGCATCGCGAGTTCGGCGGCGTTACCTGCCGTCGGTGCAACAACCGCTGCCAGCGCGCGGTCGTGGCATTTGGCGATGGCTCGCTTTACGTCACGGGCAATCGCTGCCCGCGCGGCGGCGCCATCTCATGGGATGAGCTCGTGCGCGAGGTTCCCGCGGCGGAGGAGCTGCGTCCGCAGGGTGCTTGCGAGGCACAGGCACCCGGCACGGGGCGCGACCGGACCGCGGCTGCCCCCAATCTCTTTGTCGACCGCGAGAAGCTGCTGTTCGAGTCGTACCCCACGGTTCCCGTCTGCGGGGGGCGCGATGTCACGATCGGCATTCCCCGTGTGCTCGAGTTCTGGGACACCATGCCGTTCTGGTCGACGTTCTTCAGCACGCTCGGCTTTAAGGTGCGCGTCTCGGGACGCAGCACCAAGGCGATGTACGAGCGCGGTCTGGCGCACGTCACATCCGACACCGTGTGCTTCCCGGCCAAGCTCGTCCACGGGCACATCCGCAATCTCGTCGACGCCGGCGTCGACCGCATCTTCATGCCCATCATCACGACGGTGCCCACCGAAAACACCGCCTCTACCAGCGAGTGGATGTGCGCCGTCGTAAAGGGATACCCCTACGTGATGCGCAATTCCGATAACCCGGAGGAGCGTTTCGGCGTTCCGTTCGATACGCCGCTGTTCCACTGGTACGACGAGGGCGACCGAAACCGCCAGCTCAAGGCGTGGTGCAAGGAGACCTTCGATATCGATGCCGACCTGGTTGCCAAGGCGACCGAGCAGGCGGACCGCGCGCAGGAGACGTTTGAGAACCAGCTGCAGCTGCGCGGCAGGCAGGTGCTCGAGAACGTGCGCGAGGACGGCGGCTACGCGGTGGTGATCGCTTCGCGCCCGTACCACAACGACCCGCTGGTCAACCACGGGCTGCCCAAGCTCTTCTCTGAGCGCGGCATCCCCGTGCTGACGCCCGATGCGGTGCCGGGGGTCTGCAACGTCGATCTTTCCAACAGCCGCATCGACATCGTGAACAACTACCATGCGCGCATGCTGTCGTGCGCGGTCATCGTCGCATCGACGCCCGAGCTCGAGCTCGTGCAGATGGGCAGCTTCGGCTGCGGCCACGATGCGTATCTCACCGACGAGATCGCGCGCATGATGGGCGAGATGGGCTCCAAGGTTCCGATGATGATCAAGCTCGATGAGAGCGACGTCGCCGGTCCCATGGGCATTCGCGTGCGTTCGTTTATCGAGTCGGTCAACCGTCGTCGCGCGGAGGAGCGTGCCGAGGGCGCCCGGGTGCACGCGGTCCATCCGCTCGACGACCCGTATAAGGTCAAGTACACCAAGCGCGACCGGCACGACAAGATCGCGCTGGTCCCCAACACCTCCCATGCGTTCTGCAGGCTCATGACCGCGGCGATGCGCAATCAGGGCGTGCGCGCCGAGGCCCTTGATATCGGGCGCGAGGATGCCATCCGCCTGGGCAAACGCTATGTGCACAACGACATCTGCTTCCCCGCGCAAATCGTGATCGGCGAGGCGCTCGCGGCACTCGAGAGCGGTAAGTACGACCCGCACGACGTCGCCGTGGTGACTGGCAAGTATATCGGCGACTGCCGCCTGACGCACTACATGCCCCTGCTGCGCCGCGCGCTCGACGACGCGGGATACGACTATGTCCCGGTGCTCACCAACGACGACGTCGATGCCCACAATGCGCATCCGGGCTTCAAGCTCGGCCTTGGCCCGAGCATCCAGATCGCCTACGGTCTTCCCATGATCGATGCCCTCGAGGCCATGCTTAGGCGCATCCGTCCCTACGAGCTCGAGAAGGGCGCGGCGGACGCTGCGTTCGACCGCGCGCTCGATGAGGTTATCGAGGGCATGGAGCGCTCCGGGCTGAGAGGCCAGGCGACGGGCTTCAAACGCGCGCTTGCGATCATGGACGCCGTTCCGTACGACCGCTCGAACCCGCATCCGACCGTTCTCATCGTGGGCGAGTACCTGCTCAATTTCCATCTCGGCGCCAACCACGAGATTGAGCGCTACCTCGAGGACAACGGGCTCGAGGTCATCGAGGCGCGCATGACCGACGTGATCCGCAAGACCTATTTCTACAAGCATGCGCAGTCGCGCGAGTTCCACGTCGACCTGTCGCTGCCCGAAAAGGCCTGGTACGCCACGGCGGACAACCTGTTCGAGCTCGCGCACGACCGTTGCGACCGCCTGGGCGCGGCGAGCCCGCTCTACGAGTCGCCGACGCGCATGCCCGAGCTCGTGCGCGCGAGCGATAAGATCCTGCACCATACGTTCGATGCGGGCGAGGGCGTGCTGATTCCGGCGGAGATCCTCGAGCACGCCAAGCGCGGCTGCCGCAACTTCGTGATCCTGCAGCCGTTCGGGTGTCTGCCCAACCATGTCGTGGGGCGCGGGCTCATCCATGCGCTCAAGGAGCAGTATCCCACGGCGCAGTTCCTGCCGCTCGACTACGATCCCGACGTGAGCTTCGCCAACGTGGAGAACCGTCTTCAGATGCTCATCATGAACGCCAAGGCGCAGGGGTGCGGTGAGGCGCATGGCGAGACCGCGTAAGGACGCCGATGCGCCCGATGCACGCACCCGTATCATCGAGGCGTTTTGGGAGCTCATCGAGAACAACAGCATCTTCGAGCTGTCGGTTGGCGAGGTGACCCGCGCCGCCCAGTGCAATCGCGGAACGTTTTACTACTATTTTCACGATTTCGATGAACTCGTCGCCATCGCCATAGCCCAGCTGCTGCAGGATAACGAGCTCATCACCGATGCCCTCTGGCATTTTTCGAGCGAGGGCGACCTTTCGGCGTTCGACCGGCGCGACGTCCGCTGCCTGCTGCGGCGCATCGTCATCACCATGAGGGCGGGTGCCGCCGAGCAGGTCGTGCAGGGCATTCATACGATCATCATCGACCGCGTGAGAGAGATCGTCCACCCCGACGGAGAAGAGCTCAAGGCAGATTCGAGCTTTGCGGTGGGCTTTCTGGTCTCGGGCATCATGGGCTTTGTGATGGCGGTCGGCTTTGCCCGGGAGGGCGGCGAGGAGATAGACCTCGAGCAGCTGGGGGACAGCGCGTGCGCGTACCTGAGGGCGGTCGCCATGCAGACGGTGGAAACGGTCGCGCAAGTCGAGGGCGTCGATACATCCGAGCTGCTCGAACGCGTCTCCAAGGAGGCCGATGCCTATCGCGCATCGCGTGCGACGAGTCCCGACGTGGTGAAAGACGCCTAGGGTTTCTCTTGCGGGGCGCCTGTCGCGCATCGCGCGGTGAGTCCCGCGATGCGGTCATAACCTGCATTCATGTGAGCCGGGTTTATAGATATTCCTCCAGCTGTTAACATAGACAACCTGTGGGTAAAGAGACAAAAGCGCCGCCGACGGGCGGGCGTTTTGATTTCGATGAACTCATGTAAGGAAACGAGCATGTTAGATAGATTTACCGATCGCGCGCGTAAGGTCATGTCCATGGCCAAGCAAGAGGCGCTTGATCTTCATTCAAATAAGGTGGGCACCGAGCACCTGCTGCTCGCGCTTGCCAAGGAGGACGAGGGCATTGCCGCCGAGGCACTGCGTTCGCTCGACATCTCCTACGATGACATCATGGATACCCTCAAAGAGGTCCAGACCACGGTTCCCGAGCCCTGCGAGGAGACCGAGGCGGCCAAGCTCGCCTTTACGCCGCTCGTCATTAGCGTGATGGAGCGTTCATTCCGTGTGGCGCGTGAGAACAACCAGACCTACGTGTCGACCGAGCACTTGCTGATCGGCATCGTCGAAGAGGGCAACGGCATGGCCATGGACATCCTCATGCGCCTAGGTGTGTCGTCCGCCTCCATCAAAAAGGCTATCGAGAAACTCACCGCCAAGGACCAGGACAAGAAGCGTCCGCTCGCCGGCGCCGGTGCTGGTCGTCCCGGTGCGGGCCTGCCGTTCTTTAGCGGCTCGGATGCCTCTCAGCAAAAGGGGAGTGGCACCGATACGCTCAAGCAGTTCGCGACCAACCTCACACAGAAGGCGCGCGACGGCGAGCTCGACCCTGTAATTGGTCGCGAAAAGGAAGTCCAGCGTATGATGGAAATTCTTTCGCGCCGCACCAAGAACAACCCGCTCATTCTGGGCGACCCCGGCGTGGGCAAGACGGCCATCGTCGAGGGCTTGGCTCAGCAGATTGCAGCCGGCAACGTGCCCGAGAACCTCATGAACCAGAATATCTGGACGCTCGACCTGCCGGGCCTCGTGGCGGGTGCCAAGTATCGCGGCGAGTTTGAGGAGCGCCTCAAGAACGTGATCCAGGAGGCCACCGAAGCCGATGACGTCATCCTGTTTATCGACGAGATGCACACCATCATCGGTGCCGGTTCTGCCGAGGGTTCCATCGACGCGAGCTCCATGCTCAAGCCCGTGCTTGCGCGCGGTGCCTTCCAGATTATCGGCGCCACCACGGCCGAGGAATTCCGCAAGTACCTCACCAAGGACCCGGCCTTCGAGCGTCGCTTCCAGACCATCGATGTCGAGGAGCCGAGCGTCGAGGACACGGTCAAGATCCTGACCGCGCTCAAGCCGCGCTACGAGGAGCACCACCATGTGCGCTATACGCAGGGTGCTATCGAGGCCGCCGCGAACCTTTCCAACCGCTACATCCAGGATCGCTTCCTGCCCGATAAGGCCATCGACCTCATTGACGAGGCCGGCGCCCGCGCCCGCATCGCCGCCAACCGCGCGCCCGAGCCGGTGCGCGAGGCCGAGCATCGCATAGAGGAGCTCAAGGCCGCCGCGCAGGAGGCCACCGAGAGCGACGACATGAACAAGGCCGCCGAGATCACCGAGCAGCAGAAGGCCGCCGAGATTGAGCTCGCCGAGGCCAAGGCCGCCTGGACCGCCGAGCTCGACGCCAGCCCGCTCACCATCGACGTCGCCCAGATTGCCGACATCGTGTCCGTGACCTCTGGCGTGCCGGTTTCCTCGCTCACCGAGAGCGAGAGCCGGCGCCTGCTGCAGACCGAAAGCGTGCTCAAGACCCGCATCATCGGCCAGGACGAGGCTGTCGAGGCCGTCGCCAAGGCCGTGCGCCGCAGCCGCTCGCCGCTCAAGGATCCGCGTCGCCCCGGCGGCAGCTTTATCTTCCTGGGTCCCACCGGCACGGGCAAGACCGAGCTCGCCAAGACGCTCGCCGAGTACCTCTTTGGCAGCAAGGACGCGCTCATCAGCTTCGACATGTCCGAGTTCGGTAGCGAGTTTGAGGTCTCCAAGCTCATCGGTAGCCCTCCG
The DNA here is from genome assembly GCA_902492545.1 of uncultured Collinsella sp. GTDB lineage: Bacteria > Actinomycetota > Coriobacteriia > Coriobacteriales > Coriobacteriaceae > Collinsella. Next base: position 11,793 of record CABULX010000027.1, on the reverse strand, counting down.
GGTTACGTGGGCCACGACGAGGGCGGTCAGCTTACCAAGGCCGTTCGTCGTCACCCGTACTCGGTCGTGCTGTTCGACGAGATCGAGAAGGCGCACCCCGACATCTTCAATATCCTGCTGCAGGTGTTGGAGGAGGGCCGTCTGACCGATAGCCAGGGCAAGACGGTCGACTTCCGCAATACCGTGATTATCATGACGTCCAACGTGGGCGCCCGCGAGATCGCGCAGGATGCGAGCGTCGGTTTTGGCACCACCGGTGAGCAGGGCCTTACCTCGAGTGAGATCCGCGGCCGCGCGATGGGCGAACTTAAGCGCCTGTTCCGCCCCGAGCTGCTCAACCGTATCGACGACATCGTGGTGTTCCAGAAGCTTTCGGGCGAGAACCTGACCAAGATCGCGCACCTGCTGGTGGACGACCTGCGCCAGCGCCTGATCGCAAACGGCATGAACATCAAGCTCACCGATGCGGCCTATGACAAGATCGTGGCCGAGGGCACCGACCTCACCAACGGTGCGCGTCCGCTGCGCCGTGCTATTCAAAAGCTCATCGAGGACCCGCTGTCCGAGGAGCTCCTGGCCGGCGAGTGGGGCGAGGGCGATACCGTCCTGTGCGACGTGGCCGATGGCAAGTTTGTCTTTAGCCACGGCACGGGCGAGATCCCGGCACCGCGTCCGGCGGGCACGCTCGGTGGCGATACCGCCCCGGCGGCACCGCACACCGGCAACGCCGCGCCCGTGAGCGGCGGCGTGACCTCGGGCCCCGGCGGCATGATGCAAGCCGGTTCCGGCGCGCTGTAGGGATTAAACATACCTTGTATAACGGGGGCGTTTCCGATAAGGAGGCGCCCCCGTTTCTATTGAAATGTGCTTCAATCTGCCGTGCTATACTGAAATTGAGATTCAGTATAGCAAAGGAGTTGATATGCCTACATCAATACTCGACACGCGGCCAGTTCAGATGAACGTGCGTATAGATCGCCAGCTCAAAGAGGCAGGAGACGCCGTACTGACTCATATTGGCATGACGCCGTCACAAGCTGTGAGGGAGCTGTGGCAGTACTTGACCGAGAACGGTCATATGCCCGTCGCAAAAAAGAATGATGACGAAGTCCTGCCTGACGACATACGATCGAAGGCGAGATCGTCCCGCGTCTCGGAAGGGGCTGCGTTAATTTCGAATTTTTATGAGCGGTTCTCGATTCAGAGGCCGAGCCCCGATGAAGCCTTTGATTACGACGAGTTATACGATCAAATGATGAGCGAGAGATTCAGCGATTGGATCGAATTATGAGCGGCGTCGGAACGAAACGTGTGCTCAAGCTGTTGATCGACACGAACGTCTGGCTAGATTACTTTCTCGCTCGTACGAATGCGACCAGGCCGATAGTCGAGCTCCTTTCTCGCGCGGCGGAAGCGGAGGATATCGTCCTCTTCTCGTCCTCCCTGTCTGTCAAAGACGTCTATTACATTCTGGGAAGGACGATGAAGGCCGACGCCCGCCGTGAGGGGGCTCTCACTCCCGAAGCCATCGCCGGTGCCGACGAGACAGCGTGGGCGTGTGTTCGCCTGATTCGGCAAAAGTCGATTATTGCCTCGGTCGGTGCAGACGAGGTCTTCGACTCCTTTGTGTTCAAGTATCATCACAACGACTTTGAGGACGACCTGATGCTGGGCGTCGCCAATCGCATTGATGCCGATTACGTCGTGACAGAAGACAAAAATCTCATTAAACATACCAATGGTGTATGCATTAATGTTCAACAGGCGTTGAAGTTGGTTGAAGGGTCCAACGTCCCTTCGGCACGGCCCGTCTAACCTGCTTTATCTTGATAAAGTGGCGTTTCCTCGCCGTTAGCCGATGATGCGAGGGCGCTCGGCGTTTTCGACTGGTTTATGCACGTAAAGTCTGGGAATATACAAGGCGCATGTCTTACTGTCTAACCAGTTGCGCCAAGGAGGCACCATGGACTACAAGATTACCGGCTACGAGCCCGCCCAGCTGTTCCATTTCTTTGAGGAGGTCAGCGCGATCCCCCGTGGGTCTGGCAACGAGAAGGGCATCAGCGATTTCCTGGTTGCGTTTGCCAAGGAGCGCGGCCTCGATGTGTACCAGGACGAGGTCTACAACGTTATCATTCGCAAGCCCGCATCTGCCGGTGCCGAGAATGCCCCGACCGTGATGCTGCAGGGCCATATCGATATGGTGTGCGACAAGCTGGGTTCCGTCGAGCACGACTTTACGACCGATGGTATCGATCTGGTCGTCAAGGACGGCGTCCTCACCGCTAACGGCACCACTCTGGGCGCCGACAACGGTATCGCCGTCGCGCTTATGCTTACCGTGCTCAACGACGATTCGATTGCCCATCCGGCCCTCGAGTGCGTATTCACCACCGACGAGGAGACTGGCCTGGTCGGCGCCGAGACGCTCGACAAGTCCCAGATTAGCGCCCGCACCATGATTAACCTCGACTCTGAGGAAGAGGGCGTTGCCACCGTTAGCTGCGCCGGCGGCGTTGTCGTTACCTACACCTGCCCGATCGCGCGCGAGCACAAGACCGGTAGCACCCTCACGCTCGACATCTCCGGCCTGCTGGGCGGCCACTCCGGCAGCGATATCAATCTGGAGCGCGGCAACGGCAACCTCATCATGGCCCGCATCATCGACCGCCTGATGGTTGCCGGCGAGCCCGCCATCGTTAGCTTTAACGGCGGCACCAAGGACAACGCCATCAACCGTGAGTGCAAGGCTGTTCTGGTCTACGCCGACCACGCTGCCGCCGAGGCCGCGGCCGAGATCGCAAGGGGCATCATCGCCGACGTCACCGCCGAGCTCGAGGTCTTCGACCCCGGCTTTACCTGCACCGTCGAGATTGCCGACGACGCCGAGGTCGAGGCCATGGACCAGAAGTCCGCGCTTGCCCTCATCCGCGCCCTGCGTCTTGCCCCTAACGGCGTGATTCGCCGCAACGTCGCCACTGACGGCTCCGTCGAGGTTTCCTCCAACATCGGCGTGGTTGCCACCTCTGACGACCAGGTCAAGATTATGCTGTCCCCGCGCTCCTCGATCACCTCGCTGCAGAACGAGTTCAAGGACCGCCTGCAGACGCTGGCCGATGTCTTGGGCTTCGACGCCAAGTTTGAGTTCGAGTATCCCGGTTGGAGCTATGCCGAGCATTCGCCGGTCCGCGACATCTTTGTCGAGAGCTATCGCGAGCTCTTTGGCTCCGAGCTGCGCATCGAGTCCATTCACGCCGGCCTTGAGTGCGGCCTGTTTGCCGAGGCCCTGCACGGCCTGGACGCCATCGCCGTGGGCCCGACGCTCTCCGATGTCCACACCCCGGACGAGAGCATGGAGCTCGCTTCTGCCGAGCGCTTCTACGAGCTGCTCATCGACGTCCTCAAGCGCCTCGCTGCGTAAAGGTTGCGCTAGCAGCAGTCCGAGCCACGTGCTAGCGGATTGCAAATGACATTATGAGAGGGGGCACCCGAGCTTTTGCGATGGGTGCCCCCTCTCTTCTTTCGGGAAATGGGAATTTGCCGCCACCTAGCCCATATCCGCCTTGATGAGGTCGAGGGTGCGCTGGCAGTTTTCACGGACGGGGCCGAGCATATGCTCGCGCAGGTCCGCCATGCCGGGCAGGTCGGCGTATTCGTCCATGACCTCTTCCATGCAAACGGGTACCTCGTAGGCGAGGTCCATCATGGTCGCAAAGCAAAACTTCTCGGATAGCCCGGCATCGGTGAGCGCCGCCTCCAGCGCGGGGTCGCCCATACCGTGGTATCGACGGATAGCGCCTGGACCGATGCGCCCCACACGATTTTCGCCGCCAACGCTCATGGCAAGGCGCGCTTTTCGCCGCATGCGTTCGTATGCCAGCCCCGATGCAACGTCATACATACGGGCCATCATAGCTGTGTCGCCGTTTCCAAGAAGCAGGGAATAGTTCTTCGCATGCGCGTCCGGTGCGCCGATGATGGCGTTAAAGAAGAGAATCTGCGTAAACAGATACAGGTTAAGTTGATGATGACTCGTATTGACGAGGAGTTCCTGAATATCGCGTGCGGTCGGGCCGCCGTCTGCTGTGTACTTTTGAGCGGGCATCACTCCAAGGGCCTGACAGAGGTCTTCTTGATGTAGACGCATGATTGTTCCGTCTTTGACTTTCACGCGGTCATATCGCTCAACAATGAGGGCGGGTTCGTCCTCAAATAAGCGATACTCAACGTTCGCCGTTGCGATACCCGCGCGCTGGGCGCTTTTCATGCAGACGAACTCATTAAGAGCCTCGAGTTTAAATCCGATAACACCATTTTTGAAAATATGCGTCGTGGGCGAGGAGCCTAGGCATTCGCACCAGCGACTGTCTATGAGCGCGAGTGCGAACTTGCCCTGGTTGCCTCCAAGTGACCAACTTTCATCTAAGCCCATCCACGATGTCTCGCGGTCATCCTTGATCGACTTGAGGCGCAAGGCAATCTCGTGGTCGTCTATAGGGCGGTATTCGCCAGTGCGATGCAAGACGGCGTCGATATCTTCTTCGGCGCAAAACTGCACTCCGCCCGGACAGTCGAGTCCGATATGGCTGAGCAGCGCAACGGCATTGTTGGGTCTAACGTCGAATTCGGCAGCAATCGCCTTTCGCTGATCCTCGCTGTCGGGTAGAAGACCAAACAAGTACGGATTCATGACCTGTTGGCCGTATGTGCGATTTGATACGGGAATGTTGGTCGATAGGGCTGGCCCGTCATAATCTTGATCGTAGACAAAACTGACCAGACCGCTCTCATCTTGCATGAGCGTTCCTGCGGGTACACCGCAAATAATAGTCCGAAGCGATGTGGTGGCCATTGGCTACCTCCCTTTAGGCCTGGTTTGGGTAGATGGGTTTGCGGCAATCGGGACTCCGAGATTGGACATGGCGAAATCGGCGAAGGCCTTGTCGTAGAGCTCGGACGTAAAGGGGACATCTGCGAGAGTCGGAATGGCTGCGCTGCGACGGTTGCGATGGTGAAAACATTGAGCGTGATGGCGCCTGGGGGTGCTACGAGGTTGCAAATCAGCATGCGGGGCGTCGACTGGTTGCTCGTTATTCGTTTTAGCGATATCCCCTTGAGCGGCGAGCGCCAGTCCGAGAGCATTGAAGATTGCCAATAGCTTGTCGAGTCGAATGCCGGTGGCGTCTCCTAGCTCGAGCGATGCAAGCAGGCGCTCCGAAACACCGGCTTTTTTAGCAAGGGCGGCACGGGTGATTCCCTGCGCCTCGCGTGCCTGGCGCACGTAGATGCCAGCTTGGCGCGGTGTGGTGATGGGAAGGGTATCCACGGCGATCTCCTAACGTGCAGACTTTTGCATATCAGTATGACATGCAAAAGTCTGCATGAAAAGGCCTCATGCAAAACTCTGCATGAGGCCTTGCGCTGGCGTTGAGTTTTGAGCGATTGTGCTTGGCGTTACAGCGCCAAAATCCCCAGATGCTCAAGCAGGATCTTAAGCCCGATGAGGATGAGTACGACGCCACCCACGATGGTGGCGGGTTTTTCGTAGCGCGCGCCAAAGGTGTGGCCGATCGCTACGCCGGCGACGGAGAAGATAAACGTTGTGGCGCCGATAAGCGATACAGCGGGAACGATGTCAACCGAGAGCGCCGCAAACGAGATGCCTACGGCTAGGGCGTCAATCGAGGTGGCAATGGCAAGAATCAGATATTCTGCCAGGTCAATCTTTTCGGCATCCTTGCCGTCGCCCCCATCCTCGTCTTCGGTAAAGGCTTCCCACAGCATTTTGCCGCCGATAAAGGCCAAAAGGATAAAGGCGATCCAATGGTCGATGGGTCCGATGATGCCCATGAATTGACTGCCGAGCGCCCATCCGATTACGGGCATGCCGGCCTGAAAGCCGCCAAAGAACAGGCCGAGCACTACGGCGACTTTAAGGTTGATCTTTTTCATGCCAAGGCCCTTGCAGATGGATACGGCAAAAGCGTCCATAGAAAGGCCGATAGCGAGCAACACAAGCTCTGCGAGTCCCATAGTCTGGCTCCCTCTCTGCGGGCGAGCCCGATTACGCGACTACTCCCTCATTTATATGAGACCCGATGCTACCACACGAGCAGTCAAAAGAACCCCGTCCCAAATGAGCTACCTAAGCGGTGTTCGCTCATTCTGTAAGCATCGGATTTCGCAAGCGCCGCAGGGACAAACCGTGAGAAACTATTTAGCGTTTATGGAGCGTATACGATGGGAGCGATGCCTTGGATAAGAACGAGCTGCAAAAGCGTATGGAACAGGCCATCCGCCTGACGGCACCTGGTCAGCCGATCCGCACCGCCCTCGACATGATCATCGCCGGTCACCTGGGCGCTCTTATCTGCGTCGGCGACACCGAAAACGTGCTCGCTGCCGGTAACGACGGCTTCCCGCTCAATATCTCGTTCACCTCGAACCGCCTGTTCGAGCTTTCCAAGATGGACGGCGCTATCGTTATCGATGGCGACCTCACCCAGATCCTGCGCGCCAACTTCCACCTCAATCCCGATCCCTCGCTCGCCACGAGTGAGACGGGCATGCGTCACCGCACCGCCGCTCGCATGTCGGTGCTCACCGATGCCATCGTGATCTCGGTCTCGGCCCGTCGTGCCGTCGTCAACGTGTACGTTCACGGCAAGAGCTACGAGATTCAGCCTGTCACCACCATCATGAGCTCGGTCAACCAGCTCGTCGCCACGCTCCAGACTACCCGTCAGTCGCTCGATCGCTCCCTGCTGCGCCTGACGGCCCTCGAGCTCGACGACTACGTTACGCTCGCCGACATTACCGGTATTTTCTCGAGCTTCGAGATCATGCAGCAGGCAAAGACTGAGCTTAAGGATTGCATTGTCAAGCTGGGCAACCAGGGCAAGCTCGTGCAGATGCAGCTCGAGCAGCTCGCGGGCTCCAGCATGGATACCGAATACGACCTGATGATCCGCGACTACGCGAGCGATTCCTCCGAGGCAAACGCCGAGAAGATTCGCGCCGAGCTCGCTCGCATGACACCTAAGGACCTGTCCGACCCACAGCATGTGGCTGCGGTTCTGGGTTACGACGACCTGGACGAGGACTCCGTCATGACGCCGCTGGGCCTACGTACGCTTTCGCGCGTGTCCGTTGTGCGCGACGGCGTGGCCGAGAAGATCGTCGACGAGTACGGCTCGTTGCAGGAGCTCATGGACGACATCAGCGAGGATCCGGAGCGTTTGGGCGACTTTGGCGTTAACAACCCTGCCATTCTTGCGGACTCCCTGTACCGCATGAAGGGCACCAAACAGGGGAACGCATAATGGCGCCCGTATGCGCCGTAGTCGTTGCCGGTGGCAGCGGCCAGCGCTTTGGTAATCCCGGTGGCAAGCAGCTCGTTAACGTGGCGGGCCGTCCGCTCATGAGCTGGTCCATCCGCGCGTTCGACCGGAGCGACAAGGTCGGCCACATCGTGGTGGTGTGTCCTGCCGAGCGCCGTGCCGAGATGCGCCGCCTGGCTATCGACCCGTTTGACTATGACACGCCCATCAGCTTTGCCGATGCCGGCGATACCCGTCAGGATTCCACCCGTGCCGGCGTGCATGCGGTTCCGGCGGGTTTCGAATATGTCGCTATCCACGACGGCGCCCGTCCGCTCATCACGACCGAGGCCATCGATCGTGCGATCGACGTGCTTGTGGACGACCGCTCGCTCGACGGTGTCGTGTGCGGTCAGCCCGCGATCGACACGCTCAAGATCGTCGACGGCGATAATATCGTCGAGACGCCGCCGCGCGAGCTCTATTGGGCCGCGCAGACGCCGCAGATCTTTAGCGTCGACGCCATGAAGCGCGCTCACGCCGCTGCTATCGCCGAGGGCTTTATCGGTACCGACGATTCATCGCTGGTCGAGCGCATGGGCGGGCGCGTCCGCTGCGTCCAGAGCCCGCGCGATAACCTTAAGGTGACGGTGCCCGAGGACCTGCGTCCTGTAACCGCTATTCTGCTTGGCCGCATGGCTGAGGGAGAGGACCTTCCCCATGTTCAGTAACCTGCGCATTGGCCACGGCTACGACGTCCACCGTTTGGTGGAGGGGCGTCGATGTATCATTGGCGGGGTCGACATTCCCTACGAGCGCGGCCTGCTGGGTCACTCGGATGCCGATGTGCTCGCGCACGCCTTAGCCGACGCCATTCTGGGCGCCTGCCGCGGGGGAGACATCGGCAAGCTATTTCCCGACACCGATCCCGCCTACGAGGGTGCCGATTCGATGGTGCTGCTCGCTCGCGTGATGGACTATGCGCGCGAGCTGGGCTTTGAGTTTGTCGATGCCGATTGCACCATTGCCTGTCAGCAACCCAAGATCACCCCGCACCGCGATGCCATGCGCGCCAACCTTGCCCATGCCCTGGGCGTTGACGTCGAAAACGTGGGCGTCGCCGCCACTACGACCGAAAAGCTCGGTTGGGAAGGCCAGGGCGAGGGGATCGGCGCCTGGGCCGTCTGCCTGCTACAGAAAACCGTTAAGGAGTAACGAATGCGTATCTACAACAGCGCTACCCATAAAAAGGAAGAGTTCCAGCCCATCGAGTCCGGCAAGGTCCGCATGTACGTGTGCGGCCCCACGGTCTACGACAACATCCACATCGGCAATGCCCGTACGTTCATCAGCTTTGACGTGATCCGCCGTTGGCTCATTGCGAGCGGCTACGAGGTCACGTTCGCCCAGAACCTCACCGATGTCGACGACAAGATCATTAAGCGCGCCAACGAGCAGGGCCGTACGGCCGCCGAGGTCGCGACGGAGTTCTCCGACAAGTTCATCGGCGTCATGCGCGCCGCCAACGTGCTCGATCCCGATGTGCGCCCCCGCGCCACCAAGGAGATCGGCCCCATGATCGCCATGATCAAGACGCTTATCGAGCAGGGCCACGCTTACGCAGCCGATAACGGCGACGTGTACTTTGCCGTGCGCAGCGATCCCAACTACGGCCAGGTCTCGGGCCGCAACATCGACGACCTTATGGTGGGCGCGCGTATCGAGGAGAACGAGGACAAGAACGACCCACTCGACTTTGCCCTGTGGAAGGCCGCTAAGCCCGGCGAGCCCAGCTGGCCGAGCCCCTGGGGCGAGGGCCGTCCCGGTTGGCACACCGAGTGCGCCGCCATGGTGCATCGCTACCTGGGCACTCCGATCGACATCCACGGCGGCGGCTCCGACCTTGCCTTCCCGCATCACGAGAACGAGTGCGCCCAGGCCACCTGCGCCTGGCACCAGGGCTTCTCCAACACTTGGATGCACACGGGCATGCTGCTGGTAGACGGCGAGAAGATGTCCAAGTCGCTCGGCAACTTCTTTACGCTGGCCGAGGTCCTCGAGCAGCACTCCGCTGCCGCCCTGCGCCTGCTGATGCTGCAGACGAGCTATCGCTCGCCGCTCGATTTTTCTTGGGAGCGCCTGGAGGGTGCCGAGAACTCGCTCACGCGTATCGCCGGTACGGTCGAGAACCTGCGCTGGGCCGCGAACCATGCGACGGCCGATGCCGATGCGGCTGCCGCCGAGGCGTTTGCCGCCAAGGCCGCCGAGACCCGTGCCACCTTTAAGGAGTGCATGGACGACGACTTTAACACCGCTGGTGCCATGGGTGCCGTCTTTGGCTTTGTGACCGAGTGCAACCAGTACCTGGAGCAGGCGGGCGACGCTGCCGACAAGGCCGCCGCGCTTGTCGCCGCCGACACGCTGGCCGAGCTGCTCGATACGCTTGGCGTTGAGCTCCCCGAGCCCAAGGTCGAGCTGCCGCTGGGCCTGCTGGGCGTTGCCGCCGGTTTGGTCGCCTATACGGGTGACGACGTGGACGAGGCCGCTGCCAAGATTCTCGAGGCCCGCGCCGAAGCCCGCGCCGCCAAGAACTGGGATCTGGCCGACGCCATCCGCGACCAGCTCAAGGACCTGGGGCTGACGATCGAGGATACTGCCGCCGGCACTCGTATTAAGACTCTCTAGTTATTTGTCGACCGTTCGAGGTGCGGCAGATTGCCTTGAAAGAGGAGGGCATAGACCTGGTGGTCATGCCTGACGATTGAAAGGCAAGGTGCCGTGGCTCGGACGGTCGATTCTTGTTCGTTATCTATTTAAGGAGGCCGCTTTATGGCCGACAATCGCAAGCGTGCACCGCATGGAGGCAAGCAGGCTGCTTCTGGCTCGCGTCCGATTCGCCGCAACGACCGCGCTGCCGCTCCCAAGGGCCAGCGCGAGCGCTCCCAAGCCCAGGCTGCGCGTCCGCAGCGCGATCGCAACCGCGACAATGCTCAGGTCCCCAAGGGCGAGTTTATCGAAGGTCGTCGTGCTGCCGCCGAGGCCCTGCGCACCGGTTTTCCCGTCAAGTGCGCGCTCATCGCTGAGGGCGGGGAGCGCGATGCCGCCTTGTCGCGCCTGGTCGACGACCTCAACGCTGCAGGCGTCCGCATTAAGTATGTGCCGCGCGCGCAGCTCGATGCGCTGTCGAGCCATGGCGCTCACCAGGGCATTGCGCTCGAGGTGGGTAATTTCCCCTATGCCGATGTTGCCGATATCCTCGATCGCGCGGGTGACGGACCGGCGCTCGTCGTCGTGCTCGACCATGTGACCGACGATGGCAACTTTGGTGCGATCGTGCGCTCTGCCGAGGTCGTGGGCGCGGCCGGCGTCATCATTGCCAACAAGCGCGCCGCCGGCGTGACCGTGGGCAGCTACAAGACTTCTGCCGGCGCCGTCATGCATCTGCCCATCGCGCAGGTGCCCAATATCGCCCGTGCGCTCGATGACCTCAAGGCCGCTGGCTTTTGGGTGGGCGGTGCTTCCGAGCACGCCGAGGGCAGCTGCTGGGATGCTCCCTTCGAGGGCCGCGTGGCGCTCGTCATGGGTTCCGAGGGCGATGGCATCTCGCGTCTGGTGCTCGAGAAATGCGACTTTTTGACCAAGCTTCCCCAGCGCGGCATGACCGAGAGCCTCAATGTTGCCCAGGCGACCACAGCGCTGTGCTTTGAGTGGCTGCGCCGCAACGCTGGCGAGCTCATGGGGGAGGAGTAGCGCATGTCCAAGAAGAACCGCGCCAAGTCCAAGGCCAAGCGCTTTGGCGAGGGCTCGGCCAAGCCGATTGTTTCGGCCGCGACCTACGGCGTGGGCGGTAATGCGTTTGCGCAGGCCATCGCCGATCCGGTCTCGACAGTGCACTCCAATAAGCCCGAGCTGCTGGTGGTCGACGGCTACAACGTGATTCACTGCACGCCGCGCTACGAAAAGCTCGTTTACGACCATTCCGACGATCCGTATTCCAGCGACGTTCACGATATGGCGCGCACCGCCCTCATCAACGACGTGGCGGCGTTTGCCCAGGGCCGCTACGAGGCTGTGATCGTGTTTGACGGCGCGGGCAATATCTCCAGCGAGCGCCCCAACCTGCCGGCCCGCGGCGTGCGCATCGAGTTTTCGCCGACGGGCGTCTCTGCCGATACCGTGGTACAGAAGCTCTGCATCGAGGCACGCGAGGAAGGCCGTGCGTGCTCTGTGGTGTCGAGCGACGGCACGATCCAGGCCGTCGTCATGGGCAAGGGCGTTACGCGCATCTCGAGCCGTATGCTGGTGGACGAGATCAAACAGATCGATAACGACGTTCACGAGGCAGAGGAAGCTCCGCAGATCAAGATGACCTTGGGCAGCCGCCTGAGCCCCGAGGCGCTGGCCAAGCTCAAGGCCCTGCGCGGGAGGTAGGGGAGTTGGCGGGGCAATGCTGCCTCGCTAACTCCATTCAGCG
>CABULX010000026.1 GCA_902492545.1 uncultured Collinsella sp. | reverse complement strand
CCGCAGGGTAGACGGGATAAAACGTTTAACCATCCCACCGGTTTGTCACATTCTGGCTGAAGTTTTATGCAAACCAACTTTTCCACTTGACAGCTTGCATTGTTTGGGGCCGACTGCGCGATTACGGCTACGGCACGACGGGTAAGAACGGAGCATCTGCAATGTCATCGCTAGGAGAACCCATGGAGACCATCGAAGCGCTCATCCACCGCCGCAGCTGCCGTAACTATAGCGATCGCCCCGTCGAAGCCGAAAAGCTCGCACGCATTATCGAGGCAGGCCAGTACGCGCCCAGCGGCATGGGGCGTCAACCGGTGACATTTGTCGCCGTTACCGACCCCGCAACCGTCGAGCGCCTCTCGCAGCTCAACGCCCAAGTTATGGGCAGCGAGGGAGATCCCTTCTACGGCGCCAAGACCGTTGTGGTGGTGCTCGTCGACCGCAGCGTGCCCACGTACCTGGAAGACGGCTCGCTCGCCATGGGCAACCTGCTCAACGCAGCCTATGCGCTGGGCGTCGATTCGTGTTGGATCCACCGCGCGCACGAGGTCTTTGACTCACCCGAGGGACTGGAACTGCTGGCCAAGTGGGGTCTGCCCGCCGACGGAAGCCTGCGCGGTGTGGGCAACTGCATTCTGGGCTACGCCGAGGACACACTCCCCGAGGCAAAGCCGCGCCGCGACAACGTGGTGTATGTTCCGCCGTTCTAACGAACGGCGAAACCAATTAGTCTACGGGGTGGTAGAAGGTGTCGACGACCGTTTGCTTTACGTTGTCCTGGTCCAGATAGAACTCGGCGAAGGTGTCGCCCTGCTGCATGGTGCCCTGCAGCGTCACGACATCAAACGAAGTCAGGCCGTGCTCGAGCATCGTAGTCGCTAGATAGCTGAACTCATCGAGACCCAAATTGGTCCACGTATAGTCGCCCATGGCCTGATACAGGCTGATGAGCATGGCGGGGTTGCTCTTGGCACTGCTGAGTACCTTCGACGCAAACGCCTGCACGTAGCTCACCTGGCGCGCCGTACGATCCAGCGAAGACGTCAGATTCGTCGTGTCGCGCCACTGCACGTACTTTTCCGCCGTTGTACCAAACAGCGTGGTCTCCTGGCCCTCGACAACCGACGTGCCCGGCACTGTCTGCGTAGGCACCAGCGTCACACCGCCGATGGAGTCATTAATGGGAGCCACGCCCTCGATATTGAGCGTGTAGTAATAGTCGACCGGAATGTTATCGAGCACGCGCGAGGCAGCGGCGGCCGTCAGCGCCGATGAGTTGTCGCCATCGGTGCCATAGGCAAACTGCAAGCACAGCTGCTCGGTCACCTGACCGGCAAACGAACCATTGGAATACGTATCTACGGCAACCATGCTGTCACGCGGGATGATAATGCCGCGGGCCTCGCCCGTGTCGGTATTAAGCGCTACGACCATCACGGTATCGGACTGGCCCTTCTGGGTGCCGTCATCGTTGTTGCGGCCATCAAAGCCGATAAACGCCACCGTGGCCATATGCTTGTTGAGCGCATACTTCTTGCCGTTATAGGTAATGGTGTCGCCCTTGGCCTTAATGACCTTTTCGGTCTTTTCCTCAATCTTCTTTTTGCCTTGGTTCACGCTGTGATTCACAAAGCCCCAGCCGGCAGCAGCAACCGCACCAATCACGAGCAGCACGATCAGCAGCGTGCGGATACGGCGGCGGCGCTTGATGCGCTTGATCGACTCTTTGGAGCGTCGACGACGCTGAGGTCCCGCCTCATCAAGCGAAGGCCACTCTACCTCATCAACAGGCTGCGCCGCAGCTTCATCGGTCTTTGCCGATGCGTCGGACGGAGCATCGTCCTTGCTCTTGGATTTTTCGCTAGATTGAGGCGTCGGAGTGTCTTTGGCCTCCCATTGAGGTTCGACAGGCTCCGCCGCATCCTGAACCTGCTGCTCGGGATTGTTTACTTGATTTTCGTCGGGATCCACCGCATCGATAAAGTGCTTGCCACGGGGGTTCATGACTATTTTGTCTCCTGGTCGCTTGTTAACACACCGCTCACAATATAGCGCGAGTTGCCCTGCGAGCTATCGAGCATGCAGGTGCTCAACTGCACAATCTTACTATCTGCATCAAGTGTCACGCCGTCACGTACATTTTTGAGCAATGCGTCCGGATTACAGACCGAATTAAAGTAGTCCTGGCGCACGGCAGGGTCGGCAAAGTTAAACGAGTTGAGAATGTGGCGGTCGTCATATTGATAGGCCGAGACAATCTTGTACGTCAGAATATGGCCCGGCGTGTAGATATAGAACTCGGTGTTCTCGTTAAAGAAGTCCGCGTCCTCAAAGTTATGCAAGTTGTGGAACACGCCGCCGTTCACATGGCCGTAGATCACCGTGACGGGATCGCTAAAGCCGCGCGCGTTTGCCATCTGGCTAAACGCTGTACCGTAGGGGTCGTACTTGCCGTCCTTGTCGTGGTCCAGGTAAAACAGGTCGTCCGTCGTGCTCTGCAGCAAGGGCGTGTTGATATCCGCGCCCGGAATGTAGAGCCACGCATAGATATCGGCATTCTCTTGAATGAGCGGAGCGAAGTCGATGGGGTTGTCCGGCAGCTCCTTGCCCTTTGATTCGACCTTCGTGGCGGGCTTGCCTGTTGCACTCATCTCCCCGGCGCGCTGCTGCTCTAGATGATTCATATAGAGCACGTAGCCGCCGCAGCCAACCGCGACCAGCAACAACACTACGAAAACGCCCTTGAGTATCGTGGCGCGACGCTTTTTGTCCGAGTCATCCATATGCTTAACTTCCATATGCTTGCCCTGCGGCTGCTGTGCCATGGCGTTCCCTTACCCTGTAAATCGGCCAAAAAAAGGACCCGCACAAGTACGGGTCCTCAAATCTTACGGTTGAAACCGTGTGTGTGCTAGTTGTTCTTGCGAAGAGCAACGAAAGCACAGGCAGCGCCAGCAGCGGCAACAGCAGCCACAGCGGCAACAGCGGTGGTGTTCACACCGGTAGCCGGGGACTTAGCACCGTTGTCGGTGGTAGCAGCGCCAGCAGCGGTCTTCTCAGCCACGATGGTGTAGATGGAGAGCTTGGTGACCTTAAAGACAACGTTACCGTTGTTGTCGGCGGTCAGGTTCAGCTGCTCCGTAGTGCCGTCGTTGTGCTGGACATAGACGGTAACCTTAGCGTTGGCGTAAGCCTTGCCAAGGGTGAAGGTGACGGTCAGCGGGTTGGACTCGGAAACGGTGCCGGCCTCGGACTCGGTGATCTCAAAGGAAGCGACCACGTTGGCGCCGGCAGGGGTGCCCTCGGCGTTCTTGGTGGTGGAAACAACCTTGACGCTAGCGTTGTTAACGCTGGCGGTCACGTTGTTGGCGCCGGTGGCGGTGGTGTTGGCGGGGCTCGGGGCGGCGAAAGCAGCCACGGGCAGAGCCAGGGCAAGAGCGAGAACGCTCAGTGCTGCCATGAATCTCTTCTTCATGTTAGGTACTCCTCAACTTGCAGCTTGTGGACTTTTAAGTGCCTAGTAGTATAGCTTTTTTACAAATTGTGACTAATGAGTTCTATATGAAACAACATTGCTGCTTTTTTGCTCACTCATTGGCCCCAAACAGCGACTTGGTGTGATGGTTCTGTGACTTATTGGCCTTATGTTACGGGCGTGACCTGCGAACCCGCGCCGTTTGCACTGGTTTCGCTAACCTCGCTGTCCGTATCCTCGCCCTTTTGCGCATCGGCGATCGTTGCGGCAGCGGCAACAATACCGCGCTGAGGCGCCACGCCCGTCTGTGTCTGAGCGCCCTCGACAAGCTCCGTGCCGGCATGCGCGAGCTCAGCAGATTTGAACATCGCGCTCAGGTCGACCCCGCCGCCTGCGTAGCCGAGTGCGGCAAGTGCGATCACAATCACCGCAACAACAACTGCAATCGGCACATAACGATGCCAGCCAGCAGGATTGAGCCCACTGCGGCGGGCAGCACCGCGGCTAATGTAGCCCAGCGTTCCGTCGTGCTTGAGCTTTGAGCCCACCACGCGTTTGCGGCCCCACAGCGAGGACTCTGCCTGCATTGCCAAGCGGGCGCTTGCCGAAGGATAGCCGTATTTAGTGCGCTTGAACGAGCCATCAAACCCCGAGGCGTGTTTACCCCACGTCACCGATGTCGTGCGTCGGTTGACCGGCGCGGCACTCCGCCTTCTGCGGCTCGGTTTTGAAGTCTCAGCCATATGCCCTCGCACGCCGTAACCAAATCGAAACAATAACGCTTTGGACTGTAGCACACGCGTCGCGCGCGGTCACGGGCGCCTCGCCCAACGGTCATCGTCCTTCAGCAAGCGCCACAGCGTTGTACGGCTTATGCCCAGCACCTCCGCCGCACGGGTTCGGTTGCCGTGGAGATGGTCTACAACCAGATGCGCGATATCTCGCTCGGTATCGGCCAGCGGTCGCAGGATATACAGGTCACTTTCAAGCGTCGGGGCGCCAAAGGTTGCGGTCTTAATCACGTCCTCTTGGGCGAGCACTTCCTCCGCCACAGCGCGGTCCACCGTGCCCGTCCCCACCAATATATACAGTCGTTCCGAGACTTCGCGGAGCTGCAGATAGTTGCGCGGCCAGCGGTAAGCATCGAGCGTCTTCGTCGCCGCGGCAGACAGCGTGGGCGCTGCCGTCCCAAATGCATCAGCGAGATATTCCAAATAGCGCGCGACCTTCGTCGACGCGGCTCCCTGCTCGGCGATTGCCGGCGCGACGCTCACCGCACAGGCGAAGCGCTCGGTCACAAAGGCGGCTTGATCACTTTCGCCGCCGCCCGGCATGTCATTCGCCGTCAGCACCACATGGCAGCGCGTCGCCAACGCGGTGTCGGTCATCGTGGAGACCAGCTCGCGGAGGCGCTGGGGGCCAACCGCGTTCCAGCCCTCAATGCAAAGGGTCAGCCCCATTTGGAACAACGGCGATTCGACGCTTTTGAGTACATGGCGCCAACCGCGCTCGGTGAGCTCATCGAGCGCAACGGAAACAAAGGGCTGATCGGCAAAAGGACCGTCCAGATAGAGGCGCATGGCAATCTCGACCTGACCCGCCCCCAGCTCGCCCTCGAGCATAAGAGGCACACCGCGCGCGTAACTCTCTGCAACCGGCGCAGCCACCGAGGCCGCCCCCTCAACGATGCCGTACGCGCTCGATTCGTAGCGGGCCTCAACTTCGTCGGCGTTGAGCCACTCGATGCCCGCATGCGCCGCGGCGCCGCGCACCTCGCGGACCACGACGGCCCAAAGGCCCCCGCCCTCTTTGTCGGTGGGACGAACGGTCAGGCTCAGGCGCGTACCCGCACGCCCCATAACCAGACGTGCGCAGTCTCCTATACGGTCGAGGCGCCCAGCGACAAAAGCCGCCACATCCCGCTCAAGCGCCGCGTCATTCATGGTCGAGATCGCGACGTCCCCACGCGCATCGATTGCCAATGCCGAGGCCCCGTCAGCAGCCAGGGCCTCAGTCAAGATGTTCAGTTTGGCATCGCTATCCATGATTTGCCCCTGTCCGCGGCATCGTGCAACCGCCGACGGTCGCACGACCGAGTGTTTCAAAATTGAACGATATTGCCCACCAAACACTATAGGGCAGAAAGCGCCGTCCTGCGAGTATAGGTGTTGCCCCGCATCGCCATCCTGGCGGGGCGATAAGAGCTCTTCGGGACTTATAAACCTGCGGACAAGCCATACCCGCAAGAGCTCCTATCGCTCCACCGTGAGAATGCGCTCGCCAGCACGCAGCACGCAAACAAGCTACTTCTCTACCAGATTCCCAGCACGTGTTGCATTCCCAAACTCATGCACGCAATGCCAATCCAGCAGCAAAAGCCCAGCGCGATGGGCTTGCCGCCCTTTTTGACCAGCTCGACGATATCGGTATTAAAGCCAATTGCCGCCATGGCCATCACGATGAAGAACTTCGACAGCTCCTTGATGGGCGCCGTAAAGGACGCGGGAAGCTGAAGCACCGTGGTGATCACACTCGCCAGCACAAAGAACAGCACAAACACGGGAAACGCGCGTTTAAGCGAGAACGTGCTCCTAGCGTCGCCGCCGGCCTTGCGCGCCAGATGCATCTGCCAGCAAGCAAGCGCCAGCGTGATGGGAATGATGGCCAGCGTCCTGGTGAGCTTGACCACCGTGGCGCTCTCGAGCACATTGGCGCCGGGATGCATGCTGTCCCAAGCGCTCGCCGCAGCCGTTACGGACGAGGTGTCGTTGATGGCGGTACCGGCAAACAGGCCGAAGCCCTCGTTGGTCAGCCCGAGCATGCCGCCAAGCGTCGGAAACACGAGCGCCGCGATAACGTTAAACAGGAAGATGACCGAAATAGCCTGGGCAATCTCGCGATCGTCGGCATCGATGACGGGTGCGGTCGCGGCGATGGCAGAACCGCCGCAAATCGACGAACCCACACCCACAAGCGTCGCGATCTTGCCCGGCACGTTCATAACGTGGCAGAGCACAAAGGCGATGACAAGCGAGGTCGAGATTGTCGCCACGATAATCGGCAGCGACTGGGCGCCCTTGGACAGAATCTGGGAGAGGTTCATGCCAAAGCCAAGCAGGATAACCGCGTACTGCAAGACTTTTTTGGACGTATAGGTGACGCCAGCGGCGAGCTGTTCGCGACGATTCTTGGGAAAGACGAGCGCCAGGACCATGCCAAAGAGGATGGCAAATACCGGACCGCCGACCACCTCAATTTGTTTGCCGAGCAGCGTCGCGGGAATGGCGATGATTAGGCAGAACAAGACGCCTTTCCAGCGCTCGCGTACGATATTTGCCAGTTGCATATGGGATTCCTTCTTTCTATTTCACGTTTGCGACGGCTTATGATACGGCAACATTGAGCGCAGCCTTGCGCAAACACAGACTAAGATGCCGCAATAGTTCTCAGGCAACAGCCGAATTACCCACCGCGGAGAGCTGATTCGCGGCATAATTAACAACTGACATATGAGTTTGATAGAACAGTTGCGAGGCGCTATGGAAGAATCGATGCACGTCGGCGAGCAGGAAACGAGCCTACAGGACCAGTCCTACCACACCATTCGACGCAAAATCGTCTACCTGGACTACAAACCGGGCGAAAAGCTGGGCGTCAAGCAACTTTGCGACGACCTGGATATGGGTCGCACGCCCGTGCGCGAGGCTTTGGTTCGCTTGGCGCAGGAAGGCCTGGTGCGCACCGTGCCCCAGAGCGGCACCTATGTCTCGCCCATCAACCTCACCCTTGCCGAGAGTGCCTGTTACATCCGCGAGCATCTGGAAAAGCAGGTGATTGTGGAGTGCTGTGCGCGCGCCACGTCGGCCGGCATCGAGCAGCTCGACCGCGCCATCGTGCTGCAGGAAAAGGCCATGGCCGAAGAGGATCGCATCGGCTTCTTTTTGAGCGACAACCTCATGCATCACATGATTTTTAGCATCGCATGTCGCAGCACCGTGTGGTCGTGGCTCGAAGAGACCAATGCCGACCTGGAGCGCTTCCGCTGGCTGCGCGCCGCCACGCAGGTTCTCGACAATCAGGACATCGTGAACGAGCACAAGCAGATTCGCCGCGCTATCGCCGGTCGCGACCCCATCGAAGCGAGCTTTTTGGTCAGCAAGCACCTGCATATGATGTTCCGCAACCAGACCGAGGTTCTGGACCAGTTCCCCGAGTACTTCGAGACCAGCAAGCTCCGCTAACCTGCCAAATTGGGACAGGTTCATTTTGGCAGGTTTTATCTGGGCAAATGAAACAAGGCCCGGCTCCGCTGCAACGGAGCCGGGCCTTGGTCGCCAGAATGGCGGAACCAACTACTCCACGGTAACGCTCTTTGCCAGGTTGCGGGGCTGGTCGACGTCGCAGCCGCGCAGGATGGCGACCTCGCGGGCGAGCAGCTGCAGCGGGACGCTCGCCGTGATGGGGCTGAACACGTCGCGGACTGCTGGCACGCGGATAATGCAGTCGGCGATTTTGTTGATCTCCTCGTCGCCCTCGGTGGCAACGACGATGACCTTGGCGCCGCGCGCCTTGCACTCCATAAGGTTCGACACGGTCTTGTCGTAGGTGGCACTCTTGGTGGCCACGGCGATGACAGGGAAGCCCGGGTCGATCAGGGCAATGGGGCCATGCTTCATCTCACCGGCGGCATATGCCTCGGCGTGCAGGTAGCTGACTTCCTTGAGCTTGAGCGCACCCTCGTAGGAAATAGCGGCACCCATGCCACGGCCCACGAACAGCGCCGACTGCGCGTCCTTGCACAGCAGGGCAGCCTCATGAACGGCCTCGGTTTGGGTATCCAAAATCCACTGGATCTGCTCGGCCGTATCGGAAAGCTCGCGGAACAGCATGCGCGCCTGCTTGGTGGTCAAGCGGTACTTGACCTGCGCCAGCAGCAGGGCCAAAAGCGTAAGGCTCACGACCTGGCCGATGAAGCTCTTGGTCGAGGCGACCGCGATCTCCTTGTTGGCCTTGGTGTAGATGACGCCGTCGCTCTCACGCGCCACGGGGCTGCCCACCACGTTGGTGATGCCGAAGACCTTGGCACCCTTGATGCGCGCGTCGCGAATGGCGGCAAGGGTATCGGCCGTCTCGCCCGACTGGGACACGGCAACGACAAGCGTCGTCGGCGTAATGATGGGGTTGCGATAACGGAACTCGCTGGCCGCCTCCACCTCGGTGGGGATGCGAGCCCAGCCCTCAATGAGATTCTTGGCAATGAGGCCAGCATGATAGCTGGTGCCGCAAGCGATCACGTAGACGCGGTCGATGTCGTTGAGTTCCTCGAGCGAAAGGCCCAGCTCGTCGATGTCGAGCTCGCCGGCCGGCGTCATACGACCAACCAGCGTGTCGCGCACGACGCGCGGCTGCTCGTGAATCTCCTTGAGCATAAAGTCGGGATAACCGCCCTTTTCTGCCATGTCCAGGTCCCAGTCGATGTAGGTGACCTTGGGCTCGATAACGTTGCCGGCCTCGTCGGTGTACTCGACGCCTGTGGGCGTGAGCTTGGCAAACTGACCGTCCTCGAGCACCACGACATCGCGGGTGGCGTCGATGAGCGCGATGACATCGGAGGCGACATAGGCGCCGGTCTCGCCCACGCCGACCACGATCGGGGAATCCTTGCGGGCCACGGCGATCACGCCGGGCTCGTCAGCGCACACGGCGGCCAGACCATAGGCACCGACCACGTGGGTGCAAGCCTCGCGCACGGAGGCCATCAGGTCGTGCGTCTCGGCATAAGCCTCTTCGATCAGATGCGCGAAGACCTCGGTATCGGTCTCGCTCTTAAAGTGGTGGCCGCGGCCCTCCAGCTCTTCGCGCAGCTCGGCGAAGTTCTCGATGATGCCGTTGTGGACGATGGCGATACGACCGTCGCAGCTGGTGTGGGGGTGAGCGTTAACGACGGAGGGCTTGCCGTGGGTGGCCCAACGGGTATGGCCGATACCGCAGGTAGCGTCGCTGTCGATGTTGGAAAGCTCGCTCTCCAGACCCGCGACCTTGCCCACGCGGCGGATGACGTCGAGGTGCGCCGCGGCGCCCTCGCCCACCTCGAGCGCGACGCCCGAGGAGTCATAGCCGCGATACTCCATACGCTTGAGGCCCGTGACCAGGATGTTCTTTGCAATATCAGAGCCGGTGTAGCCGACGATTCCGCACATAAGATAAATCCCTTCGTTCGCGTGACTGCAAGACGTCCACGCACAAGGGGCGCTGAGACGTATAACGTTCGAGTATTGTACTCACGCAAACGCAAGCTGATATACCAGAAGTGGTATCTCAACTTAGATACCACTCGATGCACACACGTCCAGCCGGTCCAAACCACCACAAAGGTGCCTGCCCCCTTCGTGGTGGTCGCGCTGGCAATAGCGTTTGCCCAGATAAAACCTGCCAAAATAAACCTGTCCCTTTTTGGAAGGTTTGGGATGCTACAATCTGGCTTGTACTTGAAACGCATCAAAGGGGCCGCTATGGCAAAGGTAAAAATCAGCGACGTCGCGCGCGAGGCCGGGGTTTCGTTGGGCACGGTTTCCAACGCGCTCAACCACCCCGAAAAGCTGCGCCCCGAGACCCTCAAGCTCATCAACGAGACCATCAATCGCCTTGGCTACCTGCCCAACCAAAGCGCCCGTCAGCTCGCGGGCGGCGCCACCAAGTCCTTTGGCCTGGTGCTCCCCCGTCTCGATCACGGCTTTTCGCTCCAAATCGCCAGCGGCGCCCACAACGAGGCCCGCAAGCACGGCTACGACTTGCTCATCGCCAACGCCGATAACGACGATATTCTCGAGGACCATTACCTGCGCTACTTTATGGGCACCCAGATGTCCGGCGTCATGGTTCAGCCCATGGCATCCCCCGACTGGCACCCCGCCATGACCAAGATGCCCGTGCCGATCGTCCATCTGGACATCCATTGCTCCGAGCCCGGCTACTACGTAGCGGCCGACAACGAGGCCCAGGGTCGCATCATTGCCGAACTTGCTATCGCCCGCGGCGCGCACCATATTGTCGTCGTCGGCCGAGCAGCATTTATGCAACTCACCCTGCGCGTCCTTGGCATTCATAAGGCGCTCGCCCTGCACCCCGATATCAAGATCGAAGTCATCGACGCCGGCGAATGGAATACCGCTGCCGACGGCTACGGCATCGGTGCCCAAATCGCCGAGCGCCCCGCGGACGAACGTCCCGATTTTGTCGTCGGCCTGACCGATGTGTTGGCCTCGGGCGTCGTTTCGGCACTGGTCAACAAGGGCATCTCTGTCCCCGGGCAAGTACGCGTGGCCGGATGCGACGGCAACCCGCTCGCTTGGAGCGGATCGGTCCCGCTCACTACGGTAGCGCCCCCGGGCTACGAGATTGGCCGCAAGGGTGTCCAACTGCTGATGGAGCAAATCGAGAACAAGGTCCCGACAAAGACCAAGCATATCCACGTCAGCTCTGCCGCGCGCACCGTCACCGCGGTCACGGCCATCGAGGACATCAACCGCCAAGAACTCGTGCGGCCGTTCCTGCTGGAACGCGCCAGCACCCAGGCAAGCAGCCAGACCGACGCCACGGCCATCAACCTCGGTGCGTATCTATAGCACGCCCGCGAGTATGCTAAGTCGTCGCTTAAGCAAAAGGGGCCCGACCATTGCCGGACCCCTTTTGCTTAAGCGCAAACGTGAGCAATCGCTCGTTTCAACGCCGCAATTTTCTAGCGCACAGTCTTGATTGCCGCCGCCAGGTCGAACAACGTATCGAGCACGGCCTCGCAGCCATCCACCACGTCCTGCGGCAGCGGCACAATATCGGGGACGGCAAAGACGTGGCAGCCGGCCGTGATGCCCGAGACGCAACCATTGCGCGAATCCTCGACCACGGCGCACTCCTCGGGGGCAAAGCCCGCACGCTCGCAGGCGAGCAGATACATCTCGGGGTCGGGCTTGCCGTGCACGACGTCCTCGCCACACGTTACCGTTTCAAACTTGTCAAAAAGACCGACCATCTTAAGGTTGCGCTCGGCCGTAACGAGGCGCGACGACGTCGCTAGGCCCACGTGATAGCCCGCAGCTAGCAGCTCGTCTAGGCACTCGGCGGCGCCGGCCTTAAGTTCCAGTTCGGTCTTGACCATCTCGTCGCGAATCTCCTTGTGGCGACGATAGATCGCCTCGGTGGTTTCGTGGCTGCCATAATGCTTATCGAGGATGTCCATAACATCGGGCAGCGTGCGGCCGATAAACTGATGGATCAGCGCTTCATCAATCGCGAGCCCCAGCTCAGCGGCGCCTGCCTTCCAGGCCTTAATCCCCAAACGCTCGGTATCGACCAGCGTTCCGTCCATGTCAAAAATAACAGCCTTGATCATATCGGCCCCCTCACCGGATTGTGTTACTGTCACTCTACCGCACTTTACAAACTTGTATATAACGTATATAGCATATTGCACTTTCGTTACATAGATAGAAGACTTATGGCAAGTAACGCATTAGGATTATAGTTTTCGACCGAGTACTCAATGGTAAGGATCGTTTCATGATTTTAGACACCACGGCACCCGCAGAGGAGCTTCAAGACAAGCTATCGGCGCTCGAGCAGCTGCTTTTGGCATACGGGCGCGTGGCTATCGGGTTTTCCGGTGGCGTCGACAGCAGCTTTTTGGCCGCCGTATGCGCCCGCATCATGCCTACCAATACCCTCCTCGTCCATCTCACCACGCCGCTCATCGGCACGCCCGAACAGGCCTCGTTTGAGCGGTCCGTTGATGGACAAGCCAATGAAGGGGCGCATTTTAAGCTCCCCGTGCTCAATCTTTCGGTCGATCAGCTGCAGCTCCCCCAAGTAGCCTGCAACGATGCCAATCGCTGCTACCACTGCAAGCACGCTGGCTTTACCGCCATCGTCAACCACGCCAAGTCGCTCGGCTTTCCCACCGTCATCGATGGCAGCAATGCAAGCGATCGCGGTGACTACCGCCCCGGCATGCGTGCGGCAGAAGAGCTCGGCGTACGCTCACCCCTTATGGAGGTCGGCTTTACCAAGGACGAAGAGCGCGAGCTGCTGCGCGCATGGGGCTATCCCGTTTGGAACCTGCCGGCGGGAGCATGTCTTGCCACCCGCGTCCCCACGGGCGAGGAGCTTACGCGCGAGAAGGTCGATTTAATCCGCGCCTGCGAGGATTACCTGCACAATCTTGATCTGGCACAGGTACGCGCGCGCTTGATCGGCGGCTGCATGCATATCGAGGCCGCACCCGCAGATGTCGCCAAGATTGCTGCCCTCGGTGGCAACGCCGTCGATGCCGAGGGCAAAACCCCGCTGCCCGCCGTTATCGAGTCCGCGCTGCGCGAGCTGGGCTGCGACCATATCTCCCCCGAGGTCACCCCCTACATCCACGGCAACATGAACCTTTAGATTACGCCGTTTTACAAACGGCGTAACTGCTCGGCGCTGCGCGGGCTCCGGGCACATATGCTCAACCTGGACTGCGTTAACTGACCTGTCAATAAGGGACAGGTTTGTTTTGGCAGGTTTTATCTTGGGAAAATATCGCGAGGCAGTCGCCCCTCTAGCACCCATCAAACTTCGAGAGACAATAGAGGGGCAATTCGGCTGCATCTACTTCTTCCGATAGCGGCGGTTGCGGCTCGTCGATGAACCCATTACTTCGATGAGCCCTTTATCCGTCATTTTTGGCAGATGGTAGCTGACGGACGAATTTTGGCATTCCGTCTCTCTAAAACAAGGCGCTTATCTCTCTAACTTTAGAGAGATAAGCGCCTTGTTTTAGAGAGACATTAAGAGAGATGTATCGAATTCGCTGCTAGATTGCCTAATGCTATCTCTCTAACCAACCTTCTCTTTAGAGAGACATTTAGAGAGATGAGCGCGACCTCTCTAATCAAGGGCTCCACTCTTTAAGGTGCACACTTCCTAACCGTGCCCTAAGTTGCGGTGAAATAACTCACGATTAGCCTGCCAAAAAGGGATAGGTTTGTTTTGGCAGGTTTTATCTGGGGAAACGCAAACAGGGCCGCGACACCTATATGGCGTCGCGGCCCTTTTCCTTGGAGAAGGATCGATTGATTGAACGGGATGACCGTTCTAGTCTTCGAGTCCGCTATTGATGAGCTCCGCAATCTCAACGGGATCGGTGCTCGCGCGCACCTTGTCGCGGAAGCCGGCGTCCATCAGCATTACGGCAGCCTTGGAGAGCAGGCGCAGATGCGTGGTTCCAGCCTCGCCGGCAGGCACGTACAGCGCGAGCGCAACATCGACGGGCACCCCATCGAAGCTCGGCCATTCAACGGGCTCGGTCAGTTTAAGCACGGCAACGCCCGGCGTGTGGATCGCGTCGCTTTTGGCATGCGGAACGGCAAAACCGGCGACAAGGCCGGTCTCGGCCTCGTTCTCGCGAGCAATGAAGGCGGCCTCTACGGCAGATGCGTCATCGGCAAAGCCGAGCTCGATGGCCTGCTCGGACAAATAATGTAGAGCGTCCTCGCGCGAGGCGGCGGTATACCCGATTGTCACTTGGTTGGCAGATACAAATCCCATGGAAACCTTCCTTACAACACGGACCTGACCGCAGCTTCGATGCCGTCGGCGTCCAAACCGTACTTGTGCAGCAAATCGACCGCAGGGCCGGACTCGCCATACACATCGCACACGCCGACGCGACGCATCGGCACCGGATGCTGCTCCGCGAGCACCGAGGCCACGGCCTCGCCAAGACCACCGATAATCGAATGCTCCTCGGCAGTGACCACACGACCGGTCTTCTTGGCGCTGGCAACCACCAGGCGCTCATCAAGCGGCTTGATCGTGTGCATATTGATGACCTCGGCATCGATACCATCGGCAGCGAGCGCCTCGGCAGCCTCAAGCGCCTCGGCGACCATAAGGCCACAAGCGATGATGGTCACATCGGACCCCTCGCGCACGACCACGCCGCGACCAATCTTGAACTCATAGTCCTCGTGATCGTTAATGACCGGCGTTGCCAGGCGTCCGAAGCGCATGTAGACCGGTCCCTCAAACTCATAGGCGGCGCGCACGCAAGCGCGAGCCTCGATGTCATCGGCGGGAACGATTACCGTCATACCCGGGATCGTGCGCATGAGCGCGATGTCCTCGCAGCACTGATGCGTGGCGCCGTCTTCACCGACCGAGATACCCGCATGCGTGGCACCGATTTTGACGTTGAGGTGCGGATAGCCAATGGAATTACGCACTTGTTCGTACGCGCGGCCGGCGGCGAACATGGCAAAGGTGCTCGCAAAGGCGACGTGGCCCGTGGTCGCAATGCCGGCGGCGAGCCCCATCAAGTTGCTCTCGGCAATGCCGGCATCGTAGAAGCGCCCAGGGTGCGCAGCCTTAAACTTACCCGTCTGCGTAGCGGCAGCCAGGTCGGCATCGAGCACTACAAAGTCATCGTGCTCATTGCCCAGCTCGACGAGCGCCTCGCCGTAGCTTACGCGCGTGGCGACTTTTTTGACCTCTGCCATTAGAGCCCCTCTCCTCCTGCCGCAAGCTCGGCCATGGCCTGCTCAAACTGTTCATCGTTGGGCGCCTTGCCATGCCAGCCAACCTGGTTCTCCATAAAGGAGACGCCTTTGCCCTTCACCGTCTCGGCGATGATAGCGACGGGCACGCCGGTCACCTCACGAGCCTCGGCGAAAGCCGCCTCAATCTGTGTCATGTCGTTGCCATCGGCTAGCTCGATCACATGCCACTTAAAGGCGCGGAACTTGTCAGCGAGCGGCATGGCCGAGTTGACCTCATCGATCGTGCCGTCAATCTGCAAGCCGTTGTGGTCGACGACGGCAACAAGATTGTCGAGCGCATGGTTGCCGGCAAACATGGCCGCCTCCCACACCTGGCCCTCCTCGCACTCGCCGTCGCCCAGCAACGTGTAGACGCGGTAGCTGTCACCCCAGTGCTTTGCGGCGAGTGCCATTCCAACCGCGGCGGAGATACCCTGACCGAGCGATCCGGTGGACATATCGATGCCCGGGGTGTCGTTCATGTTGGGATGGCCCTGCAGTCGGCTGCCAATATGGCGGAGCGTCTCGAGCTCTTCGACGGGAAAATAGCCGCGATTTGCCAACACCGAATACAGGCCCGGCGCCGCGTGACCCTTGGAGAGCACAAAGCGATCGCGATCGGCCTTGTGAGGGTCAGCAGGATCGATATTCATTTCCTCAAAGTACAGATACGTCATGATGTCGGCAGCACCGAGCGATCCACCCGGATGTCCCGACTTGGCCGCGTGAACCGCAGTCACGACACCCTTCCTGACCTCATTGGCGACCTTCGCCAGCTCCTGGTTGGTCATACGAATTCCTCTCTTGAGAACAACCCCGGCACCGGATGACGCGATGCCGGGGCAATCCACTCGTTAAGCCTGAGCGACGACCTTCTGCCAATCAGCCTCAAAAGAGGCAAGGCCCTGGTCGGTCAGCGGGTGATGCAAGCATTTCTTAAGAGCGGCCATGGGGACGGTCGCAATGTCGGCACCAAGCAGCGCCGCCTGGGTCACATGGTTGGGCGTGCGGACCGAAGCGGTGATGATCTCAACGGTGTCGTCGACGTTCTTGCCGGTCCAGTCATAGTTCTTGATGCAAGTCACAACATTGTCGAGCTGCGAGATACCGTCCTCGGCGATGTCATCGAAGCGCCCCACAAACGGGCTGATGTAGCGAGCACCGGCATTGGCGGCCATAAGGGCCTGCGTCGGCGAGAAGACGAGCGTCATGTTGACGCGCACGCCAGCATCGGCCAGAGCGCGGCAGGCGGCGAGGCCGGCCTCGCACACGGGGAGCTTGACCACAATGTTGGGGGCGAGGGCGGCAAGGCGCTTGCCCTCCTCGATCATGCCCTCGGCAGTAGTCGCGGTGGACTCGGCAGACACGGGCAGACCCTCGCAGAGCTCGGCAATCTTGAGCATATGGGGCTCAAAGTCGGCCAGCTTGCCGCCGGTCTTGGCGTACAGGGACGGGTTGGTGGTGACGCCGGCAAGGCAACCCCAGCTCTTGGCCTCGGCGATCTCGTCAAGGTTGGCGGTATCGATAAAGAACTTCATGTTGCAAACTCCTTCGGAGGAATCCAAAACTCAAAAAATAGGACAAAGGGGGCGTCCCTTTGTCCTATGTGCCGGGCCTGCGGCTGGGACATGCCCCAGGCCCGGCGTCGCGTAGGAAAAACTACCTAGTCCTCGAGGGCCTTCTCGATGCGGCTCGTGACGCCCTTGAGGTTAAGACCGACGACGTACTGCTTGATCGGGCGCTTGATGTGCTCGATCACAAAGCGCTTGCCGTCGATGTCCTGGGCAGCGAGGTTGCGATAGAGCTTCTCGACCTGCTCCTTGACCTCGGGATCGTTGAACGCGTAGTGGCCGGAGACATCCAGAATCTTCAGGCTGAGCTCGTCGTCGGCCAGAATGTCGTCAACCTGCAGGTTGACATCGTCGCCGGTCATCCACTTGCGCCAGCGCTCGGTCTTGATAGCCTTGACCAGCAGCGTGTGATACAGGTCGGAGGGATCGTCGCACAGGCCGTTGTCGACCAGAATCTGCTCGGTAGCGCAGAGCTTGAGGTAAGCGCGGGTCTCCTCGGTGCCGTACTGAGGGGCAACATTGGAGGCCGTCACGTGAGCCGGGATGTGCTCGAGCAGCGTTGCGTCATCCAGATAGTCGGCGTTGTGCTCCTTCAGGCCCACGCCATAGCGCTTGGCCATATCGGCAAGCTCGCGGGCGTTCTTGAAGTTGTAGTGACCGACCTGCTCCGTCCAGCGGGTAAGGGTACCGGTCTGGCCGACGATAAAGGTGGGCATGGGGCAGCCGCGCTTCTCGAGCTCGGGCTGCAGCTGAGAAATGAACTCCTCGTACTTATCGGTAGAGGTCAAGCCGCCATTGGTCTCCTCGGTACCGACCTCATAGGCGACCTCGGGCAGGTTATGCTCGCGACGGTACTGCTCAAGGTAGTCGATAAGATCGATCGTGCGGCGAAGCACCACGTCGAGCGGAATAACCTTGCCGATCTGATAGGGATCCTTGGTGGGGTCGACCATCAGCAGGTCAAAGCCTGCCTCCATGTCGGCGACGAAGGACTTGCGGGCGAGCTCCATGGCCTCGTCCTCGGGCAGGTGAGCGTTACGCTCCTCGTCGCGCTGCCACGGACCGCCGTGATCTCGGCACAGGTAGTACGGACCGGTGTAACCCACCTCGTCGGCGACCTTCTTGATGTCGGCGGCAAAGCGCGTCTGGTCCCAACCGTTGACGTAGCCGGCGCCCATCTCGTCCATATCGACCTGGTTGCGGCTGGCGATAAACATGGGCGGGAAATCCTCGTCCTTGGCAAGCTCGAACACGGCCTGAATCAGGTTGGGGCTCATGGGGCCAATGCCGACCATGGTTGCGTGATCGCCGCTATCCTGCAGTTTGAGCATGCCCTGAACGGCCTGGCGGATGGTGAGGTTGGACATTTTGTTCTCCTTCTCCAGAGGATTTTTGACAAAAGTTCCCTGGGACCCAGATGTGGGCCCTATCAGTACGGATGGATTTTGTTGTGTAGGGGCGGTTGTGCGGAGTCAAATCCATCCCTCCGCACAACCGGAGTCCTTAAAGGTTTACTTGGCCTGCTTGTCGAGCGTGGGCTTCATGGCAATCAGGATTGCAGCGGCGACCACGGCGCCAATCACGATGTCCAGGCAGAACAGCGCGACGTTGTTGGTGGCAAGGGCGACGATAAAGCCACCGTGCGGGACGTAGCAGTCGATACCCTGGAAGGCGGCGAGCGCCGCGCCCACGGCAGAGCCGATGCAGATGCCGGGCAGGGTGTGGCCAAGGTCCTTGACCGCGAAGGGGATAGCGCCCTCGGTAATGCCGATGCAGCCCATGAACAGTGCGGAGATACCCATCTGGCGATCGGCGTCATCGAACTTGTTCTTGGCGATGAGCGCAGCAAGGCCGCAGGCAATCGGGGGAATGGCGACGGCGACGCGGAACATGCCGTTGGGGCCATAGATGCCGGAGGCCATGATGGCCATGGTAAAGGTCGAAGCGGTCTTGTTGATGGGGCCGCCCATATCGAAGGCGGTCATAACGCCAATGACCAGACCCAGGACAACTGCGGAACCGCCCTGCAGGCTGCCGAGCACGCCGGTGAGCCAGTCCATCACAAAGCCAAGCGGCGTGGCCAGGATGTAGATATAGGCCATGCCCAGGACAAGCGAGGTCAGAATCGGGATGATCAGGATGGGCATGATGGTCTGGATGGTGTTGTTGACCTTCCAGGTCTTCATCCAGCGGACAAAGTAGCCGCAGATGACCGCCATGATCATGGCGCCCAAGAAGCCGGTCGAAACGCTGTTGCCGTTAGGGGTAACGACTGCGTTGTTGACCAGGTAGCCCAGGACAAAACCGGGGGCGAGCGCGGGCTTGCCAGCCATCGAGTAGGCGATGTATGCCGCAAGCACCGGGATCATCATGGAGATGCCGGCCATGCCGATGGTGTTAAGACTCACCATCAGCGGGTTCGTAACCTCCATGCCGTTGGCGCCGGCGGTACCGGATGCCAGCGAGAAGGCGAGGAACACGCCGCCGATAACGACGATGGGGATAAAATAGGAAACGCCGGTATTGAATGCATTGAGCAGCGTCTTACCCGGATCGGCAAAGATAGACTGCTTGGACGCCGGTGTCGGGGCCTGCGGGGCAGCGGAGACGGCCTTCTTCTCTGCCTTGGCCTCGGCCTTGGGCGCGTCAACGGTACCGCCCGTCGCCTTGATAATCTCAACAGCCTGGTCGATGATCTTGACCGGATCGGCGATCACATCGGAAGTACCGACCTTGAGGAACTTGCCCTCGGCCATCTTCTGCTCAAAACGGTCCTCGTTCTCGACACCCACGTCGACGGACTCCAGGACCAGGTCGGCGGAGTCCACGTCTTCCTGCGTGAGCTCATTCTCGATACCCAGGCCACCCTGAGCCTCGACCTTGCACTCGATGCCACGGGCGGCGCATTCATCCTGAATCGCCTTCTGGGCCATATACGTGTGGGCGATACCCACAGTACAGGCGGCAACGCCTACGATCTTCATTGCTTCCCTCTTTTCATAGAGTTGCGTGCGCAAGACACCGTTTGCGGAGGCCTCCGGAGCATCCCCTGCCGTTTGGACTTGCTGTCTTTTCGACAAGAACAATATAGGTGCTCGTTTTTCTTAATGCCAGCTTATTTCGGTAAACGCGCAGGTCAGAGCGTTGGTTATGCGATTTAGTTATGCGTTTAACCAAAAATGAATCCTGCGATTTTGCCCTCGATTTCAAAAGTCAAGAAGTATTTGATTTTCTCGGTAGACGGCAGATGCGCATGCCGGTCACAAATTTCGACCCCACCCGTATGCCGCATTTGTTGCATACTCATATGAAAGGAAAAAGCCGCTCACCGAAGCGTATCCTTCACCAAGACTCAAAGTCATCATGTTGGAAAATGCTCATCTGTCGGAAGGAGTCGCTGTGGCAAAACAGCGCGTTACGATCGCAGACGTCGCTCGAGAGGCGGGAACCTCGACGGCAAGCGTCTCGTATTACCTCAACGACAAACGAGAAAAGCTTAGCGAGAAGACGCAGAACAAAATCGCGCGCGTCATTAAGGAACTCGGATACGTTCCCAACGCCCAAGCGCAGACGCTCACCGGCAAGCAAACCCACGTCATTGCCATCATCATTTTGGATAACACCAACAAATGGGCGGGGCTCGTTCTCAATGGCATGGAGCAGGTCATGCTCCCCGCGGGCTACCAGACGGTCGTTTGCACGAGCAACTTTAACCCCGAGACCGAGCTCATGTACGTCGACAAGATGCTCTCGCTGGGCGTCGATGGCTTTATCATCCAGCCCACGGCAAACTTCAAAGCCGTGCATGACCGCATTAGACGCGCCGGCAAGCCGGTCGTCTTTTTCGATGCGGCCATCTATAGCCCAGGTACCAGCTGGATCAAAACCAACCTTTACGACGGCGTGTACAACGCCACACAGGCACTCCTCGACGCCGGCTACGAAGATTTCTTTTCCATTGCCGCCAACATGACCGAAATGCGCACCCGCATGGAGCGTTTTCAGGGGTATGCCGAGGCGCTGGCAGCGAACGGGCAGCTCTACAAAGCGATTCCCATCGATCACAACAAGCCGTCAATCAACGAGCTCACCGAATACTTTAAATTCAAGTTCAATCCCGCCAAGCGAACCCTTATCTTCGTGCAAAATCAGTGGGCACTTCCCCGTGTCTACAAGGCCCTCCAGCCAATGGCCCATCTGCTTCCGCAGCAAATCGGCCTTTTGGGACTCAACTGCGAAGACTGGACTAATCTCACCACACCGACCGTCTCCACCATCATCGAGCCCGTCGACCAAGAAGGTCGCGAAGCAGCCGAGATGCTGCTCGCCCTACTTGACGGAAGCAGCGAACCCGGCGAGCAGCGCATTCTCGAGTGCAAGCTCAACTGGCTCGACTCCACCTCGATCTAGAACGCGGGACAAATGAATCAGTAGCGTCTATCCCAAATCTTGAGTATTTGTTCGACAGAACGGCCCCTGCCGGCTCCTGCTAGACTGGTAGATTCCCAACCGTCCATCCAGGAGCCTCAATGTCG
>CABULX010000025.1 GCA_902492545.1 uncultured Collinsella sp. | reverse complement strand
TCCTCGAGCGCATCAAGCGCGAGAACGACCTGGTGACATACCGCGAGATCCTCGCTGTCCGCAATGCAGGCAGGTGCTTTACGGCCACAAGCGCGATAGTTTCAACAACAAGATGCAGTGCCCCAGAGCCCCTAGCAGTCGACGATGGTCTTGCCGATCATGATGTTGAGGATCTCGACGTCGGTATCCTTCATGCCAACGCGGCCCACATAGCCCATGCTGGCGATCGTCTCTTCCACCGTATCCTGAATCAGGCCCTCTCCGGCACGGAAGCCGCGGCCCTGCATGGCCATATCGTGGCCCAGAATCGCCGCATCAACGGCAGCGGAAATCTTGGCGGCGCAGCTTGCCTTGGCGCCATCGCACACGATGCCGCCCACGTTACCGAGCGTATTGGAGACCGTCGCGCCGATCTGCTCGCGCGTGCCACCGCACAGCCAGGTAATCGCCGCGCCGGCACCGCACGCAGCGCAAATAGCACCGCAAAACGCCGAGAGCGCACCAATATAGCTCTTGATATGCACGGCAATAAGATCAGACAGCATCACGGCGCGCACCAGGCGCTCGTGGTCGCAGCGCAGGTAATCGGCATATTCCATAACGGGCAACGCACAGGTAATACCCTGGTTGCCCGAGCCGCACACAATGGCGACCGGTAGCGCACAG
The DNA here is from genome assembly GCA_902492545.1 of uncultured Collinsella sp. Lineage (GTDB taxonomy): Bacteria > Actinomycetota > Coriobacteriia > Coriobacteriales > Coriobacteriaceae > Collinsella. Next base: position 20,929 of record CABULX010000025.1, on the reverse strand, counting down.
CCGTTCATACGGGCGTCAGACCCGGCGGCCGCACGCGCACGCGCACGGCAGGCGACATCGTCGGCGCGAGCGCCCAGCAGCGTACGGCCCACCTCGGCGCCCCAAGCGTTCACCAAGCCCTCGGCGCTAATAGCGCCGTTCAGCTCAATCTGACGCTCAACGGCAGCGCGGGCGCCCTCGATGTCGCCGTCCTCGATAAAGTCAATGATAGACTCAATCGACATGGGCGTATCGGCGGCACGCTCGGCCACGATGCGCTCGGCGCAGGCGGCACACTCCCCCGCCGACTTGCCACACATCGGAATGCCATCGAGTGTATGGCACGTAACATTGGTGTGATGGTCGGTGATCTCGACGACCGCAGTATGACCTCCGGCCGTGGCGGTCACCTTAATGTAGAGGTTGGGCACACCCTCGACAAGCGACACATCGCAGTAACCGGCATCGGCGAGAAGCTCGGACACGCGAGCACGGTCTTCGTCGTTAACGCTCTCGAGCACCTCGAGCGCGCTCTTGGCGTCACCGCCCACGGCACCCAGCACGGCCGCCGCTTCAATACCGTGCATGCCGCCCGAGTTGGGCACGGTCACGCTCTTAACGTTCTTGATGATGTTGCCCGAGCAGGCAACGTCCATATGATCGGGTTCGCAACCGAGCGTCTGGCTCGCCAGCGCCGCTGCATAGGCAACGGCAATGGGCTCGGTGCAGCCGAGCGCACAGACAAGTTCGCGGTTTAAAACATCGCAAAACGCGGTATCACGAAGGGAATCGGCAGGCATAGGTATCTCCTACTTGTATAAAGGGCTGGGCTCTCGATAATAGTTAGCTCTTTTATTTGATAACAATGCATCAAAAACCGCAACCCAAGTTCCGGCGGACGGCGTTCAAGCGCAAACTGACAGCATTAATACATGAAAAGCTAGTCTTGTTGCATGCTAAAGCGTTTGACCAAAAAACGCCCGAGCGTTTACACAAAAGTCGCGCTATCATGCAGTCGAACGCGGTAAAACCTTTAGCAATTCCGCCGCACGGACCAGAGAGGAACCACTCATGAAGATTGGTATCGGTAACGACCACGCCGCCGTCGAGCTCAAGAACATCATCTCCGAGCACCTGAAGGAGCGCGGCTGCGAGGTCGTGAACTTTGGCACCGACACCTCCGAGAGCTTCGATTACCCCATCGCCGGCTACAAGGTGGGTAAGGCCGTGGCCAACGGTGACGTCGACCTGGGTATCCTGATCTGCGGTACCGGCGTCGGCATCAGCCTGGCCGCCAACAAGGTCGAAGGTGTTCGCGCCGTCGTATGCTCCGAGCCCTTCAGCGCCAAGCTCTCCCGCATGCACAACAACACCAACGTGCTCGCCTTTGGCGCCCGCGTCGTGGGCTCCGAGCTCGCCAAGATGATTGTCGACGAGTGGCTCGACGCCGAGTTTGAGGGCGGTCGTCACGAGCGTCGCGTTAACCTCCTCAACGAGATCGACCACACGCGCGGCCTCAAGGTCGTCGACGAGGCCTAAACTACTCAGTGCCACAAGCTAACAGCAGGGGCCCGCTCGGAACTCATGTCCGAGCGGGCCCCTTCATAGATTTTGGAATAAAAAGGGCGCCGCGGATGGAATTCCGCAGCGCCCAAGCCACACGCTAACAGCTTTAAGGAGTCAAAGCTGGTTTAGCCAAAAAAGCGCTTGATCTCGATCTCGGCGTTCTCCAGGCAGTCGGAGCCGTGGATCACGTTGGCGTTGACATCGACAGCAAAGTCGCCGCGAATGGTGCCGGGGGCAGCATCAAGCGGGTTAGTAGCGCCCATAAGGGTGCGCATCTTGGAGACAGCGGAGAGACCGGAAACGACCATCTTGACGACCGGACCGCTCGTCATAAAGTCGCAGAGACCGCCAAAGAAGGGCTTGTCGGCCAGATGGGCGTAGTGCTCCTCGACGGTAGCGCGCTCGAGCGTGGTCATCTCCATGCGCTCGATGACAAGGCCGCTGCGCTCAATGCGAGCAACGATCTCGCCGATTTTGCGGTCGCGCACGGCGTCGGGCTTAATCATGATGAAGGTCTTCTCGATAGCCATAAAAGTAGCCTTTCAAGTAGGTTCGCGCGTGCCCAAGTCCCATTCCGGCACCCGCCTGGACTGCATCGTAACAGAGTTTTAGCTGCAGTTAAACAAAAAGCTGTTTATTGAAACGTTGCAATTTATTAAAGCGCTCCATATGTGTCACTTCTGTTTCGAAGCCCGATTAGAGTACCATCCGACCGCCTATCAACCGCACCGAACAGAGCAGACGGTCGGTTGCCACCCGCGAACGTACCCCCTTCACAACCTGCCCAAAGGTCCTACAGAAGTTCTCGACAAACCCCTCCCCCATAGCAACAAAATACGGGCGCCCACATCAGCAGGCGCCCGCAAAGCGAAAACGATTTATCAATAAATGGACAATACGTCTTCAGCCAAACCTCTACTTTGCCCCGTGGCCCATCTCGACGACCTTGGTCAGCGATCCAAACACGCCCTCGTCGGCCACGAGCTGTGCCTCGGCACGCTGCAGCTGCACGGAAACGGCGGCAGGAGCGGTGCCTCCCTCGGTCGTGCGCGCGGCGACAATCGACGGGATGTCAAGCGCCTCGGTAATGTCGCGCTCAAAGAGCGGGCTTGCCTCCTGGAACACCTCAAACGGCAGGTCCTCAAGATTGCAGCCGCGCTTCTCGCACATCAGGACCAGATGCCCCACCACAGCGTGTGCCTCGCGGAACGGCAGGCCACGCTTAGCCAGGTAATCGGCAACATCGGTGGCGGCAAGGTGTCCCACGCCACACTCGCGCGCCATGGCATCCTCGTTGACGGTCCAGGTCGAAATCATTCCGGCCATAACGGACAGGCACTGCAGGAGCGTGTGAGCGGTATCGAGCGCGCCCTCCTTGTCCTCCTGCAAGTCCTTGTTATAAGCAAGCGGCAGGCCCTTCATGGTTACGAGCAGCTGCACCAGGTTGCCATAGACACGGCCGCTCTTGCCGCGAATAAGCTCGGCAAAGTCGGGATTCTTCTTCTGCGGCATGATGGACGAGCCGGTGGAGTACGAGTCGGAAAGCGTGATAAAGCCAAATTCAGAGCTCGACCACAGCACGATCTCCTCGGAAAGACGCGACAGGTGCATGGCCATGACGGAGCCGGCGTAATGCAGATCGAGCAGGAAATCACGGTCGGAAACCGCATCGAGCGAGTTGGAAATCACGCCCGCAAAGCCAAGTTCGGCAGCCGTCATCTGGCGATCGAGCGGATAGCTCGTACCGGCAAGCGCGGCAGCACCCAGCGGGCAGTTGTCGGCGGCATCAAAGGCGGCCTTCAGGCGTGTAAAGTCGCGCGCGAACATCCAGGAATACGCCAGCAGATGATGCGACAGCAGCACGGGCTGAGCATGCTGCATGTGCGTGTAGCCCGGCAGTATCACCTTGTCGTACTTCTTGGCCGCATCCACCAGCACATGGCGCAGCTCAAGATTGGCCTCCATGAGCTCCTTGGCCAGCGCCTTGACGCCCAGGCGCGTATCGGTCGCCACCTGGTCGTTGCGCGAACGTCCGGTATGCAAGCGCTTGCCAGCCTCGCCGATGCGACGCGTCAGCTCGCTCTCGATGGACATATGAATGTCCTCGTCGTTGATGTCGAAGGTGAAGTTGCCGGCATCGATATCCTGTTCGATTCCGGTCAGACCCTCGGTAATCGCCTGCTCGTCCTCGGCACTGATGATGCCCTGGGCGGCCAGCATCTTGGCATGTGCCTTAGAGCCGGCGATATCCTGCTTATAGAGATGTTTGTCGACCGGCAGCGACGCGCCAAACTCCTGCGTGACCTCGGCCACGCCCGCCTCAAAACGACCGCCCCAAAGAGCCATGGAACCGTCCCCTTTCTCCAAATACCAATGCGCCGATGTCCGCGAGCTGCGTTTAGCGCCGTTAAAACGATTTATCAACCGCTAGTTTTGCACATCTCCCGCCGCACGCGAGGCCGACAAGCTAAATAGCGAAGAAGTGACGCACCATGCACTTGGCGCCCAACGTCTCCCTCCGGATGTTGCCCCGCGAACCGTCAATCCAAGCCTTCAGGCTCATAGGGACCTCCTCCACCTTGGCGGTATCGAGCTCGGGGGCAAGAGAAAGCAAAGAGTGTGCAATAGCGTCAAACATAGTAGGTACTCCTCAGATATATATAGGCGCAGAGCCGCCAATTTGATAGAAGGAGCCCCGCCGGACAACCCCGGCGGGGCTCGGACTCAGCCGCAGACGCGGCATCATATATGCGGGCGGAACGTAGGGGCCACCGATGTTAAGAAGTGTCAGCAAGCATAACGAAAGGTAGGGACCCCGTGCGCCCGTTATGTATCACGCGGATGGGCCGCGCGGATACCAAGGGAAGGAAGACTTAAGCCTGGGCAGCGGCAGAGCTAGGGCCCTGGACCTTAGCCCACGTCTTGAGCGACAGCGTGTCGATCTCGATGAAGCCGGCGCTAGCCTTCTCGTCAAACGTGGTGTCGCGGTCGTAGGTAGCCAGGCCGTAGTCATACAGGCTGAAGGGGCTCTTGCGGCCGACGACATGGCAGTTGCCCTTAAAGAACTTCAGACGGACGGTGCCGGTCACGAACTTTTGCGTGTCGGCCATAAAGGCATCGAGCGCGTTCTTGAGCGGGCTGTACCACTGGCCGTTGTACACGGCGGTCGCCCAATCCTGCTCGAGCTTGATCTTGGTCTTGAGCAGGTCGCCCTCGACGCAGATATCCTCGAGCGCCTTGTGGGCGGTGATAAGCGTCAGGGCGCCGGGAACCTCGTAGCACTCGCGGCTCTTGAGGCCCACTAGACGATCCTCAACCAGGTCGAGACGACCAAAGCCGTTGTCGCCGGAGATCTTGTTGAGGGCGATGACGATCTCGGAGAGCTTCATCTTCTTGCCGTCGACGGCGACAGGCTTGCCGGCCTCAAACTCGATCTCGGTGTACGTCGGGCTGTCGGGCGTGTCCTCGGGATTCTTGGTCATAACCCAGGCGTCGTCGAGCGGCTCGTTCCAGGGATCCTCCAGGTGGCCGCACTCAATGGCACGACCCCACAGGTTGTCGTCGATGGAATAGGGGTTGTCGTTGGCACCCTCGGGAACCGGCACGTTGTGAGCGTGGGCATAGGCGACCTCGTCGGGACGGCACTTCAGATCCCACTCGCGAACCGGGGCGATAACCTTGAGCTCAGGGTCGAGGGCCTTGACGGCAGCCTCGAAGCGGACCTGGTCGTTACCCTTGCCGGTGCAGCCGTGGGCGACGTAGGTCGCGCCAAACTCGTGAGCGACCTCGACAAGCTTCTTGGCGAGCAGCGGGCGAGACAGGGCGGAGAGCAGCGGGTACTTGTTCTCGTACATGGAGTTTGCAGCGATGGCCTTAGTCAGGAACTCATCGGAGAACTCGTCGCGCAGGTCGAGTACCTGACAATCCAGAACGCCCAGGTCGAGGGCCTTCTGCTTCTTGGCGTCCAGGCCGGTCTCCTCCTGGCCCACATTGCCGCAGACACAAACGACATCGAGATTCTTCTCGTCCTGGAGCCACTTGACACATACGGATGTATCAAGACCACCGGAATATGCGAGAACGACTTTTTCCTTGCTCATGGCTGTTTCCTTTCGCCCTTGGTAGCTAGTTAGAACATCGGTCAGTTGCAAGTCATTTCAAGGTCATATACCGTGCAATATCAGGATAAATAGCAAAAATCAGCACATACATGCCCTAGAAACATGCAGCAATGTCGTGCTAAAACCCAACGACCTCAAAATGACTCTGTTGAGGCAATTCGCCCCATGCGGACAGAGACGATTGTTATCGTCGTCGGGAAATTGCGCGCTGGCGTCGGATGGCATTGTCTGCAGTAGTGATGATCTGTACGAACTGCATCTGCCTCTCCTTTCACCTATCGCCGCGCGCAATTCAAATATCGTAAACGGTACCTTTTCCTCGGTAAGCGGCTATTTTGCCGTCTCCGTTTTCGATGGTCGCTATATTACGCTAAAGTGTCCGCAGCACAAGCGACAAATTCAAATTTCTGAAAAGTTTTTTCATTACTTTGTGAATGGTGATGCAAACGCGCGCCAATCCTGCGAAAATACGCCCGACTACAAGTTGATGGTTATAACGTCTGAAACAATTTCGAAACGAAAGGCTCGCTTTTATGCAAACTTACGAATCGGACGCCAATATCGGAAACATTAAGCTCATCGCCGTCGATATGGACAAGACGCTGCTGACCGACGAGCGTGTGCTGCCCCAGGGTCTTGATGAGCGCCTGGACAAGCTCGCCGACGCCGGCATCGTATTCTGCCCCGCCAGCGGACGTCCCGCCCCCAAGCTCGAGGAGATGTTCGAGGGCATCAAAAACCGCCTTGCTTTTTGTCCCGACAACGGAGCGTGCGTGATCTATCGCGGCAGCTATATCTATAAGAGCAATATTGACGTGGAGCTGTATCAGCAGGTCTTGAGCCGTGCCTCGGAGGATCCTCGCGCTGTCCCCGTCCTGTGCTGCTTCGACGAGTTCTACGTGCTTGCCCGCGACCATCAATACCACGACGAGATCAGCGTCTACTACAACACAATCAACTACGTCGACAGCTTTGAGGGCATTGATTTCGAGTCCAACAAGATTTCGGTCTTCTTCCCCGGCTACGACGCCGAGCCCGCTTTCCGCGAGACCTATAGCCCCGAGTTCTCGGACAAGCTCTACGTCACCAACGCCGGGCGCGAGTGGATCGACTTTATGAACCTGGGCGTCGACAAGGGCGCCGGCGTCGCGCACCTGTGCGAGCACCTGGGCATCGATATTGCCGATGCTGCCGCCGTGGGTGATACCTACAACGACATCCCCATGCTGGAGCGCGTCGGGCATAGCTTTATCGTAGACAATGCCGAGGAGCACATGAACGCGCACGCCAAGTGGCGCATTCCGAGCAACAACGACGGGGGCGTACTGACGCTCATCGACGCCATCTTGGCGGCTCGTTAACGTAGCTCATCGGACCTGGCCGGGCGAGGCGGGTAAGTTTTTCGCTCGGTCAGGTCCTGGGCTCGCTCGGAAAGCACATTAAGTGCTTTCCGGCTCGTGCGGAATCTACGAAAAACTTACCCGCCTCGCCCGGCCAGGTCCTGCGGTGACTTGCTTGCCGCCTGGATGGCGTCTTGGCGTCTAGATACTTGGCTGATTTTTTTGGAATGAAGGGGGCTCCTTGTTGGCAAGGAGCCCCCTTCTGGTTTTGGTTACTTTGGAATTGTGGATGCTTCCCTATTTAGCGTCGGCCCAGGTTATGCCGGTGCTGGCTTCGGCGATTAGGGGGACGCGGAGGTCTACTACGTGCTCCATGGCGTCGCGGACCATGGTGGTTAGGCGCTCGACTTCGTCGATGGGGCACTCAAAGTCCAGTTCGTCGTGCACTTGCAGGATCATGTGGGCGGCAAAGCCCTCTTCTTCCAGGCGGCGGCTTACGCGGGCCATGGCGATCTTGATGATGTCGGCGGCGGTGCCCTGCATGGGATGGTTCATGGCCGTGCGCTCGCCAAAGCCGCGGAGTTGCGGATTTTTGGCCTTGAGCTCCGGAATATGACGACGGCGGCCGTACATGGTCTCGGCGTAGCCCGTCTGCTTGGCGCGCGCCACCACGTTGTCGAGGAACGTGCGCACGCCCGGGTAGGCCTCGTAGTAGCGGTCGATCATGTCGCGCGCCTCGGCCATCGAGATATGCAGCGACTGCGACAGGCCGTAGGCCTGCTGACCATACACGATGCCAAAGTTCACGGCCTTGGCGCGACTGCGCAGGTCGGGCGTTACCTCGGACACCGGCACGCCGAACACGCGCGCCGCCGTCTCGGCATGGAAGTCCTCGCCCTCGTTAAAGGCGCGCACCAAGTGCTCGTCACCCGAGAGATGCGCCAGCAGACGCAGCTCGATCTGCGAGTAGTCCACCGCCAAAAAGACGCTTCCCTCGCCTGCCGAAAACGCCGTCTTAACGGTACGACCCAGCTCCGAGCGCGTCGGGATGTTCTGCAGGTTCGGGTCGCTCGAGGACAGACGCCCCGTTGCCGTGATGGTCTGGTTGTACGTAGTGTGTACGCGACCGTCACCACGGCGTAGCGGGCCCAGGGTGTCCAGATAGGTGGACTTGATCTTAGACTTCTCACGCCAGTCCAAGATCAGACGCACGATTTCGTGGTCACGCGCAAGGTCGCTCAGCACCTTGGCGTTGGTCGAATAATAGCCGCGCTTAGTCTTCTTGAGGCCCTTGGTCGGAAGCCCCATCACATCAAAGAGCACATGCGACAGCTGCATGGGACTGCCAATATTAAAGGTCTCGTCACCCGCCAGGTCGCGAATACTGCGCTCAACCTCAGTGATCTGGGTCGCCAGACCCTCGGACAGACTGTGCAGACGGTCGGGGTCCACGAGCATGCCCGCGCGCTCCATCTTGGCAAGTACCGGAACGAGCGGCATCTCGATGCCATCGAACACGTTGGCGGCATTCTCACGGGCCATGCACTCGCGCAACGGTGCCACGAGCGCCAGCGTCAGAGCCGCAGTACGGGCGGCAGGCGCCGGAGCGTCCTCACCAGCACCCTCTGCGCCGCGCGCCGCAGGCAGCGCCATCTGCAGATACGTATCGGCAAGATATGCCTCATCGAACTCGGAGCGATCGGAATCCAGCAGATAGGCACCGACCACGGTATCGAAGATACGCGTGGAATCGGTAGCGAGCGGATCCATGAGCTCGGGCTCAGAAGAATCGACGGGCGAAAGCTCGTGCAACAGCGCCTTCATATCCGGGCTCGCCACGCGACCCTCCATAAACAGACGCGCGAGCACGCCGGCAATCACGCCGTGAACGAAGTTGAAGCCCTCAACCTCAGCCGCCGCACAGCTGTCGCCCTCCTCGAGCGCGAACAGGCCCTTGGACGTCGCCAACCACAGCGTGCGCGTCAGTCCAAAGAGCGCGCCCTCTTCCTTGTCGTCGTCCACCACGGCGGCGACCCACTCGCCGGCATCAATCGCGCGGGAGACCTCAGCCGCAACGGCACCAAGCGCGTCGGCATCGCCGGCGGCTGCGCGAACCATAGCAGGTATCTCAACCACACTGGAGGCAGCAGCAGCCCCGCCCTCGCCGCCGATCAGCGCCAAGAAACGGTTCTGCATGGCGGTGATACCAAGCGTGCCCAGCGCCGCGGAAACCTCATCGGCAGAAAACGCCGGGAAGGACGTCGCCTCAAAGTCGAGCTCGACGGGCGCATCGGTGCGAATTGTCGCAACCTTGCGGCTCAGTAGTGCGTCATCGATGTGTGCACGCAGGTTCTCGCCCATCTTGCCCTTGACCTCGTCGGCATGCGCGATGACTTCGTCCAGGCTACCGTACTTCGCAATGAGCGCACTCGCCTTTTTGGGACCGATGCCCGGTACACCGGGGATGTTGTCCGACGTATCGCCCTTTAGACCGTAAAAATCGGGCACGAGCGCCGGCGTAATGCCGTGATACAGGTCGTCCACGCTCTCGGGCGTCATGATCGCCACGTCAGACAGGCCCTTGCGGGTCGAGACCACGTTGACGTGCTCGGTCACGAGTTGATACATGTCGCGGTCGCCGGTCACCAGTAGCATGTCGCAGCCGGCCTGCTCGCCCAGGCGCGCCATGGTTCCCAGGATATCGTCGCCTTCCCAGCCCTCGGACTGCAGAATCGGCACGTTGAGCGCGGTGAGCACCTCCTTAATCATAGGGAACTGCGCATGCAGATCGGGGTCCATGGGCGGGCGTTGCGCCTTATACTGCGGCAGCATCTCCATGCGCACGTGCGGCTTACCCTTGTCAAACGCCACGACCACACCGTCGGGGTTAAAGGCATCAATCATCTTAAGAAACATGTTCAGAAAGCCAAAGATCGCGTTGGTGGGGCGACCGTCCGGCGCGTTCATGGTCGGCGGCACGGCGTGGAAGGCGCGGTGCATGAGCGAGTTGCCGTCGATAACGGCAAAAGTGCGGCGCTTGTCAGACATATTAAATACCTCGCTTTGGGCTGGGCACGGTTTGCTCACTCCAGTTTACACGCTCCCCGCCCCGCGGCCACCTCACATCAAGCTCCCCCGCCACCGTGAGCCCGCGCGTGATACGATGGCTCACGGTACATCAACCAGCACGATCGATCCGAAAGGAGCCTGCGTCATGGAGCGTCCCTGCGCATGGAAAAAGTACACGCCACAGCAAGTCGAGGAGCTCGAGGAGCTTTGCCGCGGCTATAAGCAGTTTTTGAGCGAGAACAAGACCGAGCGCCTGTGCGTCAAGACCGGCATCAAGATGGCCGAGGAGGCGGGATACGTCGACCTGGAGACCGTGATCGCCGAAGGCCGCGAGCTCAAGGCAGGCGACAAGGTGTACGCCGCCAATCACGGCAAGGACCTCATGCTCGTCAACCTGGGCAACGCCCCGCTCGAGCAGGGCTTTAACATCCTGGGCGCCCACGTGGACTCGCCGCGCCTAGACCTTAAGCAGAACCCCGCCTTCGAGGCCGGCGACATGGCCTACCTCGACACGCACTACTACGGTGGCGTCAAGAGCTACCACTGGGTGGCCTCCCCGCTCGCACTCGTGGGCGTCATCTGCAAAAAGGACGGTACCACCGTCGACATCAATATCGGCGACAAGGCGGACGACCCGGTCTTTACCATCTCCGACCTGCTGATCCACCTCTCGAGCGAGCAGATGTCCAAACCTGCCAAGGACGCCGTCGATGCCGAGATTCTCGACGTGATCGTGGGCGGCCGCCCCGTCAAGTTTGACGAGGACGACAAGGACGCCCCCAAGGAGCCCGTCAAGCAGATGTTCCTGGATATCCTCAAGGAGCAGTACGACGTCGAGGAGGAGGACTTCCTCTCCGCCGAGATCGAGGTCGTGCCCGCCGGCCCCGCCCGCGACATGGGCCTCGACCGCTCCATGATTCTGGGCTATGGCCATGACGACCGCGTCTGTGCCTACCCCTCCATGCTCGCCCAGATCAACGTCACCAACGTGGAGCGCACGAGCATCACGCTCATCGTCGACAAGGAGGAGATCGGTTCCGTGGGTGCCACCGGCATGACGAGTCGCTTCTTCGAGAACACCGTCGCCGAGATCATGATGCTCGCCGGCGAGGACAGCCCGCTGGCTCTGCGCCGCGCGCTCGCCCGCAGCCGTATGCTCTCCTCCGACGTGTCCGCCGGCTTCGACCCGGGCTATGCCGGCAAGTTCGAGACCAAGAACGCCGCCTTCATGGGTCGCGGCCTGTGCTTTAACAAGTACACGGGCAGCCGCGGCAAGGGCGGCTCTAACGACGCCGACGCCGAGTATGTGGCCCTCGTCCGCGACATCATGGACGAGGCCGGCGTGGACTTCCAGACCTGCGAGCTCGGCCGCGTCAACGCTGGTGGCGGCGGCACCATCGCCTACATCATGGCCAAGTACGGCATGAACGTCATCGACTCCGGCGTTGCCGTCCTGTCCATGCACGCCCTGTGGGAGGTCGCCAACAAGGCCGACATCTACGAGGCATATCGCGGTTACAAGGCCTTCATCGAGCGAGCCTAACCAACCCTTCATCAGTTGCGGTGAAATACGGACTAAACTGGCCCATAAACGGCCAAAACAGACCGTATTCCACCGCAACTTTTTTGGCAGAGGAGAGCCCATGCTACAGGTCGTCATTTCGCCCGCCAAACAGATGCGGACGGCTCAAGATGCCTTTGACGTTTTGGGCATACCGCCTTTTGCACACGAAACGGCTCGCCTCCACCGCGCACTGCTAGATATCGAACGAAATGAAGGCAGCGGCGGCCTACAAGCGCTATGGAACGTGAGTGACAAACTGCTGGGGCCTTGCCTCAACACCCTGCATGAGTTCGGGCCCATCCTGAAAAACAGCAATCTCGACAATCCCGAACTCGCCCGTCACCTCTCCCCTGCCGTCATGTCCTATCACGGCATTCAATACCAGAGCATGGCGCCCGAGGTGATGGATTCCGCGCAGCTCGCATGGCTGCAAGACCATCTGTGGATCCTCTCGGGCCTTTACGGATGCGTACGCCCCTTTCATGCCGTTGAACCGTATCGGCTGGAGATGGGCGCGAAGCTTGCCGTCGACGATGCCCGAGACCTCTACGCGTTTTGGGGCGACAAGCTCGCACGGGCTACCGCCCCGGCAGGCTCAAACACCACGATCGTCAACCTCGCCAGCGTAGAGTATGCCAAAGCCGTTCTGCCCCACTTCGCGGACGACGCCACGGCCGTCACATGCCTCTTTGGCGAGGGTATCCGCAACGGGAAGCCCATCCAACGGTCGACCGCCAGCAAAAAGGCGCGCGGCTCCATGGTGCGGTGGATGGCAGAAAACAAGCTCGAGGATGCAAGCGAACTTACCGCATTCAACATCGGCTATCGCCACGTCCCCGAGCTCTCATACCTAGGCACCCTCGTGTTCATCAACGAACAGATGCTCTAGAGCCGGCACCCAACACTGACCCGCTCAGCCTTCTCTATATAACTTGCGGTGGAATAATTCCTATTTGAGCCTTTTTCGCACAATCAGGAACTATTCCACCGCAACTTTTATGAATTGGCTGCTAGGCTCGACACCTATTCTGCTAGACCGTCGGCCTTTGCAATCCCGTTTGTCGAACCGTCCTGATAGACAATCTTGACGTGCTCGACCTCGGACACCGCAACACCCGACGGGGGCTCCAGGCGCCATTCCGTCAGCGCGATATCCATCGTCGTGGGCACATCCCCTTGATCTTTGAGCTTCACCGTCAACGTTTTGAACGTCGCATCATACGTCACGCGTTCGATTTCCTCACCAGGAATAGACCCACCACTCAGCTGCAACTGCACAAACTCATCGCACGGGTACCAATAATCGCCCGGAACGGCGAGCGTATTGGCATTACCGCCAGTACTCCTCACCGTCATAATCGGTAGGCTATCATCAGCCTCGAACTCCCATGCAGCGCCGCCGCGACCACCAAACGTCCAGATACAAAAGGCAATCACCAGCACGGCAAGCACCGCAAAGCCAATCGCGACAAGGCCATGGTGCGCACGGCTTTCCTCGGCCGATACATCCCATTGCGTCTCTCGATATAGATGCTTGTCTTCCATGTTCGCCTCCCCACAGGCACGCTCGTTGGCCCAATCGTACCCATTCAGGCTATACTTGAGCCCACCACATAAACGGGGAGCTTGCAGGACAAGACGGCAGGCTGAGACTGGGCGCGCCCGCCCTGACCCGCAAACCTGATATGGGTAATGCCAACGAAGGGAGCCGTGCCAATGAGCACACAGACCGAGCCCAAGCTCGTCACGCAAATCGACTTCGCCCGCGCCGGGCAGATCACACCGCAGATGAAGGAAGTCGCCGAGCGCGAGCATCGCGACCCCGAGTACATCCGCGAGCGCGTGGCCGACGGCCGCATCGCCATTCCCGCCAACATCGTGCACATCAAAAAGGGCATGCGCGCCTTTGGCGTCGGTGAGGGCCTGTCCACCAAGGTCAACGTCAACTTGGGCATCTCGGGCGATAAGGCCGATGCCGCCGAAGAGTGGAAGAAGGTCAAGATCGCCGAGGACTTTGGCGCCGACGCCATCATGGACCTCTCCAACTCGGGCAAGACGCGCCAGTTCCGCCAGCAGCTCATCGACGAGACGCCGCTCATGGTAGGCACCGTCCCCATGTACGACGCCATCGGCTACATGGAAAAGCCGCTGGTCAAGCTCACCAAGGACGACCTGTTCGAAGTCGTGCGCGCGCATGCCGAGGACGGCGTGGACTTTATGACCATTCACTGCGGCATCAACAAGTCGGTCACCAAGACCTTTAAGGAGACCGGCCGCCTGATGAACATCGTGAGCCGCGGCGGCTCACTGCTGTTTGGCTGGATGGAGGTCACCGGTAACGAGAACCCGTTCTATGAGTTCTACGACGAGTTGCTCGAGATTTGCCACGAGTACGACGTGACGATTTCACTCGGCGACTCCTGCCGCCCGGGCTGCCTCTACGACTCCAACGACGCCACCGAGACCGCTGAGATGATCGAGCTGGGCAAGCTGTGCAAGCGCGCTTGGGCCGCCGGCGTCCAGGTCATGGTCGAGGGCCCGGGTCACATGGCGCTCGACGAGATCGCCGCCAACATGAAACTGCAGAAGCGCCTGTGCCACAATGCTCCGTTCTATGTGCTCGGGCCGCTGGTGACCGATATCGGCGTGGGTTACGACCACATCACCGCTGCCATCGGCGGCGCCATCTCCGCCAGCTCCGGTGCCGATTTCCTGTGCTACGTGACACCGGCAGAGCACCTATGCCTGCCCAACGCCCAGGATGTGCTCGACGGCCTCATGGCCACCAAGATCGCCGCACACGCCGCCGACATCGCCAAAAAGGTGCCCCACGCCCGCGACATGGACGACAAGATGGGCCAGGCACGCCGCAAGCTTGACTGGGACGCCATGTGGGAGTGCGCGCTCGACCCGGTTACGGGCAAGAAGCGCTACGAGGAGTCCCCCGCCGCCACCGAGGGCACTTGCACCATGTGTGGCAAGATGTGCGCCGTCCGCACCGTCAACAAGATCTTCGAGGGCACCACGATCGACCTCGGCATGGAGGACTAGCCTGTCGCCGCGGCCGCTTCTGTCGGCGAGCTGGTGTCTGTCAATTGTTGACGTGTGAACATTTGCTTGCATTTGCGTAAAGATTGCATCGCCCGCCCGGGTTCGACATAGAGTCGGCCCGGGCATCTTTATAATGCTGGCTTAAAGACCCATTTGATTCCGACCGAACAAGGGAGCGAACATGGATCGTAGTAAGGTACCTGCCGTCCTGTCCATCGCGGGATCCGATTCCAGCGGCGGCGCCGGCATTCAGGCCGACATCAAGACCATCACGGCGCACCGTCTGTATGCCCAGACGGCCATCACCGCCATCACAGCGCAAAACACACTGGGCGTTACCGCCGTGCAGGATATCTCGCCAGATATCGTAGCCGCGCAAATTGACGCCGTTTTTGACGATATCCGCCCGAGCGCCGTCAAGATCGGCATGGTTTCTTCTGTCGAGATTATCGATGTTATCGCCGACCGCCTGAGCGCCTGGAAGGCGACAAACGTGGTAGTCGACCCCGTCATGGTAGCCACCTCGGGCGCACGGCTGATTGCCGAAGATGCCGCAGAGGCGCTCACTCGCCGCCTGTTCCCGCTAGCGACGGTTATCACGCCCAATATTCCCGAGGCCATGGCCCTGCTCGACTACGAGGTCGACTCCGAGCGCACGCAGCAAAATGCTGCCATGCTCCTCACCCGCCGCTTTGGTTGTGCATCCCTCGTTAAGGGTGGGCATCTTGTCAACGAGGCCAACGATGTACTGGCCGAACCCGCGCCACTCGATGACGAGGGCAACCATCTGGGAGATCCACTCACCACGTGGTTCCGCCACAAGCGCATCGAGACCGACAACACGCACGGCACCGGATGCACGCTCTCGTCCGCCATCGCCTGCGCGCTGGCTCAGGGCATGGATCTTGCCGACGCCGTCAACGCCGGCAAGGCATACCTGACAGGCGCTCTGGCCGCCGGCTTTGACATGGGCAAAGGCTCCGGCCCCGTCAATCACATGTGGCAGTATTAAGATTTGCAGCCCAAAACCACCGCAAAGGCGCCCGTCCCCTTTGCGGTGGCTTGGGGTCGCGCTACTCTCCGAGCATCTCTTGGAGCTTGGCTGCCACGGCGTGACCCAGGCTCTCATGGCTTTCGGGCATCATATGCAGATAGTCGATATCGCCCGGCTCGGCAAAGTCGGCGGCATTCAAAAAGTCGCAGCCAAACTGCTCGGCTACGTGCGCGTAGTATTCAGCAAAATGCTCCGAGGCCTCGACGGAACGCTCGTCAAAATCGGTCATATATACATCGGCGATTTGCGGCTTGATCTTGATAGGTGCCATCAGCAGAATACGCGGGCAGGATGCGGCATTGGTCCAGGGAAATGCGCGCACCGCGCGAATCAGTGCCATGGTGCCACGGGCAATATCGGAGGCCGTCACACCAAAGACCGTCTTGCAATCGTTAGTTCCCAGCATAATAACGATCGCATCCAGCGGCTTATGGGCCTCGAGCAGCATCGGCAGCGCGCGGATGCCGTTAAGATTGGTATCCAGATGGCACATGTCGTCGCGTACCGTCGTGCGGCCGTTGAGGCCTTCTTCAATTACATGCCAGCCCTCGCCTAAGTCACGTTGGGCCACGCCGCACCAGCGCACATCCTGCGCATAGCGCACCGCGGTGCCGTCGCGCATGCCCGCCGGATCGTAACCATAGGTGTTGCTGTCGCCAAAGCATAGAACGTTTTTCATCGTAAGCCCCTCGCTCAGTAAAAAGCCGACGGAAGCAGCCTCTCCCGTCGGCTCGGCCTATCTGTCAGCACGTACCGATTACAGGTACTTGCGCCAATCGTCCTCGTCCTCATCATCCTCGGTAGCAGCCTGGGCCTGCTCGGCGGCGCGAGCTGCCGCAGCGCGAGCGGCAACCTGGGCATAGGACTCCTCGTTGCGCTCGGGGAAGTTTGCCAGCACGTGCTCGAACTTGGCAAAATCCTCATCCCAGCGCGTAGAAGGCACGGCAAAGAAGACTTGCTTGACCTTAAAGTCGCCCGACGCGAGCTCCTTGCGGAAGAGCTCGGCCACGGCCTCTGCGTCAAAGCCGTTGTTGTCGCAGCCCCAAGCGCCCAGCACGAGCTTCTCGCGACCTAGCTCGTCGCAGATGGCAAGCACAAAGCGAATGCGGTCGCGCAGGGCATCCAGCAGAGCATCGTCGCTCACGCGATACTCCTGGCGGGCGCGCTTAACGTTGGGCGCGGCGGCCACGATCACGTCGGCGTATGCATGCACGTGGTTGCGGTCGAAGCGCACCGCAGGCACCACCAGCGCACGGTTTCGGTAAAGCTCGCAGTTGATGTTGCGGCGACGGTTCTCGCCGTACCATTTGCGCTGCTTATCGAGAACGTTGTACAGATACGAATCGGCGCACAGCGTGGCCTCCTGGCCCAGATAACCCTGAATATAGCCACCGCCCGGATTGGTGAACGAGGCAAAGGCGAGCACGGCCATGTCGCAGAACTGCGCATAGCCACGACCGTTGTCCAGGATGGCCTGCGTGGCGGAGGCATCGAGCACGGTGACCTCGGGCAGAACCGGAGCGAGCTCCTCAGCAGGCGCGGACTCAGCTTCGGCGATTTCCTCGGCAGGCTCCTCGACGGGCTCGAGCGCTGCCTCGACCTCGGCAGCCTCCGCGCCCTCGACGTCCTCGGCAACCTGTTCTTCGGCGGCCACAGCACTCTGAACCTTGGCCTTCATCGCCGCGACAAAGCCGGCAGGCATACCGTCAAACTCGCGAACACCGGCAAGCGAACGCTCGATATCCTTGGCGCACGCTTCGGACACAGTTGCCACGTGACGCTCGGCGGCCTTGGCACGGGCCTCGCGCTTGGGATTGGGCTGACCCGCGCGATTAGACCTGCGGTTACGGTTCCTGTTGTCGACGTCTGCCATAAGTGGCCACCTTTCCTGTCGCTGCCGCTATCGGCTTTTTCCATCCATGATACCCCGCCGCGTACAAAAAAGACGGCCCCGAAGGACCGCCTTTCGCATCGATTTACACGCACGGCAAGCACCGCCGCAATTCGCCACTAGTCGCGACGGCCAAGGATGTTCAGGATGCGCAGGAACACGTTGATAATGTCCACGAACAGATTGGACGCCATGAGCACGGCGTTGGGCAGCGTAGGCGGCACCGTCGTGGCAACATAGGTGTCGTAGCCAATAAAGCCGGCGAACACCACGATCACGATCAGGTCGGTGATGGTCTGCGAGACGCCCATGAACATCAGCACGATCTCAACCAGAATAGTGGCGAGCAGAATGCCAAAACCGATGCCATATACGCGCTGGAAAAACTTGGGGAACGTCACGCCCAAGGCGCCAAAGACAAAGGTGATGGCGGCCGTGGCGATAAAGGCAGTGTTGATGGTGGGCAGGTCGTAGTTGGCAAGGCCAAACGACGCGGTCAGGCCAAAGGTACTCGCAAAGATTACGTAGCCCACAAGGGACAGGCCCACGGACTGCTTGCTGGCGGCGGCCGACATCATGACCATGCCGACGATGGTCAAAATAAATGAGCCAAAGACCAGCGGCAAGGCGGCTCCGCTCATCATCATGCGCGCAAACGACATGGTGCTCGTAAAGTAGGCGCCGGCGCCCATGGCGCAAAAGCCCAAGAAGATCAGGGCAGACATGGCGAGATTGTACGCGCGCGGCGACATCTCCTTGGCGCGGCTTGCGCCGCTCTCGACGGGGCCGTTCTGATAGCCCTGGATATCGTTCATAGGTTCGTCCTTTCAAAAAGCGCCACAAATAACGGCGCAGTAACTGACAAGATTCCTGTCATTGTACCCGAACGCCGTGCGTCCTTACCTACGGCGCTCGCCCTCAAGCGTACGATCAAAGGCCCAGACCCACCAACGCATCACGTGGGCCTGCGAGCCGTCCGGCCGTCCGCACGCCTGGTCCTCCAGATACAACTCGGTCGCATGCCCGCCAAAACGAACCCTATACGTTGCCGTACGAACACCGTGAACCGTTAAGCCAAAGCCCGTGGACGAGACAATCTCGTCAATCGTAAAGCAACGACCGTCGACCCAGCAGACGGTGACCGGCACGACCTGTCCGCCCGCGAGGATGCGAGCCACGACGTCCACATACTGCTTGTGTACGCGCCGAGTTTTGCCATCTGTCTGTCGATATTCCATGCCTCCTATTATCGAACGCATGTTTGCATGTTGTAAAGCGAACAGACTGTGGTTTTGGAGTGTCGTAGCAATCGCACGTGTCCGCATGGCGTGTTAGCAAAAAGAACACCCGCGGTCAACAGGGCTAATATTCAATTTTAGTGCCAAAAAGTTCACTTCTCTCATCAGAACTCGGTAAAGAAACCCGCAGGAGGTGATACGATTTATCATGTTTTTGTAACGTGCCTGCAAACTTCGAGAAAGCCCATATATGGACGTAACGTTCTCAACCTTCCTCGGCCAAATTGTGTCGAACCCAGTCCTTGCCGTCACCGTGATCCTCGCGTTGGGCGCCATCTTCGTCAATGGATGGACCGACGCGCCCAACGCCATCGCGACCTGCGTCACTACGCGTTGCATGCCCGCCCGCGCCGCCATTCTCATGAGCGCCGCATTCAACTTCCTCGGCGTGCTCATCATGACGCACTTTAACGCGAGCGTCGCCAACACCATCTCACATATCGTCGACTTTGGCGGAAACAGCACCATGGCGCTCGCCTGCCTGTGCGCGGCGCTGTTCTCCATCGTCGTCTACGGCGCCACGGCGTCGCGTTTTGGCATCCCCACCTCGCAAAGCCACAGCCTTATCGCCGGCCTGACCGGTGCCGCCATCGCCCTCGGCGGCGCGAACAGCGTCAACGTCCACGAGTGGATGAAGGTCATCTACGGCCTGGCGCTCTCCATCGGCCTGGGCTTTGTTATGGGCTGGGTCCTGTGCAAGCTCGTCTCGATTCTTTTCGCCGCCGCCAACAGGCGACGTGCCAATGTCTTCTTTAAATACGCTCAGATCGCGAGCGCTGCGGCCATGAGCTTTATGCACGGCGCGCAGGATGGACAGAAGTTCATCGGCGTGCTCTTTTTAGGCGTGGCCTTTGCCAGCGGCCAGACGAGCGTCGGCGATGCAGGCATCCCCATCTGGATTATGCTGCTGTGCTCGGCCACTATGGGTATCGGCACCAGCGTGGGCGGCGAGCGCATCATCAAGTCCGTCGGCCAGAGCATGGTCAAGCTCGAAAAGTACCAGGGCTTCTCCGCCGACCTGGCGGGCGCCGCAAACCTGCTGCTTGCCACCCTTACCGGCATCCCCGTGTCCTCCACCCACATCAAGACCTGCGCCATCATGGGCGTCGGTGCCGTCAAGCGCCTTTCGGCCATCAACTTCGGTGTCGTCAAGGACATGATGTTCACCTGGTTCTTCACCTTCCCCGCCTGCGGACTCATCAGCTTTGTCATGGCCAAGCTGTTCATGATGTTCCTCTAGTCAAACCGAACGTCCATCTGGACCGCAACACTTCGCCCACCCGTCTTCGCCTCGAAAGGACCCACCCATGGCTAAGAAACCCGATTCGTTCTACTTTGACAACTACGTCGCCTGCGCCGACCTAGCCGTCCAGGCCGCAGAGCTGCTCACCAAGATTTTTGAGAACTTTGACCCTGCGCAGATCCACGACATGCTCGATAAGATGCATGCGATTGAGCATGCGGCAGACAAGAAGCACCACGAGCTCGAAGACGCCTTGCTCACCGCCTTTATCACCCCGCTTGAGCGCGAGGATCTAGACCTGATGAGCTGCTCGCTCGACACCGTGCTCGACCGCATCGAAGGCGTCGTGCAGCGCGTCTACTTCACCAACATCCAGAGCATCCACCCCGATGCCATCGTCATCGCTCACAAGGTAACCGATGCCTGCCGCGCCATGAAGGACCTTATGGTCGAGCTTCCCAACTACCGCAAGTCCAAAACGCTGCGCGAGCTCGTCATCCAAATCAACACCATCGAGTCCGAGGCCGACGAGCTCTACATCAACGCCATGCGCAACCTGCACGTTAACGGCAAGGATCCGCTCGAGGTCATCGCTTGGCGTGACGTCTACGCCTTCCTGGAGTACTGCGCCGACTGCTGTGAGAATGTGGCCGATGTTGTGGATTCGATTGTCATGAAGAACAGTTAATTGGGGGTACATGTCCCACCGGTCGCGGGCCCGGCCACTAATAACCTTTTTCACTCCGGCTGCAA
>CABULX010000024.1 GCA_902492545.1 uncultured Collinsella sp. | reverse complement strand
AGCTGCGGAAACGCGGGGTCCGTTCAGGCTGTTGCGTTGAGATTGAAAATCAACCAAAGAGTCTTTCGAGACCATTTCGAGCAAATCCCACCGGTTTCATAGGAGTAAACTTGCCCCACTGCAAATGCTCGAAAGGACCGTCATGAAAGAACTCTCCAACCGCACGGCAACGTTTACCGATTCGGTCATCCGCCGCATGACACGCATCTCCAATAAGTACGGCGCTGTCAATCTCTCGCAGGGCTTCCCTGACTTCGATCCCCCAGCGCAGCTGCTCGATAGCCTCAGCACCATCGCCACCGACCCCAAGCCGCTTTACCACCAGTACTCCATCACCTGGGGCTCCCAGGCCATGCGTGAGGCGCTTGCCGCCAAGCAGGAGCATTTTATGGGCATGTCGGTAAACCCCAACGAGAATATCGTAGTCACCTGCGGCTCCACCGAGGCCATGATGGCCGCCATGATGACGGTTACGAACCCCGGAGACAAGGTCGTCATCTTCTCGCCGTTCTACGAGAACTACGGCGCCGACACGATCCTTTCGGGTGCCGAGCCTATCTACGTGCCGCTCAACCCGCCCACATTCGACTTTGACCGCGAGACACTCGAGGCGGCCTTCCGCGACAACGACCCCAAGGCCATCGTCCTGTGCAACCCTTCCAACCCTTGCGGCAAGGTCTTTACGCGCGAGGAGCTCACCTTTATCGCCGACCTCTGCAAAAAGTACGACACCTACTGCATCACCGACGAGGTGTACGAGCACATCGTCTACGCGCCCCACGAGCACGTCTATATGGCCACGCTGCCCGGCATGTTCGAGCGAACCATCAGCTGCAGCTCGCTGTCCAAAACGTACTCCATCACCGGCTGGCGTCTGGGCTACACCATTGCCCCGGCCCAGATCACCGAGCGCATCAAGAAGGTCCACGACTTCCTCACCGTGGGTGCCGCCGCTCCCCTGCAGGAAGCTGTCGTCACCGCCCTCAACTTCGACGACAGCTATTACCAGGAGGTCCTCGACCTCTACACCGCCAAGCGCGACCTGTTCTGTCAGGGACTCGGCAGCATCGGCCTCACGCACAACGTGCCGCAGGGCGCCTACTACGTCATGATGGACATCTCTGAGTTTGGCTATGACAGCGACCTCGAATTCTGCGAGGACCTCGCGTCTAAGGTGGGCGTGGGCGCCGTGCCCGGCTCGAGCTTCTTCCGCGAGCCCGTCAACCATCTGATTCGTTTCCACTTTGCCAAGCGAGACGAGACGCTTAACGCGGCGCTGGAGAACCTCAAGTCGCTACGTGATAAAATCAAGCCGCGCGGGTAAGGACGGCCCGGCAACTAAAGCAACCAAAGAAGCCCCGCACCGCCCGCCGCGTTGCGAGGCTTCTTTCTATAGCGCTTTCTTAAATAGTTTAGAGCTCTATACTTTAGTCACGGAGCAACTCGTCCCAGAGAGAGGAATACTATGGCAGAGCAGCAGCTTATCGGAGCGCTCGAGGCCGGTGGCACCAAGATGGTCTGCGCCACGGGCTATGCGGACGGTACGGTCCTAGAGCGCGAGCAGATCGCGACCACGACCCCGCAGGAGACCGTTGAGGCCGTCAACGCATGGTTTGCCGACAAGGGCATCGCCGCGCTGGGCATCGGCGCCTTTGGCCCCACCGCAGTCAACCCTGCCTCGCCCCAATACGGCAAGATCCTGGAGACGCCCAAAACGGCATGGCGCTACTTTGACCTGCTGGGCACTATCCAAAACGAGCTCAATATCCCCTGCGGCTACGATACCGACGTCAACGTCGCCTGCCTGGGCGAGGTCACGTTTGGTTGCGCCAAGGGCCTCACCGACGTGGTCTACCTGACCATCGGCACCGGCGTGGGCGCCGGCGTGCTCTCGGGCGGTAAGCTCGTGCACGGCATGATGCATCCCGAGGCCGGCCACATCCTGGTCACGCGCGACCCGCGCGACACCATTGGCGAGCACAGCGCCTGCCCCTTCCACGACAACTGTCTCGAGGGCCTCATCGCCGGCCCCGGCGTTAAAAAGCGCTGGGATGGCAAGAGCGCCGGAGACATGGCCGATGACCCGGAGGCCATGGACCTGCTCGCCGGCTATCTGGCACAGGCGCTCATGACCTACACGCTGTGCTACGCGCCGCAAAAGATCATCATCGGCGGCGGCGTGGCCGACCACACCCCCATCGTGCCGCTCGCACGCAAGAAATGTGCCGAAATGCTCAACGGCTATATCGTCACGCCCGAGGTCAACGACATCGATACCTACATTGTCAACAACAGCCTCGAGGGCAAGCAGGGCATCATGGGTTGCCTTGCCCTGGGCGCACAGGCGCTTCAGTAACAGACGCACCCACGGGGCGTGGCGCGCCCAGCAAATCCGACCAATGGAACGACGCCACCACGCCTCATATAAGCCCTCAAATAAAAAAGGCCGCCTAGGACCAAACAATACGTCCTAGGCGGCCTTTTTGGCGTACATCAGCGACCGTAAGAGATATCGGAGCACAACGCCCATTGCCGCTCCACAGCAGTCGATCATCACATCGGTGATCATGCCGGCGCGTCCCGGCACAAAGAGCTGAATCGTCTCGTCGATCGAGGGAATCAGCAGCAGGAACACCGCCGTGGGCAGCAGCACGTCAAAGGTGTGCCGGCCCTCAAAATCAAAAGCGTGCGTTGCCAGGATGCCGAGCACCATATACTCGGTAAAATGCGCGCACTTGCGAACAACAAAGTTGGTCACCCATTCATATGGAAGTCCCACGCCGTGCAGGAAACCGCGGATAGCTTCCATGACCGTTAGACTCAGTGAGCCCGACCCCGAGCCGGGAACCAGCGAATTGCCCCAGATCAAGAGCGCCATCAGGCAGGTCACGACCGCCCATTTTCGATTGATCTTAACCATGCAGAAGTTATGCCTCCGCGCGGAGCGGCGCGAAGCTGGCGGTACCGCCCTCGATAACGCTCAGATAGGCACGGCCCGTACGCTTGGCGGTAGAGGACTGCAGGCGCTCGATCTCTTCCTCGAGGATCTGATTGACGCGCTCGTGACGACGATTTTCCATAATGCCGGCGGCAATAGCCTCGGCCCGCTCGATGCTCTCGCGCGAGATACGGGCGGTATCCTCGGGGAACACAGCGCTGTGACGGCCGACATAGGCGGGAGCAGCAGGCTGAGGGGCAGCGACGGGAGTGGGGACTGCAACAGGAGCGGGCTCGTCAATCTCATCCAGAATCGCGGTGGCGGCGGCCCACATGTCCTCGTGGCCCGAGTAATCGGCCATGGGGACATCGACCTCGAGCGAGGCGTCCGGAAGGTCGCCGGTGTCGATGCGATCTTGGGCATCAATCGATGCGGTGATGGCTGCAGGCTCATCGAGGTCATCGAGATCGATGTCCGCGGCACCGGAGATGATAGGCATGCTGGCGAGGTTTGCGTTGTACGGCGCAGCCTCAGCCGCCTGCTGCTGAGCAGGAGCGCCCCAAAGCGAGCTCTCGGCGGCACGGCGGGCGGCAACGGCCTCCTCGTCCGCGGTAATGGCTTCATCAACGTACGAATAATCGGCAGAAGCGTTCGCGTCGCCCGAGGTAGCGTTGTAGGCGTTATTGGCTGCCGCGTTGGCAACGAGTGCCACGAAAGCCGCCGTGCTGCCCGCAGGGGCGGCCTGGGAGCCCGACACGGCGCGCGCCGCGGCGGCGATGTCGTCACGATTGAAGGAGCCGGTCTGCCCGCCGTTGGTAAGCTCGTCGATGGCGACTTGATAGACGTCGCGCGAGTGTGCAGGGTCGCAGCTCACCGGCGAATCGTCGTCGAGCATACTGTCGATCATGGACCAAGCCTCGGCCTCGTCCATAGCATCTGCGGCTCGAGCGATGGTAGGGACACCATCATCGGCATGACGGCGCTGGAACGCACCAGTCAGGCCGGAAAGGTATGCCGAGGTAGACTGCTCCGCCTGAGCCTGAGAAGCAGAAGCCGCAGCGTAAGGAGTCGCATCCTGCTGCTGAGCCGGAATCGAGGCGGTCTTGAACTCACTTTGATGTTGATTGAGATTGGCAGCACCGCCCATGGCATCGGGCTGGAACAGACGCTCTTCACGCTGCGCACGGTACTCGGAGATGCCCAGCGAGGCGGCATAGATACCCACGCCCGCCACCGCGCCCACGGCGAAGGGAACCGCACCCGCCACGACCGTCTCGTTCACCGACGAAAACGGCAGCGTCGCGGCATACATAACCACGGGGGCGGCCAGGCCGATCCCGCACGAAAGTCCGGCAAGGACTGCTCGTTGTGTTGCATCAGAAGAAGCCATGAGCTCTCCCCATCTTCCAGCACCCAAATCGCATCATTCAGTTGGCTGCGCGAGAGAAGATGAAGCGGGGCTATGCCCCAAAGCAACGGTATATGGTTCGTTTCATCTGCGTTTTCCGTCGCGAAGCTTAAAAGCTATTATGCGAAACCGCCCTGTCGATTGCAAGCGACGATGTCGGATTGAAACGGGAAACCTGCTGCTTGCCAGTCTTATGGTCGATAACTGGCGCCGAGTGGCGATATAAAAAGGGCCGAGGCGCAAGCCCCGACCCTTCATCGCGCCGGCAATAACGCCGCGTGCGGTTGACGACTTAGAACGTCTGCTCGTAGTCGCTATGCTTTTTGGCCGAACGCACCAGGAACTCCTGGTTGGTGTTGGTGCCCTTGAGGCCCTTGATAAACGATGCGGCCGCGCGCTCGGTATTGTTCATGCCGGCGAGGATGCGACGCAGACCAAAGACAAACGGGCGCATCTGCTCGTCGACCAGCAGGTCCTCGTTGCGCGTACCCGAGGCAACAGGGTCGATGGCCGGGAAAATGCGGCGATCGGCCAGGTCGCGGTCGAGCTTGAGCTCCATGTTGCCGGTACCCTTGAACTCCTCAAAGATGACCTCGTCCATCTTGGAACCGGTATCGATGAGTGCGGAGGCCAGGATGGTGAGCGAGCCACCGTTCTCGATATTGCGGGCTGCACCCAGAAAACGCTTGGGCGGATACAGTGCCGCCGAATCAACGCCGCCCGAAAGGATGCGGCCTGAGGCGGGCGCCGCCAAGTTGTAGGCGCGGGCAAGACGCGTGATGGAGTCGAGCACAACTACAACATCGCCGCCCAGTTCCACGATGCGCTTGGCGCGCTCGATGACGAGCTCTGCCACGCGAGTGTGGTTGTCGGCGGGCATATCGAAGGTCGACGCCACAACCTCGCCCTTGATGGAACGCTGCATATCGGTGACCTCTTCGGGGCGCTCGTCGACGAGCAGGCAGATGAGGTGCACCTCGGGGTTGTTAATCGAGATAGACTGGCAGATTTTCTTGAGGATCGTCGTCTTGCCGGCCTTAGGCGGGGACACAATCAGGCCGCGCTGACCCTTGCCGATCGGCGACACGATGTCGATGGCACGACCGGTAATGGAATCCTTGCCATGCTCCATGCGCAGCGGCTCGTTGGGATAGACCGGGGTGAGGTCGCCGAACTTGGGGCGATTGCGAATCTGCTCAGGATCCATGCCGTTGACGGTCGTGATCTTGGCGAGGCCGGCGCGCTTGTCGCCGCCGCGCGAAGGACGCAGCGAGCCCTCGATGACATCGCCCGTGCGCAGACGCGCGGAACGGATGAGGTATGCGGGCACGAAGGCGTCGTCGTTGGACTTCATGTAGCCATGGGCGTGGATGATGCCGGAGCTGTCTGGGCGAATCTGCAGAATGCCCTTGATATCGCGGAAACCCTCGGCCTTTGCGGCGGTGACGTAGATCTCCTCGACGAGCTCGGCCTTCTTCTTGCCGGTCGTCTCGATCTCGAACTCCTTGGCCTTCTCGCGCAGCTCGGCGACCTTCATGGCCGCGAGCTCCTCGCGCGAAAGCGTGGGCTCAGTCGGAGCGGCATTGCGCTCCTTATTGCGCTGCTTGCGGTCGCGCTGACGGTTGCGGCGATCGTTGTTACGCTCGTCCTTGCGCTCGTTGCGGTCATTACGCTCGTCGTTGCGCTTGTGCTGACGGCGGTTGGGGCGAGCGCTCTCTTCGGTCTCGACGGGGGCGGTGCCATCGGTTGCGGAGGCGTCTTCGTTAGCCGAAGCATCATCGCTGGCCTCGGCATTGGAATCGCCCTGCGGCTCGGCCTCGGCATGCTGCTCGACGGCCTTGGCCTTAGCGGACTTCTTGCGACCGCGCTTGGGCTTCTCGGACGCAGACTGTTCGACGTCTTGGGGCTCGGCGGCATCAGTCGATGCATCGGCGGTCGTCTCGGCGGAAACCTCGGACGCACCCTTCTTGGCAGCCTTGGCCTTGGACGTGCGCTTAGCAGCAGTACGATGGCTGCGACCAGGACGGACGTCGGCGGGCTCGACATCGGCAGAAACGGCCTCGGAAGTCGTAGCATCCTGGACGGGCGCGTCGGCAGCGGTTGCAGGCTCGGCGGTCGCCGCAGCATCCCGAGCGGCGGCGGCTGCGGCTGCGGCCTTCTCGGCCTCGACGAAAGCCTTGGGCTTGCGACCGCGACGGTGCGGGCGCAAAGCCGGATCGACAACGGGAACTTCGCTGGCCTCGACAGGCGCAGCGGGCTCAACAGGCGATGTGCCCTCCCCTGCCGCGGAACGGACCGAAGCCTCAGCGAGCTCGGGGGTTACCTGATCGGCAACCTGCTCGGCCTTAGCAGCCGTGCGACGGCGTGTGCGCGGTACCGGCTTCTCGGTTGGCTGGTCGGCGACAGGGGTCTCGGTGGCGGCAGGCGTCTCGGGCACAAACGGAGCTGCAAGCTCGGTCAGAGCCGCGGCCTCACGCTCGGCAGCACGACGGCGGGCGCGCACCACCTGAGCCTCGCTAATCTGCGCCAACGCACGTGCCTGCGCGACCTCATCGGAAATCGGCGCCGAGGAGTCAGCTGCAACGGTACGCTTGGCGCGCGTCGTGCGCGTGGTACGGCGCTTGGGCTTGGTGACCTCCTCGCCGTCATCGGCAGGCTTGGCCGCGCGGCGCGTACGCTTGGGCTTTGCCGGAGCAGCCTCCTCACCAGTTGCAGACACGGCCTTCTCAGCCGCTACAGGCGTAGGCGTCGAAGCAGCCTTAGGCGTCTCAGGAGCCGAGGCTTGCGCGGGCGCCGCGACCTGGTCCGACGCAACCGGTGCAGCGGGAGCGGCTTGCGTCGTCGTTATTTCGTTTTCTTGCTGTTGATCAGACACAGTGTTTGCTCAACTTTCTTTTCAAGCCCTGTGATCACATGCTCCCTGCATAAACCTTCAGGGCGGCTAAACAGTCTAGCTCCGTCAAATACCGACGGACATCATTGATCTGTATCGAGATATTTGCGTCATATACGCAGCGTTAGTGTAACACAACCGCAACCACCTGCAACTTAGTCATTGAGGACGTTCTTAAACGACTAGTCAAAAGGGACAATCTTTGGTTTACCGCCCACAAACCTGAATGCCTCCGCCAAAACTATGACGGTTTACTACGACGAATCGCTCAACCGCGACCACTCCGAAATTTGTTGAACTAAAACCGCAGGTAGATGCCTTGCACTTT
Source organism: uncultured Collinsella sp. (assembly GCA_902492545.1). Taxonomy (GTDB): domain Bacteria; phylum Actinomycetota; class Coriobacteriia; order Coriobacteriales; family Coriobacteriaceae; genus Collinsella. The sequence goes on along the minus strand of CABULX010000024.1, from coordinate 14,345 downwards.
TTTGCGAAAAGCCGGCGTGGTTGGAATTTCTCAATTCATCGTAGTAAACCGGCATAGTTTCGTATTTCCAGCAGTCCCAAATTCGTCAATACGACGGCGTTTGTGCAAAAAGCCCGACCTCCATATGGGAGATCGGGCTTTCAAGGCTCAGTTAAACCAAACTTGCGCGGTCAAATGACCCGTAGCTTACATCTGCTCGGGAGCGGAGACACCAACAAGGGTGAGCACCAGGGCGAGCGTCACGCGGACGGCGTCGCAAGCGGCCAGACGGGCACGCGAAAGCTCGGGGTCGACGGGACGGCCCTCGCTCGGCAGAACCTGGCAGGCAGCGTAGAAGCTGTGGAAGTCGCCGGCGAGCTCCTCGGCAAAGTGCGTCAGACGGAACGGGGCGCGGTCGCGAGCGCAGCTGGCGATGAGGTCGGAAAGCTCGTTGAGCTTGCGCGAAAGGGCGAGCTCGGTCGGGTCGGTCAGCAGCGAGTAATCAACGTTCTCACCGATGGCCTTGGCGGCGACGGCCTTCATGCCCATCTCGTCAGCCTGCTCGGGCGTAACGTCGGCGGCACGGCGCAGGATGGAGCACACGCGGGCGTGAGCATACTGCACGTAATAGACCGGGTTGGAGTTGTCGCGCTTCTTAACGGCCTCAATATCGAAGTCGACCATCTGGTTGGAGCTCTTGGAGATGAGCGTGTAGCGGGCGGCGTCGGAACCGACCTCGTCGACGAGCTCCTGCAGGGTCACCATGGTGCCCTTGCGCTTGGACATACGGACGGGCTTGCCGTTGCGCAGCAGGTTGACGAGCTGGCCCAGCAGAACCTCAAACTTGCCGGGATAGCCAAGAGCGTCGCAGACGCAGCGGACGCGCTCGATGTAGCCGTGGTGGTCGGCACCCCAGATGTCGATGACGTGGTCGACGCGCTGGAACTTATCCCAGTGATAGGCAACGTCGGAGGCGAAGTAGGTGTACTCGCCGTCGGACTTGATCAGGACGCGGTCCTTGTCATCGCCCAGGTCGGTGGAGCGGAACCACAGGGCGCCGTCCTTGGTGTAGAGGTAGCCCATCTTGTCGAGCTTCTCAAAAGCGCGGTCGACGGCGGAGGTGCCGGCGGTCTCGCCCTCAGTGTCCTTCACATACAGTGAGCGCTCGGAGAACCAACGATCGAAGTCGCAGTTAACGGCATGGCAAAGGTCGCGCATGTTGTCGACCATCTTTACATAGCCGCGCTCGCGGAAGCTCTCCATACGCTCCTGAGGATCGGCGTTGACCCACTTATCGCCGTCAGTGCGCCAGAACTCGGCGGCCTCGTCGATGATGTAGTCGCCGCCATAGGAGTCCTTGCCAAGGGTCTCGGCAAAGTTATCCTGGTACGGATGAGTCTCGGGATGCTCGTCATTCTCGTCGGCAACGAAGGCGTCGCGGTCGGCAATCAGCAGCTTGTGAGCCTCGTCGATATCCACGCCCTGCTTGGCGATGATGTCGGCAAGCTGCATATAGCGCGTGCTGATGGAGTTGCCGAAGGTGTTCATCTGAGAGCCGTGGTCGTTGATGTAGAACTCACGCTGGATGTCGTAACCGGCGTGGTCCATAACACGGCAGAGTGAGTCGCCCAGCGCGGCCCAGCGGCCGTGGCCGATGTGCATGGGGCCGACGGGGTTAGCGGAAACGAACTCGACCTGGGTCTTCAGGCCACCACCGACGTTGGACTTAGCGAAGTCCATACCCTTCTCGCGAGCCTCGCCAAAGATGGCATTCTTGACGGCAACGGAGAGGTAGAAGTTGATGAAGCCGGGGCCTGCGATCTCGACCTTCTCGATCGCGGGGTCCTCGGGCATATGGGCAACGATGGCCTCGGCGATCTTGCGCGGGGCGCAGTGGGCCAGCTTGGCGGACTTCAGGGCCATGGTAGAGGTCCACTCGCCATGAGAAGTGTCAGCCGGTCGCTCGATAGCGCAATCGTCAAGTTCAAATGCGGAAAGGTCGCCGGCCTCCTGGGCCGCAGCAAGCGCAGCGCGTACCAGCTCTTCAATCTTCTCGGGCATAGATCCTCCTTGTGTTAAAGCCCCCGAGCTCTTGGTCACTCGTAGGGTAAAAGCCAGAGTTTGTAGCACTCTATCACAAGCGACGGGCACTGTCGCAGGGTAAAGCTAATAGATATTGCATATGCACAAAAATGACTACAGCTTGTATGGAGTCACTCAAAGATGCCAGTCTGCCTGCAGATTATGCAGGCGTTGAAAATGCATAAAGGTGTGAATGAGCTGCGTCTGTTATCGAATACTCTTACCTATCAGAGTTGTGTGTTTTTCCTGCATAAAGTAAGGGTTTGCGCACGTCAGCGTGTTATTCTAGACATACGTAAATTCGTATAAGTTGGAGGTAGCATGTTCTCAATCGGTCAACACGTCATTCATCCGGGCCAGGGAGTCTGCACCGTCGTCGGTTTTAGGGACGACACACCGCAGCCCATGCTGCTGCTCGAGACCAAGCAGGGACATGCGCAGACGATCCTCATGTACCCCGTGGCGCAGGCCGACCGTTTGCACGCCGCCATCTCGCAGCAAGATGCCGAGCACCTGCTGAGCCACTATGACGAGCTGGAGTGCGACACCTTTACCGAGCGCAACAGCTCGCTTGAGGAGACGCACTTTAAGCAGCAGCTCAAGCTGGGCGCGCCCGAGACGGTCCGCGTGGCAAAGACCATGATGTACCGCATTCGCCAGGCCGAGGAAGCTGATAAAAAGCCCAGCTCCTACTACATGCGCGTACTCAAGGAAGCCAAGCGCCGCTCCATCGAGGAGTTCGCCGTGGCCTTGGGCGTCACCGAGGAGGCCGCCGAAGCCCGCCTAGCCCAAGCCGCCCTCAACTAACCTGCCAAAAAGGGACAGGTTTATTTTGGCAGGTTTTATCTGGCCAAACGTCAACAAACAATCAGTAAATGGCCGAGTTCTCCGTTTTGTTTGTGAGCGCCCGGCCATTTTTCTATCGCCGTAGAAATGCGTGAAGCCCATTTGCGATGACATCACGCGAGGGGGGCCGTCCAGATCGACGCAACTAACGCCCGCATCCACAACAAGCGCGCCCGTCTTGTTCAATTACCATTAAAAAGCATCAATTTGAAAACGCAATAACATTTCGGCAGGTAGCAGCTATGGTCGGTGAACTGAATCTCGACAACCGAAGCCTCCGAATGAGGTATCTTCAGCCCATCCAAGCTAAAGGAGGGGCCATGCCGAGAAAACCTCGTTCAAAGTCACCAACCGGTTATTTCCACGTCACGTTGCGTGGAAACGGAGGGCAATTGCTGTTTGACGATGCCGAGGACCGAATCGCCATGCTTCAGATCCTCGATGCGATTCTCCCCAAACACAATATCGAGCTTATCGCTTGGTGCCTTATGGGAAACCACATTCATCTGCTCATCGACGATCCGGACGACCGCAAGAGCGACGCGATGCACGCGGTAGCCGTATCGTATGCGGGCAGGTACAATGCGCGGACGGGACATATCGGCCACGTGTTTCAGGAGCGGTTTTGGGATTCGCCCATTAAGTCGGAAGTATATTTACTCGAGGCAATTCGATACATTCATCTGAATCCACAAAAAGCAGGACTGGCGGCATACGACGAATATCCCTGGAGCAGCCATCGTGAGTATCTAATGAGTGCCAGGTCACGGCCGCATGTCACCGGCAGCGTTGTCGGTGTTTTATTCCCAACACCTCGCTCATACCTTCAGCTCATGGAAAGTGCGCCGTCGCTTCCCTATCGCCCCAGCGCAACAGCCAAGGTTCGCGAGGAAGATCTATGCGAATTTGGCACGGCAATCGTGCAGAGTGTCGCAGGATGTGCTCCGACGGAACTCAAATCCGTCTCCAAGCCACTTCGCAATGAGGCGATTCTCGCGCTTCGAAAAGAAGGGTTAACGGTTAGGCAGGTTCAGCTGTTGACCGGACTGGGGACATGGATTATCAAGAACGCGTCCTAGCGTCGCGCTTGCCGAGTTACGAGTACGGCGAAGCGCAGCTGCCTGCCGCGAGGCGCCGCCATTCGCCAACGTCACCATGTCAAACAGAAAACGCTTCCGCTGAATAACGTCCAACGGAAGCGTTTTCCCAGATAAAACCTACCAAAAAACCTGTCCCTTTTTGGCAGGTTAGGCCTGGAAGGTGTCGCGGTCGGGCGCGAAGGACTGCATGGCCGCGATGGTGCGGTCGAAAAGCTCGGGGAGCTCCCAGCCCAGCATCTCGGCGCCCTGCGTAATCACGTCGCGCGAGCAGCCGGCGGCAAAGCGCTTGTCCTTGAACTTCTTCTTGAGCGACTTGGTCGTAAAGTCCATGACGCTTTTGCTCGGACGCATGATAACGGCGGCCCCGATCAGGCCGGTAAGTTCGTCGCACGCAAATAGGATCTTCTCCATCTGCGACTCGGGCTTGGGCAGCGAGGCGTTGAAATCGGACGTGTGCGTCTGGATGGCGCGGATGAGCTCGGGCGGTGCGCCCTCGCCCTCCAGAATCTTGGCAGCATAGATGGTGTGGTTCACGGGGTCGTCCTCATGCTCCTCCCAATCCAAGTCGTGCAGCAGGCCGACGATACCCCAAAACTCCTCGTTCTCGGGGTCGAACTCGCGCGCAAAGTAGCGCATGGTGCCTTCGACCGTCTCGCCGTGGGTGATGTGGAACGGATCTTTGTTGTGCTCGTTGAGCAGTTCGAACGCACGGTCACGGGTGATTCCGGCGGAAAGCGTCTGAGACATGGCAATACCTCCAAGTGAGTCGGTGCTAGGACACGGTGTCACTATCGTATATCGCCGCGGCTCAAGCCGAAAGGCAGAAAAGGCATACGGAGAAAAAAGCCGGGCGAACGCGTCGCCCGGCAAAACCGCAGATAAAACCTGCCAAAATAAACCTGTCCCTTTTTGGTAGGTTTAGGGGCGGACCTGGCCGGTGCCGCGGAGCTTGTATTTGTAGGTGGTGAGGGCCTCGGCGGCAAAGGGGCCACGGGCGTGGAGTTTTTGGGTCGAGATGCCGATCTCGGCGCCCAGGCCAAACTCGCCGCCGTCAGTGAAGCGAGTGCTGGCGTTGGAGTACACGGCCGAGGCATCGACCGCATCAAGGAAGCGCTCGCAAGCATCCGTGTCCTCGGCAACGACGGCCTCGGAGTGCATGGTGCCGTAGCGGTTGATGTGCTCGATGGCCTCGTCCTCGCTAGCCACGACCTTCACACTCATCTCGAGCGCCAGGTACTCGCGACCCCAGTCCTCCTCAGTCGCGGCGACGTAGTCATCGCCCTCTACAAAGCCGGCGTCGGCGCACGCGGCGCACGTGGCCTCGTCGCCGTGAATGAGCACGCCGTGGTCGTGCAGCACGGCAACGACCGCAGGCAAAAACGCATCGGCCACAGCACGGTCGATCAGCAGCGACTCGGCGGCATTGCACACGCCTACGCGCTGGGTCTTGGCATTGACGATAATGTTGAGCGCCTTATCAAAGTCGGCGGATTCATGCACGTAGATGTGGCAGTTGCCCGTGCCCGTCTCGATCACCGGAACGAGCGACTCGCGCACGCAGCGCTGAATCAGGCCTGCACCGCCGCGCGGAATGAGCACGTCGACGATACCGCGGAGCTTCATGAGCTCGCCGGTGGCTTCGCGATCGGTGGACTCAATCATCGAGACGGCCTCGCGCGGGAAGCCCTTGGCCTCGAGCGCATCGGCCAGCAGCTCGGCGATCATGGCACACGAGTGATAGGCCAGCGAGCCGCCGCGCAGAATGCAGGCGTTGCCGGTACGGATGCAGATGCCTGCGGCGTCGGCCGTCACGTTGGGGCGCGCCTCGTAGACCATAGCGACCAGGCCCAGCGGCACACTCACACGGGTCAGGTCCACGCCGCTTGCAAGCACGCGGTGGTCGAGCACGCGGCCCACGGGATCGGGCAGCTCGGCAAGCTTTTCCAGGCCGGCGGCCATGCCCTCGACGCGCTCGGGCGTCAGCAGCAGGCGATCGAGCAGTCCGGCCGAGGTACCCGCATCGCGCGCGGCGGACATATCGAGCTCGTTAGCGGCGACGATGGAGTCGACACCGTTGCGCAGTGCTGCGGCCATGGCGCGCACGGCCTCCTGGCGCTGTTCATCGCTCGCCGTGGCAAGCGAGGCCGACGCTGCCTTGGCGGCAACGGCAAGATCGTGGACATACGTGGCTATATCGACCGACATGGGCGGCCCTTTCTCCTAGAAGTTTGCAACCATGGTAGCCGATTTGCGCATGGCCTCGCCCGCGGCGGTAGAATTGGTCAACCCGAAACACCGCAACGAACGGAAGACTCACATGGCCCTCATCACTTCGTACCACGTCCCCGGCCTTTACGTCGAGGACCACAGCATCGACGTCCCCCTTGACTGGCGCGGCCTGGAGCCGATGCTCCTGGCCGTCGGCAGTACCATGCGCCGCGGCGCCATGCCGGCACCCATCGCCGGCGCGCCCGAGAGCATCAAGCTCTTCTACCGCGTGGTTAGCGCGCCCGACCGCATCAACGACGATCTGCCGCTGCTCCTGTTTTTGCAGGGCGGCCCCGGCGGCGAGAGCCCACGTCCGCTGTCGCCCACAAGCGACGGCTGGATCGAGGAGGCCGTCAAGCACTTCCGCGTGGTCCTTCCCGACCAGCGCGGCACCGGACGCAGTAGCTGCGTGGACGGACGCACGATCAAGGCACTGGGTGATCGCGCAACGGCCGCCGGCGCCGATACAGCACGCTCGCAGGCGGACTTCCTCAAGCGCCACCTCGCCAGCTCCATCGTGCGCGATTTTGAGTACCTGCGCCTAGTGGGCTTTGGCGGCAAGCCGTGGGTCACGCTCGGCCAAAGCTACGGCGGTTTTTTGACGCTGAGCTACCTGTCGCTCTTCCCCGAGGGCGTGGCGGCGAGCTTTACCTGCGGCGGCATCCCCCACGTACCGGCGAGCGCAAGCGAGGTCTACGCGCACACCTTCCCGCGCATGGCCGCCAAGACGCAGCAGTATTATGACCGCTATCCCGCTGACGTCGAGCGCGTGGCAGCCCTGGCCGATGCGCTCGAGGCTCAGAAGCCCGTGCTGCCCGACGGCTCGCCGATGACGGTCGAGCGCCTACAGCTCATGGGCAGCGACTTTGGCATGAAGCCGAGCTTTGAGCGCATGCATTGGACTATCGATCACGCTTTTGTTACTGGCGACGGTACGCTGAGCTGCGGCTCCTCGGTATCTGACAGCTTTTTGATGCGCGCCTTCGAGCGCACCAACACACGCACGAACCCGCTGTACTGGACACTGCAGGAGTTTATCTACGCCGACGGCGACACCATGCCCATTCGCTGGGCCGCAGCAGAGGAGAAGGCCCGTCGTGCCGAGTTCGACACACTCGCGCGCCCGCTCATGTTTACCGGCGAGGCCATGTTCCCGTGGATGTTCGAGCAGATGCCCGAGCTCAAGCCCTTCAAGCCCGCCATGGACCTGCTGATGGAAGACACCAGCTGGGACAAGATCTACGACCCGCAGCGACTGGCGTGCAACGAGGTGCCCCTGCAGGCCGCGGTGTATTTCGACGACATGTACGTGGATTCGGGCCTGCAGCTTGATACGCTCAGCCGCGTGGGCAACTCGCATGCCTGGGTGACCAACGAGTTCGAGCACGACGGCCTGCACGGCAGCGTGGTATTCAAGCACCTCTTCGACGAAGCCCTCAACCGCGGAGACCTGCGCCAGATCTTCTAGCAAAGGAGTGTCCCAAAGTGCCGGCACATAAGGAACGTCCCCAAGTGCCGGCACGAGAAAGACAGCGCTGCGGGAAACGATCCGCAGCGCTGTCTTTCTTTATGCAAATACGATCAAGTTATCCCTGTGTATCGCCGGCTTCTCGGCCAGGTCTGTCAGCAGGCGGTTGCTGGCGATCTGGTCCTGGCGGCGGCCGGCGGCAAGTTCCAGCACGTCCGAATCGGCCTCGGCGATACCGCGGGCGACGACCATACCTCTCGGATCGCACACATCGAGCACATCGCCCTCGGCAAACTGGCCATCAACCTCGCGAATACCCACCGCAAGCAAGGAAGAACCACGGCTGACCAGCGCCTTCGCGGCACCGTCGTCAACCGTTACCGAGCCATGTGCCTTGTCACCCAGCGCGATCCACAACTTGCGGGGTGCGATGTCCAGACGCTCCGCCGGCGGATCGAACAGCGTGCCCACGCTCTCGCCGCGGGCTAGGCGCACGAGCGCATCGGGCTCCTCGCCCGAGCAAATCACGCTCTGAATGCCCGCCGTCATCAGGATGCGGCTCGCGCGAATCTTGGTAATCATGCCGCCCGTGCCCACCGATGTGGAAGAATCGCCCGCCGAGGCAATAATCTTGGCATCGATCTTATGCACGACAGGAACAAACTCGGCCGTGGGGTCCTCATGCGGATTGGCAGTATAGAGGCCATCGATGTCCGAGAGCGTCACGCACAGATCGGCAGAAACCAGGCAGCTCACAAGCGCCGCCAGTGTGTCGTTGTCGCCGAACTTGATCTCATCGACGGTAACGGTATCGTTCTCGTTGACGACCGGCACCACGCCAAGCTCCACGAGGCGCAGCAGGGCGTCGCGCGCGTGCAGGTAGGACGTGCGGCGGGCCGTATCGTGGCGCGTGAGCAGCACGAGCGAGGTGAGCAGGTCGCGCGCATGGAACTCCTCGTCGTAGGCCGACGAGATGATGCACTGACCAGCCGAGGCGCAAGCCTGCAGGCTCGGAAGGTCGCCGACCGGCTTGCGGTCGAAGCCCAACACGGGATAGCCACAGGCGATAGCGCCCGAGCTCACCACGACCAGACGCCAGCCGAGCTTGCGCAGCGCTGCGGCCTGATCGGCAAGTCCGCCGATAAAGGCGCGGTTGACCTTGCCATCGGCACCCACCACCGTGGACGAACCGATCTTTACCACCATCGTTTTATAAGAAGTCGTCATACGTCAAACCAATCAACTGTTCAGCGAACGGCCGAGTTGGCGGCCAAGGGAGCGTGACTCGCCCCTACCGCCCAAGGAATTAGTGAGTCCAAGGAAAGGCAGAAGCCGCGGCCATGTTCTTGCGCACGAGCTCGTCGCGCACCTGAGCCAGGCCCTGCTCCATGCCCACCACATAGGTCTGCGGGTACAGGAAGCGCTTGAAAGCTGCGTCCAGATGATCGAGCGCCCAAGCACAGCGCTCGCGCGCGTCCTGGATGCTCTCACGCGGAGCCACCGCACTGCCATCGCGCACGATCGGCACCAGCAGCTCGCGATACTCAAGTTCGGACACGTCGGTCACCAGGGCGGCATCATTCACGGCCACGAGGGTATTGCCGCGCGCGGTGCCCTCCCCCGCCAGATGGTCCTCGTCGTAGATCATGTCGCAGACCGGGCCGCCAAAGCCGTCGTAATAACGGCGCACGCGTTGCACACCCGGGATCGTGCGCTTGTAGGGCTGCTCGGAGAGCTTGACCACCGGCGTCCATGGATCTGTCTCGCTCGCACGGCGGGCGGAAAGCTTGTACACGCCACCCAGCGCCGGCTGGTCATAGCAGGTCGCGAGCTTGGTACCCACGCCAAAACTGTCGATGGGCGCGCCCTGGTCGAGCAGCGACTGAATCGTGTACTCATCCAGATCGTTAGAAACCGAGATCCCCACATAGGGCAGGCCCTCGGCATCAAAACGGCCGCGCACATACTTGGAGAGCTTGGCGAGGTCGCCGGAGTCGATGCGAATGGCCGACAGGCGCTCGCCCATCGCTTCCATCTCCTTGGCAACCGTAATGGCATGTTCACAGCCCTCGCGCACGTCATAGGTGTCGATGAGCAGCGTACAATTCTTGGGGCTCGACTTGGCAAAGGCGCGGAAGGCCTCGAGCTCGGAATCGAAGCTCATCACCCAGCTGTGCGCATGCGTGCCAAAGACGGGAATACCGTAGCGGCGACCGGCGAGCACATTGGACGTAGAGGAGCAGCCGGCAACGTAGCTCGCGCGCGCGACGGCCAGGCCGCCATCGGGACCCTGGGCTCGGCGCAGGCCAAACTCCGCCACAGGGCGACCGTCGGCGGCGAGCACCACGCGCGCCGTCTTGGTGGCGACAAGCGTCTGGAACCCGACGATGTTGAGCAGCGCCGTCTCGAGCAGCTGGCACTCCAGCGCGGGGCCGGTGACGCGCACCATGGGCTCGCGCGGAAAGACGAGCTCGCCTTCGGGAACGGCGTCGATGTTTACATGCGCACGAAAATCACGCAGGTAGTCGAGGAATCCAGGCTTGAACATCGCGCCGCCGGCAGGGGCCTGGAGCGAGGCGAGGTAGTCGATGTCCTCGGGCGTAAAGCGTAGATTCTCGACCAGCTCGGGCAGTTCGGCGGTGCCGCACATGACGGCATAGGCGCTGCCAAAGGGATGGTCGCGGTAAAACGCGGTAAAACAACCCTGCTCATTGGCCTTGCCGCTCTCCCACAGGCCCTGGGCCATAGTGAGCTCGTACAGATCGGTGAGCATTGCGATGTCGGTGGGATGAGAGATGTCGGTCAAAGCCATGGGGCGACCTTTCGGATGTGTGGTGCAGAATTTGAGGGTTGGACGAGAGCAGAGCATGCGGACATGACGCCCGATGCAAATCGGTTAGAGCAGGCCCATGCTGGTCAGGATCGTGTAGCCCATAAAGATGACAAACGCGATGAGGGCAAGGACAATGATGATTTTTTGAGCCGGCGCCATGCCAGGGATCTCGTTCTCGCCCGTAGGCTCCTTGGAGGTAACCATGCGCTGGGCAAAGGTCATCTCGTCACGACTCGGCTTAGGCTCGACGGACTTGGGACGAGCGGCCTTTTTAGGCTGAGGTTTGGGCGCGGCAGGTGCAGGCTTCGCAGCAGCGGGCTTGGGTGCGGGCGCGGGCGCCGATGCGGATGCGGCGTTCGCGGCGATCTCCTCGGCCTTCGCACGCTCGGCACGCAGGACAGCCAGCTCCTCACGCTCGCGACGGGCCTCTTCACGAGCCTCGCGGCGGGCCTTCTCGGCGCGGAGCTCTTCCAACTCAGCGCGCTCCTCGTCGGACAATGGTTGGGACTCAAGCTCGGCCATGGTATAGCCCTTTCTTTTAAAAAAAGCCGCCGACACAATGTCAGCGGCTTATCAAATCCAAGGGTGGAGACGAAGGGAGTCGAACCCTCGGCCTCTGCCATGCGACGGCAGCGCTCTCCCAACTGAGCTACGTCCCCAGGACAAGTCGATATTTTACCTACGGCTCGCCAACTGTCAACGCCCAATAACCAGTCTTTTTGGGGCGCGGCTATTTTGGCAACTTTTCGAACAGGCGATCCTCTCGATGATTTTTTATCCCCGTCCCAGAAAAATCATCGACGAACGCACTACTTTGCGCTGGTAAGAACACCGGTGGTGTCGAAGGCCGGGGTGAAGCTCTCGTCTACCGCGCCGCCCTCTTGCCAGAACATCGTCGTAAAACCCAGGTCGTCGGCATGGTCGAGCACCTGCTCGTACTCCTCGCGCGTCACGGCACGCGCCAGGTCGCCGCCCTGCTCGCGCATAAGTGCATTGGGCGTGTACTGGTTCATGACCGAGATCGGCACATCGCCCACCGTCTGCCACACCAGGTCCAGCACGCGACACGAATCGTCTGCATGTCCCGGCAGTACCAGATGGCGCACAATCATGCCGCGCTTCATGAGCCCGCCCTCATCCACCATCTCTCCCCCGCGGCGCTCGATCTCGCGCGCCATCTGAGCCAGGCCTGACACGGCCACACGTGGGTAATCCTTAATGTGGGAGAGCGACTGCGCAAGCCCCGCATCGGCATATTTAAAGTCGGTAAGCCACACATCGACCAGATCGCCAAGCGCTGTCACGGCACTCGCGCGCTCATAACCGCTCGTGTTGTAGACGATCGGGATAACCAGTCCGCGCGCCCGTGCCGCGGCAATCACGGCAGGCAACAGGTGCGCATAGTGCGTCGCCGTCACCAAATTGATGTTGTTGGCACCCTGGTCCTGCAGTTCCAGCATAATCTCGACCAGGCGCTCAGGCGAAATCTCAAGGCCAAAATTGCCGGTCGAGATCTCGTGGTTCTGGCAGTAGATACATTTAAGCGAGCAACCGCTAAAGAAGATCGCGCCCGAACCGGCCTCGCCCGAGATAGGCGGCTCCTCCCACATATGAAGCGCCGCGCGAGCGACCTTAAGCGTGTCGTCGGCACCGCATACGCCGCGCGCGCCCTCATCGCGCGCCGCACCGCAACGGCGCGGACACAAATGGCAGGCGGGCGAAAAAAGTTCGGTCAACGACGTCGGCATAAAAACATGCTCCAAAACAACGATTCAGCAGCTCAAACGTAAAGGGCCAGACCGGGTAGACGGCTCCGTCCCTAAGGCGCCGTAATCGTCCGACACGATTTTTGTAATGTCAAGACTGGAATCGATAAAGTGCCGCTTTATGATGTAGGTATTCCGCCCCCCGCGGAGCAACTGGGTGAACCGTCGCGTTTATTTAGGGAGCCCACACAGTCGTGCCTAGTACAGGTATCCTTCGTTGTTAAGGACGCTGGAACAGTCGATGAGGGCACCCACCTGTTTTAGGTGGGTTCATTTTCGTAACGTGGGGGGTGGTTTTCTTTTGCCGAAAATCACCATACAGTCCATATGGATCCCCGCCGGCATCCCGACAAGCCATCGACAACATTCCAATATCTGGTATGCGCGTGATAATCGCACGGTGCAAACCTCCGCACCCCCCTCGGTCGAGTATCATGGGACAGCTATGCCATTTCCGCGTAGCAACCTTTGACCTTTTCCTTCGACACTTGGCGGTTTTTAGATTCATGGCTTCATCCCCGAGCTACATACCGTACCTATGCGTGGCAGCGGCGGCTTTTATCACGACCTTCCTCGCGGTGCCCCTGGTCAAGCGCTTGGCAATTAAGCTCGATGCCGTCGACTATCCTTCTAAGCGCCGCATCAACACCAAGCCCATCCCGCGTTTGGGCGGAACGGCGGTGTTTTTGGGCCTGGTCGTTGCCTGCATTGTGCAAATCCTAGGCACCTGGTACCTAGGCTGGCCACCCGTCCTGGTGCCGCACCCGCGCCTTCACATTAGCTATCCCATGCTGGCGCTCTCCTTTACCGTCATCTTTGCGACCGGCGCTATCGACGACGTCTTCCAGCTCAAGCCCAAGCAAAAGCTGGCCGGACAGGTCCTCGCCGCGCTTATCGCCTGCATGGGCGGCCTAAAAATCGGCGTCATCGTCAACCCGTTTGCTCCCGGCGAGATCATGCTCGGATGGCTCGCCTACCCCATCACCGTGATCTATCTGGTGGCATTCACTAACATCATTAACCTCATCGACGGCCTCGACGGCTTGGCCACGGGCATCTGCGGCATCGCGTCGTTCACCATGTTTTCGATGGCCGTTCTCTCGGGCCGCATCGACGCCGCCGCGCTCTCCATTGCGCTCTTTGGCGCCTGTCTGGCCTTTTTGCGCTACAACTTCAACCCCGCAAGCATCTTCTTGGGCGACTCGGGGTCGCTGCTTCTGGGCTTTGCGCTGGGCTCCATCTCGCTGCTCAACGTGAGCCGCACCGCCGCACTCACCTCGCTTATCATTCCGCTCATCGTTGCCGGCGTGCCCATCATCGACACGTTTAGCGCCATTGTGCGCCGCAAGCGCGCCCACATTAGTATCGGGCAGGCCGACAAGGGCCACATCCACCACCGCCTGATCCAAGAAGGCTACAACCAAAAACAGGCCGTGCTGCTCATCTATGCCTGGTGCATCATGCTTTCGGCCGGCGCCGCCGCGATTAACCAGGTCGAAGTGCCCATGCGTGTGCTCATCTTTACCGTGCTCGCCATTGGCTCGGCGGCCTTCGCCAAGCACCTGCACCTGTTTGAACCCGTACTACGCCACCATTACAACAAGCGCACGCACGAGGACGAACTGGTCACCCCCGACGACCCCGCTTTTAAGCAGGAGGAGCAGGCAGCCGAGGAGCGCAAAGAAGAGCGCCACCACAAGCTCTAGGGCAAGCTGCCGAGGATGTGCCAAGGCACCGTTAGCCAAGCACGGCCGCGCCACACCCATCGCACATGCCGCACCACGCGCGTCCCTCTCCCGCCCCTCGCCTACTTACGCACCACCCCTCCAATAAACGCGTTATCATCTTGACCCATGAACATACGTTAGGAGCAATCATGCCAAACGAGAACAGCTACGAAGTCGCGCTGCAAAAGAGCAACGCCATTCGCGAGGGCCTGGCCAAGACGCCCGAGAAGTTCACCATGCTCACCGGCGACCGCCCCACCGGCCGTCTGCACCTGG
>CABULX010000023.1 GCA_902492545.1 uncultured Collinsella sp. | reverse complement strand
GGCGGGAACCGAGCAGCTCAGCACCGGGTCGCCGTCGAGCCACACCGTGCACAGGCCGCAGTTGGTGGTTTCGCAGGCACAGCGCACCGACGCGCAACCCTGCTCGCGCAAAAGCGCAAAGAGCATGGTGTCGGGGGCAATCTGGACCTTGACCTTGCGGCCGTTGAGCGTAAAGGAAAGATCGATGAGTTTGGCAGCCATTAGCGCACCTCACTAGAATCGACGCCGGGCACGCGGCGGCAGGAATACTCGTCCGTGGCGAACTTAGGCACTTGCACGGTCTCGAGCTCGCGGGCAAGCGCGGCCGAAAGCTCGATGCCGGCGGCGCGACGCACAGCCTGGATGGCGAGCGGGGCCGAGATGCGACGGCGGTAGTCTGCCGAGCCCCACAGGTTGGTGCCGTAGCTCAGCGCGCGTACGGACGCGGCCAGGGTGCGCAGCTCGTCCTCGGAAGGCTGCTCGGCGGCAAGGCCGCATGCCTCGCCCTGCAGCAGGGTCGCGCGCAGCGGGCGGGCACCCACGGTGACATGCCAGCTGTTGTCCCACCAGGCGGCGGTGACGTTGAGCGAGGGGAAGTCGGTCGCGGCCTTGCGCACGGCCTCATAGCTTGCGCGGTAATCGTGCTTAACGACCACCACGTGCTCAATCACGTCGCGCACGTAGCCCATGCCCACGAACTCCGCGAGCGGCACGCGGCCGGCGCCCGTCAGCTCAACATAGGAATCGAGCGCGAGGAAGGCGGAAAACACGTCCGAGAAGCCAAAGCGGCCGTAAATGCTGCCGCCCACCGTGGCGGTATTGCGCAGCTGCACGCCCACGATATCGTGGACGGCAAACTCAAAGACGTTGTTAACAAGCGCGTTGAGCTCGGCATGGCGCTCGAGCTGACGCAGGGTACACATAGCACCGATGCGAAACTCGGTCTCGGTCTCCTCGATCTGATCGAGTCCGCAGGCCGAAAGGTCAATCGCCGTCGCCACGCGACGCGAACCCAGGCGCATCCAGATGCCGCCGCCCACAATCTTGTTGTTGCGGTTCTTCTGTAAGAGCTCATAGGCTTCGGCCGCGTTTCCAACACGGACGTAGGTACCGAACTTGAGCACGTTCTCCCCCATCTCTTCACTTGTCCAGTACGTTTAAGTGTACCAAACGAGGGGCCGCACACCGTTTTAGGACAAAATCCACCCACCCATCCATAACTTGCGGTGATATACGGACTGATTAGCCGTTCTGGGGCGCTAAACAGTCCGTATATCACCGCAAGTTATGAGGAGTCCTCCGGGATAGAAAAGGCTCCCAGCCGGATAGCTGGGAGCCTCATCACATGCTATGTCGCGCGAAGATTTAGCAGACGCCCTGGGCGAGCATAGCGTCGGCGACCTTCAGGAAGCCGGCGATGTTGGCGCCCATGACAAAGTTGCCCTCCTGGCCGTACTCCTTGGCGGTGTCGTCCACGTTGTGGAACATGCCGCGCATGAGCTGCTCGAGCTTGCCGTCGACCTCCTCGAAGGTCCAGGACAGGTGCTCGGCGTTCTGGCTCATCTCCAGGCCGGACACGAGCACGCCACCGGCGTTGGCAGCCTTACCGGGCATAAAGGCGACGCCGTTCTCCTGGAAGTAGGTCGTGGCTTCGATGGTCGTGGGCATGTTCGCGCCCTCGCCGACCACCTTGCAGCCGTTGGCGACGAGCGCCTGGGCGTCCTCGAGCAGCAACGTGTTCTCGCGAGCGCAGGGCAGCGCGATATCGCAGGGAAGCTGCCACACGCCGCGGCCGTCGCCCTCGTGCCACGTGGCGTTGGGCTTCTCGTCGACGTACATAGCGAGCGTAACGCCCTTGTCGTGGCCGGAGCGCTTCTTGTTGTAGACGTGCTCGAGCACGGTGTAGTCGATGCCGTCGGGATCCTCGACCCAGCCGTGGGTGTCGGAGCAGGCGAGCACCTTGCCGCCGAGCTGGGAAACCTTCTGGACGGCGTAGATGGCGACATTGCCGGAGCCGTGAACGACGACGTTCTTGCCCTCGAAGGAGTCGCCGCGGCTCTTGAGGTACTCGTCCACAAAGTAGGCCAGACCGTAGCCGGTGGCCTCGGTACGGGCGAGCGAGCCGCCAAAGGAGAGACCCTTGCCGGTAAGGACGCCGGTCCACTCGTTGGTCAGGCGCTTGTACTGACCGAACAGGTAGGCAACCTCGCGGCCGCCAACGCCCAGGTCGCCTGCGGGAACGTCGGTGTTGGGGCCAATGTGGCGATAGAGCTCGGTCATAAAGGACTGGCAGAAGTGCATGATCTCGTTGTTGGACTTGCCCTTGGGGTCAAAGTCGGAGCCGCCCTTGCCGCCGCCCATGGGAAGGGTGGTCAGGCTGTTCTTGAGGATCTGCTCCAGACCCAGGAACTTGAGCATGCCCAGGGTGACCGTCGGGTTAAAGCGCAGGCCGCCCTTGTAGGGTCCAATGGCAGAGTTGAACTCGACGCGGTAGCCGCGGTTGACCTGGACCTTGCCCTGGTCGTCGACCCAGGGAACACGGAACATGACGATGCGCTCGGGCTCGACGAGGCGCTCCAGCAGGGCGGCCTCCTCGTACTCGGGGTGGGCGTCGAGTGCCGGCTGGATGGTGCCGAGGATCTCGGTCGCGGCCTGGATGAACTCAGGCTGCTCGGGATAGCGGGCCTTGAGCTCGTCGAGAACTTTCTGCGTGTAGCTCATGCTTCCTCCAATTGATGGAAAAGAAAAATGTCGTTCGAGGCGCCCTATGCGCCGCGAGCTTTATCGAGTATGGATAATATCGCACTGTTGCAGCAAAGTTTCGCATAAGCCGACGAGCAGATGTTTCTATTTGATTACGATGCAGGTAAAAGGGTTTTTGAGCACCCGACGCACAAATCACGTGTTTCGAAGCTGTTTCGTCCACATGTTCCAAACCACCACATTGGGGACAGGCACCTTTGTGGTGGTTTTGGCGGTTAGAGAACGAGCTGATGGTAGTCGGCGGGGGTTATGCGGCCTTCGGTGGCGGCACGGAAGGCGGCGAGGGCATCGCCGGAGAACGGCATGGCCCAGCACAGCCCGCAGCCGGCGGTAATGGAGCCGGGCAAAGGCATGATGCGCCCGGGCACGCCGGCGGCAAGGCACAGCTGTTCACATTCCATCACATCGAAGGTGCTATCGAACGAAACGATGATCTTGCGTTCGTGGTCGAGGGCATCGCCGGACGGGCCGCCGCGATGTGCCTCGCGATACGCAGCCGCTGCTGCCTCTTCCTCGGCCGTATGTCCACAGCCGCCACAGCTGCAGGTGCAAGGCTCGGACCCATCGCAAGTGCAAGGCTCCCCCGTGTCGGGGCAAATATCGTGAGACATGGCAACTCCAATCGTCTAGGCGAGTAACTCGGCCGCCGCAAACTCCTCGGGCGTATTGACGTTTTCGAAGCAGAGCGTCGAGCCCGCGACCCTAACGATCTGCGGCTCATCCATATAACCAGCCTGAACGCGATTGATCAGGCAGCGAATGCGCTGGCGGTCGCAGGCGAGCAGCTCTTGGGCAACTGGCGCACACGCGTCACGGCGCCAGACGGCGCAGAGCGGCTCAATCCCCCGCTCCTCGCGCGGCACGCACACGTCGAGCGCCTCGACCTCAACACGATCCGCAAGAGCGCCGATGAGTTCCGGCGAGACAAACGGCATATCGCAGGCAACGATCGCCACGAGAGGCAGCCGAGCCGCAGCCAACGAGCTCGCGATGCCGCGCATGGCGCCCGCCGGCCCTTCAAGGTCCGCCACCACACGCGGCACCAGGCCGCCAAACGCGCGCTCTTCAAGGTGGGCAAGCTCGCAGGGGCGCGACGTCGTGACGACCAGTTCGCCGGCAACTGGCGCCAGCCGACCCAGCACACGCTCGATGAGCGGCTCGCCGCAAAACGCCATGCGCGCCTTATCGCAGCCCATGCGCGAGGACAGCCCGCCCGCTTGGACGACACAAGAAAGATCGGCACGTCTTACGGTAGTCATACGGCAAAACACCTCCATCGGCACGTTCAAAGCCCAACGCACGGGACCAATTACCGTAGGCGAAAAGGAAGGCGACACGGCAAACCCATGCAAAAATAAAACAGCGCCTTTGCGGCACGCAGCAAGACCGCGAGCACAAAAGCGCTGGTAGCGTATGGCGGGAACGTATGTGAATCGAACACATCCAAGACGTTTTGCACGCCTCGCAACGGTTTTGAGGACCGCGGAGCCCACCGGAGCCCATCCGTTCCCAAGTGCGACGGTATTTTACCAAACCGAAACGGCCCCATCCCAAAAAGACGAGCAAGAAGTTGCGGTGGAATAGTTCTTGATTAGGCTGCAAGACCCCAAAAACAGGAACTATTTCACCGCAACTGAGGAGGCGGGAGCGGGTAACCGGCCTAGCGCAGGGAGCGCAGGCCGCCGGCCTCCTTGTCGAGCACCGTAAAGCGTACGGCATCCAGGTGCTCCAAGATGCTGATGGCGCGTTTGCGCGACACACCCAGGGCCTCGCGCAGCACGCTCGTGGTGGCTGCGCCGCCGGCTGACTCAATGGCGGCGGCAACGAGTTCGCGCGCATGGGCCTCGGCGGCAGCGGACAGGGCAACGTCGCGTTCGACCTTAACGATCGAGCGGTTGAGCGAAAGCTCGCGCAGGGCTCGCGTCATGGCGTCGCGATCGAGCTGCAGTTGCTCGCCTACCTCGGGCAACGTCGGCGCATCGAGGCCAGCTTCGTCCAGCAAGGCAACGATACGTTCGCAGGCCTCGCGCACCACACGCGCCGCGGCGGCAGCGGAGTGCGGATCGAACACCTCGGCGCCCTCGGAGGCGCACACACCGCGCGAACAACCCTCGGAAATCAGGGCTGCGGCAATTGCATCGTCAGCGGTAGGCCAAGCAGCATGGGCGACGGCGCCGGGCGTAAAGCCCGTCTCCTTGGGAGCAGCCGCGTGCATGGCAGACAGGGACGCCGCCAGCGTACCCATCGCGGCATCGAGCGCGGAGGCATCTGCATACAGTGAGCCATCCGAACCAGCAAGCGCGCAAGCAGCGCCCTTCGCCACCAACTCGCGCAACGCTGCCCCAGCCTCACCGGCAACAAGATCGAGCGCCGCGGTAACATCGGCAGCCGCAACCGGCAGCGCTTGTAGCGCCAGCCACGCACCCACCGCGCCCGCAACATCTCCGGCCTCAAGCGCCGCGTACAGCACGCGCTCCCCCTCAGCAAGCTCGCGCGAGCGACGGCAGCGCGAAAGCAGCACACGCCCGCCGCCAATAAGCATCACGGGCGAATAGGACAGCACCACGGCATGGTCTCCGGCGCGCAGCGGCAGCGGTTCCTCCAAGCGTACCTGTACGGTACGGGTCTCGCCCACCGCCATGGGGGCCTCGCCCTCCATGAACATGATGCGGCCGACGACCTCGGCCGTGCCGACCATCACATGTACGCGCGCGCCCGACTCGAGCACGCGCGGCTTGGCGCCCTCGCGACCCAAATACGTAAACGTCATCATAAAGCGCATCGTCTGGCCAAAGCGGCCCGCCACGCCGAGCATCTCACCGCGATCGAGCGCAGCGACGCCATCGCCCACCAGGTTGAGCGCCACACGCTGACCGGGAAGCGCCTGCTGCGTGTCGCCATGCACCTGGATCCCGCGTACGCGGCAGGCCGTGCGCGACGGCAGCGCGACGAGCTCGTCGCCCACCGCAACCGGCGCATCGTGCAGCGTTCCCGTTACGACAGTGCCGACGCCCTTAATCGTAAAGCAGCGGTCAACCGGCAGGCGCGGCGCGGCATCGCTCTGCTCGGCGCGATCGCGGCAAGCATCCCAGCAGGCACCCACCTGCTCGTCGAGCACCGCAAGCAGTCCGTCGATACCCTCGCCCGTCTTAGACGACACGGGCACGATCGGCGCGCCCGCAAACACGGTACCCGACAAAAAGTCGTCGACATCGAGCTCGGCAAGCTCGGCCATCTCGGCATCAGCCAGGTCGCACATCGTCAGCGCGACCACCATATGCGTAACGCCCAGCAGCTCCAGCACATGCACGTGCTCGCGGGTCTGCGGCATTACGCCCTCAACGGCAGAGACCACCAACACGGCCACGTCGATACCCGTGGCGCCCTGCACCATGGCGCGCAAGTAATGCGCGTGGCCCGGCACGTCGACCAGGCCAACGATCTTGCCACTCGGCAGTGCCAGCTCGCCAAAGCCCAGCTCCACGGTCATACCGCGACGGCGCTCAACCTCCAGACGGTCGGGATTCTTGCCGGTCAACGCCTCAATCAGCGCCGACTTACCGTGGTCGACGTGGCCCGCCGTGCCAACGATAACGGGGCACTCCACCAGCGCCTGAGTCTCACTCATCGTACAACCGCCTTCTCAACGCAAGCGACGAGCGTCGATGCCGCCGTCTCGATATCGCGGTCGCCAACGAGTGTGCGCACATCAAACAGAATGCGGTCGTGCGAGGTACGCGTGACGACCGGCGTATCGAAATCTTGGACGAGCGAGCGCTTGAGCGCGTCAACGAAAAGACGCTCGTCGACAAGACGCACGGCAACGCACATGGTGGGCAGCTCGACGGTGGGCAGCGAGCCGCCGCCGGGAGTCGACGACTCCTCGACGATTTCCACCTGCACGACACACGGGCAGCCAGCCTTATCGAGGCCCGTCACCATCAGCTCGCGCAGCTTGCGTGCGCGACGCTCCAGATGAGCCTGCGGAAGCGTGAGCATGTTGAGCACCGGCACCTCGCGATGGGCCACATCCGCCCCATCCATGTAAATGCGCAGTGTAGCCTCGAGCGCCGCCAGCGCGAGCTTGCCCGGGCGCAGGGCACGCATGAGCGGATGCGACCCGCAGGCCTGGACCAGATCGCGACGACCCATGATAATGCCCGCCTGTGCGGCACCGAGCAGCTTATCGCCCGAACACGACACGATATCAAGCCCCGCCGCGACCGAGGTCGGCGTGGTCTCCTCGCCGCCGCGAACCAGGATATCGTCGGGCAGCAGCGCGCCCGAGCCCTGGTCCTCGTAGAACAGCAGGCCATGCTTATGCGCCAGCGCGGCAAGCTCCCGAGAGCCCACCTCCTCGTGGAAACCCTCGATGCGATAGTTGGAAGGATGGACCTTCAGGATCATCGCCGTATCGGGCGTGATGGCACGCTCGTAGTCGCTCAAATGCGTGCGGTTGGTGGCCCCGACCTCGACGAGTTTGGCGCCCGAGGCCACCATGACATCGGGGATGCGGAAGCTGCCGCCAATCTCGACAAGCTCGCCGCGGCTGACGATGACCTCCTTGCCCGCGGCATGGGTTGCCAACACCAACAGCACGGCGGCCGCGTTATTGTTGACGACCAACGCATCCTCGGCACCGGTAAGCGAGCGGATGAGTTGCGCGGCATGCTCTTTGCGCGACCCGCGCGAGCAGGTGTCCACGCTGTACTCGAGCGTGCTGTAGCCGCGTGCGACCTCGGCCACGGCCTTGGCGGCCGACTCCGCGAGCGGGGCTCGACCCAAATTTGTATGGATAACAACACCCGTGGCGTTGACGGCGGGACGCAGGCTCGGCAGCGCGGAGCGGTGGGCACGCCACTCGATGGCCGAAGCCAGGTCGCGCTTAGAGCGCGGGGCGGCACCGGCGCGAATGGCGGCGCGCTCCTCGTCGAGCTCGGCCGTGACGGCGGCATGCACCACCGCGTCGCAGGTCTCCCCCGCCGCCTTCACCACCGGCCACTCGGCAAGCAACTCGTTGACGGAGGGAATGGCGCGCAGGCGGACGCGCACCTCATCGGACATGTTCTGGCTATCGCTCATGTGCGGCCTTTCAAAAGAAACGTGGATCAGTCGAATACATCAGCTGAGTCAATTACTCGTCATTATCCCCGCGCGCGACAATCTTTTCCACGCGAACGGCGTTTTCCTGAGTGAGCGCGGCACCCGTCAACGGGTCCCAGCGCAGCGGCGTGTGGTCGAGTGGCCCGACGCCCAGGGCCTGCCGGCCACCACTCTCAGCACCCAATGCGCGCCCACCGGGAGCAGCCGACGTAAAGATGCACGCCGGATGCAGATAGGGCGTCGTCTCCACGCGCACGCGGTCGCGACCCATGTCGCTCACAAGCTCGACAACCTCGCCATCGGCGATACCCATGCGAGCGGCGGCGTCGGCGTTCATCTGCACGGCGTCCAAGTCCGACCCCACCTCGGCGGCACCGGCCGCCGCGAGCCTGCGCGAGGTATGCGACTCGAAGGGCCGGTTACCGCTAATGAGGCGAAACATCCCCGGACCGGGCTCCACCATGGGAGCGATCCAGTTGGGTACACGACCCAGGCCGGCTCGCTCCCATACGTCGCTTGCCAGCGCGATCCTGCCGCCGTTCAAGGGAATCACCGGCTCGCCCGTGCGCGACGGCAGCGCCACGCCCGTATCGGCCCAACCGCGCTCCTTGAGCTCGTCCAGATCAATCCCAAACGGCGCCACCTGGACCGCCGCCAGATCGTCAGACGTAAAGTCGAAGCACTCGCCAACGCCGCAGGCCGCAGCCAACCCGGCAAAGATCTCCCGCCCCGGTCTCGTGTCGTCATGCTGCACAGGCAGCACGGCGTTGCGGTAGAACACGCGCGAATCGCTAGCGCCTACGACCGTTCCCACGCCGCGGTCGGCCTCCAGATACGTCACGTCGGGCAGCACGAAGTCGGAAGCGCGCGCCGTCTCGGACCAGCGAATATCAATTGTCACGAGCAAGTCGAGCTGCTGCAAGATGCCCAACCAAGCCTGCGCATTGCCATAGCCCGCACCAGGGTTACTGGCATAGACGATGAGCCCACGCAAATCGCCGGCAAGAATCGATTGACCGATGGTCGTGCACAGGCCGCGCACCGGATCGACCAGAGGATAACGCTCGGACCCCAACTTGGGCTCGCGCGGCACCGGCGGCGTCGCAAAGCGCATGGGATCAAGGTCGCCCAATACAAGCGGCGTCGGCGGGTTGAGCGCACCGCCCGCGTGTCCGATGCAGCCCAGCAACACATCGACCAAGCAGATAGCGCGCGCGGTCTGGGTGCTGTTGGCATACGCGATACCGATGCCACCATGAAAGCCCGCATCTACCACAGCGGCAGGCGCGGCGGCAGCCAGATCGCGCGCCGTCGCGACAATCTCCGCGGCCGGCACATCGCACATCGACTCGGCCCACTCAGGCGTCCAAACAGCAGCAGCCTGCGCCAGCTCGTCAAAACCCTTGGTATAGCGGGCAACGAACTCGTGGTCGTACAGGCCCTCGGCAATGAGCACATGCGCAATGCCCAGCAGCAAGGCCAGGTCGCAGCCCGGGCGCACGCGCAGCCAGCGGTCGGCAAGCGCAGCCGAGCCGCTGCGCCGAGGGTCGACCACGATAATCTTCGCCCCGCGACGGCGCGCATCGTTGAGCGCATCAACAGCCCCCATCGTCGACGAATCGACAATGGAACGTCCCAAATACATGATGCAGTCGGTATGCGCCAAATCGGAGGCGGGACTATAACCCAGGCTGTGCTCCCAGCCGGTCAGACGGCTTACCTCGCAGGCACCGTCGGCACCGTACACGTTGGGCGAGCCCAGCGCATGCATAAAGCGATAGGCCCAGTAGCGGTCGAACGAAGGAACGCCAAGCGTCATGCCCAGCGCACGAGGCCCGCACTCGTCAACAATCCCCAAAAGACGATCGGCAATCTGGGCAAACGCCTCATCCCAGGAAATCGCATCAAACCCCGAGCCATCAGCTCGGCGGCGCATGGGGCGCAAAATCCGGTCGCGCTCGTCAAACGGCATAGACAGGCGATGCCGCCCGCGGGCACACAGGGCTCGCGCCGCGCACGGATGCCCCGCAACCGGCAACTCGGCCACCACGTGACCGTCCTCAACGCGTGCCGCAAAGGCGCAATCGGCATAGCATCCCCCGCATGTGGTCACCACGGTACGACCGTCACGCTCCACAGCAGATGCCATCTCGATTACCCCTTTCACAAGCCAAACACAACAGGCCAACAGCCCGGCAACGAGCCCCAGACCCAAAAAGCCTCCCGCACGGCAACGCCCCGCGGGAGGCCATCGTCAAACAGACGGTACTTTACGCCTCGGACTTCTTGGCGTAGATAAACCAGTAGCCGAGC
Organism: uncultured Collinsella sp.; assembly: GCA_902492545.1. Taxonomy (GTDB): domain Bacteria; phylum Actinomycetota; class Coriobacteriia; order Coriobacteriales; family Coriobacteriaceae; genus Collinsella. The sequence continues at coordinate 11,806 of CABULX010000023.1, read as the reverse complement.
GCGATCAGAACCGCACCGCCCACGATGTTGCCCAGCGTGGCGGCGGATAGGTTAAACGCAATGCCCGCGACATTGAGTGCATCGGCGCCAGCAACGTCGGCACCATAGCCGCACGCGTGTATCACGGCACCCATGGGCAAAAAGTACATGTTGGCAACGCAGTGCTCAAAACCGCAGGCCACAAAAGCGGCGATGGGCAGCAGAATGCCCACGACCTTATCGACCACGGTCTTGCCGGCGGTACCGATCCACACGGCCAGGCACACAAAGATGTTGCACAGGATGCCGCGGAAGAAGATCGTCACCCAGTCGATCGTCACCTTGCCGGCGGCGACGCTCACCATGGAATTGGCGACCGCCTCGCCGTTGAGCTTGTAAATGCCGGCCATGTACACCAAAAAGACGATGAACAGGGCACCGACAAAGTTACCGACCCATACGACGACCCAAGCCTTGAGCATCTGAGCCAGGGTGATCTTTTTGCTCTTGAGCGCGCAGACCATAAGCGAATTACCGGTAAACAGCTCGGCACCGCACACCAGCACCAGCACCAGGCCCAGGCAAAAGCACAGGCCGCCAACGACGCGCTGGGCGCCCCAGCCCAGCGTGCTATCGCTCAAGAACACGGTAAAGAACAGGCCGCCGAAGGCAATAAACGCACCGGCGAACATTGCCAACAGAAAGGCCTTTGCGACCGGCAGGTTGGCCTTGGTCACGCCGGCGGCCTCGGTCTTGGCCTCGATCGCGGCGGGCGCCAGACAATCGGGAGCGGGATATTCTGCCTTGGAATCTGCCATGTCAATCACTTCTTTCCTAATCAGCAGGGACAAGCGCTCCTATTGCTCTTGCCCCAAGCGGACAAAGTGGGAAAAGTCGTTGGCGGCCACGGCGTCGTACACGGCGCCGACGGCGTCAAAGACCTCCGGGGACATGGGGTTGTAAAACTCCGTATCGCCCGGCTGAATCCCTATGAAGACGATATCTTCGCACGATTGCTCAATCTCTTCGATCAGAATCGACAAGGGAAGCGAATGCGTGGTGAACATCGACTTGCGGGCCACATCGCGCTTATCGAGCAGGCGGATAGACCCGACGGGCAGCGCCATGTCGGCGGCATCGACCAAGACCAGGCGAGGCGGACGCTCGCGCTTGACCTCGATGATGTCGTCCTCGGGCGTTTGGCCACCGTCGATGGTGTACCAACCGGCAATGGGCGCGTCCTCCATCTTCTTGGAGAGCACGGGGCCGGCGGCATCGTCGGCACGCAGCACGCTTCCCGCCGTGAGCACGATACCCGCAAACGGGGCGCCGTTCACACGTCCATCCACAACGCGACCCATTACTGCAACCTTCCCGTCAGGTACACGCCCGACACATCGCGCACGCGCTCAACCAGATCGCGGAACTTCATCAGAAACGCGACCTGCTGGGCATGCAGGCCAAAGTCGTCGTCGAACACCGAGATGCCGGCCTTGGCCGAGCCGCGAAAACCGCGCTCGTCGAGCAGCGTGTCGCAGGCCTCGAGCAGCGACGGCACCGCCGCCTTGTCAAGCTGGCACTCGCCAAAGGAGCGGATGGCCTCGAACTTGGTCTTGGCCTCCCCCTCCGGCAGCGCATCGACGAGCGAATAGAAGACATCCACCGGCACCGACAGGCGCGGCTCAAAGCAATCGAGCACGCCGGTGTGGTGGCCCACGGCGAGCGTGTAGTACAGCACGTCGCAGGCCTCCTGGGGAACGTCTTCCTCGGTCTCCACAAACTTACGCGTGAGCTCATAGAAGACCACCTGGTCGGGCGCATGGCCCAGGCAGGGGTCGGCGACGCCCTCGGCGGCCTCGTCGCTTGCGCGCGAGGCATCGCCAAAGGAGCCGCCGAGCATACCGGGACCCGCAAAGTAACCAGAGCGGTCCGTGAGCTCCATCTAGTGACCTCCGGCCAGCACCAGATCCTGCAGCGCCGAGTAGACCTCAACGCGGCGCGGATCGTCCTGCTTGTCGATGAGCAGCGCCATGGCACCTCGGATATCACCCTTGGGCGCGCCCTCGAGCGTATCCATAAACTCGTTGACCAGGTCGCGGCCGTAACGGTAGCCGCTCATGGCGCGAGCCTCGCGCTCAATGGCAACGCGCAACTTGTACGGCACGCCGGGATGCAGGATATCGGCCTGCTCGCCGGCGGCCTCCACCGTGGTCTCGGCATGGAGCTTTTGGTCCAGTAGACCGAGTGCCATGGCAAAGCCGTAGACGGTCTGCGCGGGGCTGGGCGGGCAGCCGGGAATATAGACATCGACCGGCAAGATCTTGTCCGTGCCGCCCCAGACGCAGTAGTTGTCGTAGAAGATGCCGCCAGTGCAGCCGCACGCGCCATAGGACACCACGATCTTGGGGTCGGGTGCGGCCTCAAAGGCGCGCAGGGCCGGCATGCGCATGGCACGCGTCACGGCGCCGGTGTACAGCAGCACATCGGCGTGACGGGGCGAGGGCACGACCTTGATGCCAAAGCGCTCGACGTCGAAGACGGGCGTAATGGAACCGAAGATCTCGATCTCGCAGCCGTTGCAGCCGCCGCAGTCGACACGGTAGACGTACACCGAGCGCTTGATCTTCTTAAGAAGGGTCGCCTTGGCCTTCTCAATGCTCTCGTCGAGCTCGATCTTGGTCGGGCGGTACTGAAGCCGCTCGGGCAAAAGCGTGGGTTCGGCCATGGTTACTCCTCCTTCGTATCAAAATCCATGATGATGCCCTCGACCGGCGCCGGACCGGCGGGAATCTCGGGCGCATCGGGGTTGAGCTCGCGGTCGATATACTCCGGGTTCACGCCGTGGCCGCCCAGATACTCCATGCCGGAGCCCTGGGGCTCGCCGGACGCAAACGTCTCGTTGGCAGCCATGCCGGCAGCGTTGCCGGTCTTTACGGCCGAGGCGGCGCGCAGGGCGTCGAGCTCGCGCTTGCACTCCTGGCACATACCGACGGTACGGGCAGCCTGGATGGCCTCCATGCCGCCGGTCTTTTGCAGCAGGCGCTTGGCGTAGTCGATCTCCTTGTGCGGGGCAAACGGCTTGCCGCAACGCGAGCAGTGCTCGAGCGTATAGACACTCTTGCTGGTGAGGTCGTCCTTGCTCATGACAGCCAGCTCAAACTCCTCGGTGAGCTTGATGGCCTCCATGGGGCAGGCTTCCTCACAGCGGCCGCAAAAGATGCAGCGACCGTAGTCGATCGACCAGGTGATGGTATCGGCCGAAAGGTCGGTGTCCATGCGAATGGCATCGGCCGGGCACGCCACGCCGCAGGCACCGCAGGCGATGCAGAGCTCGGCATTGTGCTCGGGCTTGCCGCGCATGTCCTTGTTGGTGGGGAACGGCGCAAACGGGTACTTGACCGTCGCGTCGCCGGCCTTGGTGTTAACCTTCCAAAGCTTCAGCATATTAGAGCGCCTCCTCATCGAGCGGGGCGGCCATGGTGCCCTCGCCCGCAAGCGGCGACTTGTCGCGCCAGACGTTCTCGAACTGCTCCTTGTCAAGCACGTGGTCGCGCTTGGCGGCGACATCGGTCACCGTCACGCGGTCGGTGCAGGAGTAGCACGGGTCGAGCGAACCGACGATCAGCGCAGCGTCGCCCACGGTATTGCCGCGGAACATGTAGCGCAGGACCGGCCAGTTGCTGTACGTGGCCGCCTTGGCGCGCCAGCGGTAGCACTTCTGGTTGTTGCCGAGCATGGCCCAATGCACATCCTCGCCGCGCGGCGCCTCGGTGGCACCGATGGCGTACTTGTGCGGGGTGTACTCCCAATCCGTGGTGAGGATGGGGCCCGACGGGCAGTTCTCGAGCATGGTCTCGATCATGTCGATCGAATCGTAGACCTCCTGGATGCGAACGGCGGTACGGCCGAAGGCATCGCAGGTGTCGGCCGTGGCGGCGTGCATCTTCTGAACATCCGGATCGGCGTAGCCGTCGAAGGGATGGTCAAAGCGCACGTCGCGGGCATAGCCCGAGCCACGCATGAGCGGGCCGACCGGCGAGAAGTCGCGTGCGATCTTGCGGTCCAAGATGCCGATACCGCTCGTACGCTCAATGAAGTTGGGCGTGGAGAGCAGCATGTCGACGAGCTCCTGAACCTCGGAGCGCAGCTGGTGAATGGTCGTGAGCGTGGAGAGCTTCTGCTCGGCCAAAATGTCGCGACGCACGCCGCCGATCACGTTGAGGCCGTAGGTCTTGCGGTGACCGGAGAGCTTCTCGGCCAGGTCCATGGACTTCTCGCGGACGCGGAAGAACTGCTGGAAGCCGGAGTCGAAGCCCGTGTAGTGCGACGCCAGGCCAATGTTGAGCAGATGCGAGTGCAGACGCTCGACCTCGAGCATGATGGCGCGGATGTACTGGGCGCGCGGCGGAACATGAATGCCCTGGGCGCGCTCGACGGCCTCGGCATAGGCCACCGAGTGGGCGCAGCCGCAGATGCCGCAGATGCGGTCGGCGAGGAACGTCACGGCGTCATAGTTCAGGCGCGTCTCGGCGACCTTCTCCATGCCGCGGTGCACGTAGAACAGACGGTAGTCGGCGTCGACGATCGTCTCGCCCTCGACGAACAGGCGGAAGTGGCCGGGCTCGTCGGAGGTAATGTGCAACGGGCCCATGGGGACGAGTGTGGTCTCCTTGCCCTTGGTGTCGGCCAAGAACTCGTAGTTTTCCATGTCACTCGCGGGAACGGGACGGAAGCGGTAGTCCATGGAGTCCTTGCGCAGCGGGTACAGGCCGCTGGGCCAGTCATCGGGCAGCACCAGGCGACGACGATCGGGCAGACCCTCGGGGATCAGGCCGAACATGTCGCGAAGCTCGCGCTCGCCCCACACGCAGGCGGGGACGAACGGCGTCACGGACGGGAATGTCATCTTGGCGGGATCGACCTCGGTGCGTACGGTCACCCAGCCGGGATCCTCCCCCTCCATGGAGATGACGTAGTACACGGCGTAGCGACCGCACAGACTGCGCTCGTCGTTGCCGATGATCACGGGAATCCAGCCGTAACGCTCGTAATACAGGTAGTGGACGGCCTCGGGCAGCTTGTCCTGCTTGACGGTAATCGTCAGCTGGTCCTCGCACTGCCACTCGACCTTCTCGATGCAGCCCGGAACGGCGCGGCGCAGGGCCTCGACATGGCTCTCGCAGCGGCGGGCATACACCTTGTTCTCAGTTTCAATCATTCGTTACTCCACCTCGCTCTGAGCGGTCTCGGTACCGAACACAGCGCGGTACATCGGCGTCGCGTGAAGTTCCTCGGTGCTCTGCTCGAGCACGATGCCGGTCGCGGTCTCCACACCGTGCACAAGGGGCAGCGGGGTGGCGATGCCAAACCACAAGATCATGACAGCCAGGATGATTTCGGGGATAAGCATGAGCGCCGGGGCCTCATGCTTGCCCATGCCCTGGGGCGCATGGCCGAACACCGACTTGAGCGCGATGCGGGTGAGCGCGGAGATGGCCACGGTAAGACCGAGGGCGACCACGACGACCAGCCACATGGGACCGGCGGTAACACCGGCGACAAAAGTCAGGAACTCGGAGATAAACATGCCAAAGGGCGGGAAGGCACCGAGACCGAGCAGCGCCAGGACGGCGAGCGCGGCTGTTGCGGGGGCAACCTCGACGACGCCCTGGATCTTGGCCAGGCTACGCGTGCCAAAGGCGTGCTGGATGTTGCCGGACACGCAGAAGGCAAGTGTCTTGGTAAAGCCGTGGAACACGCAGTGCAGCAGAGCTGCGGCGATACCCAGCGGGCCACCGATACCCAGGCACAGGGCGATAACGCCCACGTTCTCCACAGACGAGTACGCAAAGCGGCGCTTGAGGTCGTCCTGGCGAAACATCGAAAGTGCCGCCACCAAAATGGACAGCGTGCCGACGATCAGCAGCAAAAGTTGCGGATACTCGGCGCCCACGGCTTGGATGGTAAAGCCGTAGAAGCGCATGATCACAAGCATGGCGCACTTAAGCAGCACGCCAGAGAGCAGGGCCGAGACAGGGCTCGGGGCCTGGGAGTGGGCGTCGGGCAGCCAAGTGTGCATGGGGAACAGGCCGGCCTTGGTGCCAAAGCCGATCACGATAAACGCAAAGGCGAGGCGCATGAGCGTCGGGTCGAACTGGTCGGCATACGGCAGCGCGCACGACAGGAATGCGGCCTCGTGGGCGTTGGGAATCACGTCGGCGGCGTTGGCGTAGATCAGCAGCGTACCGAACAGGCCAAAGGCCACGCCGGCGGTGCAGACCATCGCATACTTCCAAGAAGCCTCGAGGGCCGTCTTGTTCTTGTAGATACCCACGAGGAACACGGTGGAAAGCGTGGTTGCCTCCACGGCGGCCCACGTGAGAATCATGTTGTTGGACAGGCACGCGAGCAGCATGGTGAACACAAACAGGCTAAACAGCGCAAAATACTGCTTGGCGCGTTCGGCGGGCATGGAGCCCTCCTCGATATCGGCCTTTACATAGGGCAGCGAGAACAGCCCCGTGAGAAAACCGATAAAGCCGATGAGCAGCACAAAGATGGCGCCCAGCGAATCGAGGTGGAACCACAGGCCAAGAGCGCTCGCGGTGTCGCCGCTCATAAGGACGTCACCGGCCGTCATAATCGACAGCACCAGGACGGCTGCGACGGAGACCAGGTTGAGACCGGCAAACACGTTATAGGACGTGTTCTTGGGCAAAAAAGCCATGACCAGCGAGAACACCAAAGGCGTCGCGAGCAGGGCGAGAATCAACGTTTCCATGGACTACCCCCTCAGCTCGGACAGGTCGCGCGCATCGAGCGAGTGGGAGTCGTCCCAAATGCGACGCACGACGATGGACATGATGATGACGGCAAAGATGGCGTCGGTGGCGATACCGATCTCGATGATCTCGGGAGCGGTGGGGGCCAAAAGCGCGAGCGTCACATGGCTGCCGTTTTCCATAAGGCAGTATCCAAAGATCTGCTTCATGATGTTGCGCTGCGAGATGATGCAGGTGAGGCCCACAAAGAAGTGAGCGAAGCTAATGGCGAGCGCAGGCGTTGCGACCTCGGCCGTGGGCAGGCTGATCTGCGTCACGACGGCAAAGCAAATCGCGACCTCGACGGCGATGATGCAAATGGCCCACGCGGGCTTAAGGCCGGCCTTGAGCGATGCGTCGCTCGGCTCGCCCATCTTCTTGTATGCGCGGTTGAGGATGTAAGGCACCAGGACGACCTTAGTGATAAAGGCAGATCCAGCCCACATAAGCAGCTCCTGCGCACCAGTGGTGACACCGAGCGTAGCGAGAAGCCCCACGAGCACCAGCGACTGCACCGCATACCAGTGGATGGAATGCTTGATGTTCTTGGAGACGACCACCATGGTGGACGTGACGATCAGAAGGCCGCCAAGGATGTTGACGATCGAATAACCCATGTCGTTCTACCTCCTAACCGATCCAGCTGGCCGAAAGCGGGCCGCTGACGATGACCATGATGATGAGCACGATGAACACGAACGCCATCGCGCGGGGAAGCGGGGCTCCCGCAGCGACCTCTTCGCTCGGCTCGCCGGGCAGGCAATAGCCCATCCACTTGAGGAACCAGGCAAAGGTGGCGACGGTCTCGGCGACCATGATGCACACGAGCACCAGGATCGCGACGTTGCCGGCACCCACGGAGAAGCCGCCGGCGATGATCTGGAACTTCGAGAAGAACGTGTTCATGGGCGGCACGCCGGCAATGGCGAGTGCCGCGACACCAAAGCCCACGCCCGAGATCGGGTACTTCTTTACGATGCCGCGAAGCTTGGGCAGCATACGCGTGCCGAGCGTAAAGGAGAACGAGCCGGCGATCAGGAAGAACAGCGTCTTGGCGAAAGCGTGGTTAAAGATGTGGCACACGGCGCCATCAAAGGCCAGCTGGCTGCCAAAGACCGAAAGGCCCAGACCAAAGAACACGTAGGAGAGCTGGGCGATCGTGGAGAAGGCCAGCAGACGCTTCATATCCTTTTGCGGCAGGTACATAAGGAAACCAAAGAGCATGGTGATCATGGCGTCGATAATGGCGACCCAGCCTACGATCTCGGGAATCTCGCCGGCAGAGACGAGTGCGCGCGCGAACACGCACACGCCGACCTTGACCATCGAGGCGCCATGCAGGTAGGCCGAAACAGGCGTCGGCGCCTCCATGGCCGAAGGCAGCCACATGTACATGGGGACCTGTGCGGACTTGGCCCAGGCCGCAAACAGCACGAGCAAAAGGACGATGGCCTTGAGCTTGGCGTCGAGGCCGGCAATCGCGGTAATGGCGAAGGTGCCGGTATGGGCAAACACGATGGCGGCGCCCAGATACAGGCCGAGCGCACCGATATGCGTGATGATCAGGGCCTTCATGCCGGCCTTCTTGGCCGTAGGCGACATGTAGTAGCTAATGAGGCCCCAAGAGCACGCACCCGTGATCTCAAAGAACACGAGCTGGCCCAAAAGGGTCGAGCTGTACACGAGGCCGGCCATGGCGCCGATGAAGGTCGCGAGGTACGCGTAGAAGCGACGACGCGGCGCATCGGGATGCTCACGGTTATTCTCGCTCATATAGGGAATCGAATAGATCACGACAAGCAGGCCGATACCCACAAAGGCGGGCGCGAGCAGCGTGCTCATGCGATCGAAGGTGAATCCCATGACGAGGGTCTGCCCAAACGAGATCAGGGGGACCTGCGTGTCGGGCATGCCGGCGCCAGCGAAATTCGCGGCGAGGGCGATGGTGCAGACCGTCGAGACGGCGGCACCCAAAACGCTGAACCACTTGGCGTACGGACGGGGGAACAGGGCGACGAGCACCGAGGCCACCATCGGGGCCGCGATAGCGACCAAGCCGAGAAGGGACAGACTGACTGCAAATGACATTGTTTCTCCCTTCTCCTACACGCCGACGGCCACGAAGACAAACGCCAGAACGGCGATGCCCACGACAGCCCAGGTCTGATTGCCAAGCACCTTAAAACGCGAACGCGAGCAGGAGTTCTCGATCACGCCGCATACGACAAAGTCGATCAGGCACTTCACCAGGAAGATGACCGCGCCCAGAACGGCGGCGGCGCCCACGGTCGCGGGCTCGCCCCAGGGGACGAAGATCGCGCAGAACCAGGCGACGACCAGGACCTGCCTCATGGACATGGCGAGCTTAGCCATGGCGAGCGACGGGCCGGAAAGCTCGGCGAGCGGACCTTCCTGAAGCTCCTGCTCGGCCTCGGCCTGGTCAAACGGCAGCTTGCCGAGTTCCATATAGCAGGCGATCGCAAAGGCGATGCCGGCGAGGATCACGGCGACCGGCGCGTCGATGGCGCCCGTCATGATGTGCTGACCCATGGTGGCGATGTCGGTGGAGCCGCACACCAGGGCGGCGGCAAACAGCGCCAGCAGCATGGACGGCTCGATGAGCACGCTCATGAGCAGCTCGCGAACGCCGCCGATACCGGCGTAGGCGTTGGACGAATCCACACCGCAGAGGGCGAAGAAGAAGCGGGCAAGCGCCAGGCTGTACATGATGGTGATGGCGTCACCAAAGACCGGGATGGGGCTTTGTGCCGTAAAGAGCGGCAAGCCCATCGCGAGCATAAAGGCGACGGCGAAAAACAGCGGCGGCATAATGCGCAGCGCAAAGCTCGCATCCTCGCTCTGGGACTCGGGGCGCGCAAAGAGCTTGGCCAGGTCGCGGTAGTCCTGCATGATGCTGGGGCCGCGACGGTTGTGCATCTTGGCGCGGATCACGCGACCGAGACCGGAGAAGAACGGCGCGACGGCCATAACGACCACGCCCTGCAGAACGGCAAGTACGATGTTGTTCATGCTCTCCCCTCCTTAACCCATTTGCACGGCGAGCACGAGGAACACCACGAGTGCCGCGACGATGTAGCAGATATAGATGCTGTAGTTGCCGCCCTCGAGCTTAGTCGCGAGGTCGGCGAGCTTCTCGACACCCTTATGCGGGGCATCGACGAGAACCTTGTCGGGTACGGGCTCCACAGCCTCGGCCACACCGGTAAGCTTCTGGAAGAAGTGCGCGATGGACCAGCAGACGGCCGTGCAACGGTCGCGCAGCGTGTAGAGCGGCTGCATAAACCAGGACACCTCGGAGGCAAAGGTCGTGGCCACGACGGGCATATGCTCGTTGGGAGCATAGCCGCATGCCCACGGCTGGGACTTCTGCACCTTGCCGACGGTCTTGAGCTTGCGATAACCGCAGGCAAGGCCAACGAGCACCACGAGCGCAATGGCGATCGCGGGCGTGGAGGTGGCAGCGCCGGAGTACTGGTTCATGAGCTCCATGCCCTCGGCGGCAAACACGCCACCATACGGATGCAGCACGGACGCGGCGACTTCGACCAGCACGGGCGCGATCACGGGAGCGCCAATGCCCAGCACGACGCAGATGGCCGCGAGCAGACCCTGCGCAAACACCATGGGGGCGGGAACCTCCTTGGCATTGGCCGCGGCCTCGGAGCGGGGCGCGGAGGCAAAGGAGACGCCATAGGCCTTGACGAAGCACGTGACGGCCAGAGCGCCGGTAATGGCAAGCGCGACGGCGGCGAACACGGCCACGATCATGACGGCCTTGTCGCCCTGCATGGCGGCATTAAAGAGCGACTGGTAGGTAAACCACTCGGACACAAAGCCGTTGAAGGGCGGGATGGCCGAGATGGCAAGCGCGCCAATGAGGAAGCAAATGGCCGTTGCCGGCATACGACGGAACAGGCCGCCCATCTTCTCCATATTGCGCGTACCCGTGGAGTACAGCAGCGCACCGGCGCCCAAGAACAGCTCGCCCTTAAACATCGCGTGGTTAAACGTGTGGTAGAGGGCGGCCATCAGAGCCAGGACGGCGATGCCGACCGAGTTGAGCGCCATGGCGGCCATGGAAGCGCCGACGCCGAGCAGAATGATGCCGATGTTCTCGACGGAGTGATAGGCCAGCAGGCGCTTGATGTCATGCTCCTGCAGGGCGAAGGCCACGCCGAGGACCGACGAGATCGCACCGAAGACCATGACCATAAGGCCCCACCAGACCTGAACGCCCGAGGCGGAGAGCAGGTCGAGACCCACCTTGAGGATGCCGAAGATACCGATCTTGATCATGCCGCCGGACATGAGGGCCGACACGTTGGACGGCGCCTCGGGATGTGCCTTGGGCAGCCAGCCGTGCAGCGGGATGATACCGGCCTTGGCGCCAAAGCCAAAGAAGGCAAGCACGAAGCACACGGATGCGACCGCGGGGCTAAACTGCGTGGCGCGGAAATCCGCAAAGGCAAACGAGCCACCGGCGAAGTTGGTCATGGTGAGGAAGCTCGCCATGATGAGCACAAAGCCCACGTGCGCAATCACAAAGTAGAGCCAACCGCCATGGATGGAGTTCTCGTTCTCCTCGATCACGACCAGGAAGTACGAGGTCAGCGACATGAGCTCAAAGGCGACCAGGAACCAAAACACGTTGTCGGCGGTGATGACGAGCATCATGGACGCCACGAAGGTGTTAAAGAAGAAGCCGGCGCGGCCCTTTTTGCCCGGGTACTCATCAAAGTAGTTGAGACCGTAGATCGAACCGGCAAACGCAAGCACCGAGATGAGCGCCACGAACAGGCCGGACAGCTGATTGAGCAGCAGCTGGAAATGGGCAAACGGGAAGAACACGATGGTGTCGACCGACGTGACATCGCCCAGCACGGCCTGGATACCGGCCACAAACGAAAGCACCGCGGCGACGGCGCCGATAAGGCAGCCGGCGGTCTTGGCGGCGTTATCGGCCTTGATCAGCAGAACCGAGGCGA
>CABULX010000022.1 GCA_902492545.1 uncultured Collinsella sp. | reverse complement strand
TAGCGCTTTGTCGTTCCCGAGCCGGCAGTTAGGGACGTTCCTAAACTGCCGGCAGAAAAGGAACGTTCCTAACTGCCGGATAAAAAAACGAGCGAGGATTTTGAGGTCCTCGCTCGTTTTTGTTTTAGGTGATGTTTCGACCGTGCGGCTACTTGTCGGCAGCGGTCTTTTTGGTAGTCGACTTCTTGGCCGTCGTCTTTTTGGCCGTCGTCTTTTTAGTGGTCTTCTTGGCTGCCGCGGTCTTCTTCGCCGTGCTCGCCTTGGTCGCAGTCTTGCGGCCGCGGGCGGGTTTCTTCTCCTTGGTCGGGCAATCCATGTTCACGCAGATACGCCACGGGCCGCGCGCCGTGTTGACCACCACGATGGGGGCGCCGCACTCGGGGCAGGTCTCGCCCGTCGCCTCGAGCTTACCGCGCGCCGGCAGTGGATAGCTCACGCCGCAGTCGTCGTAGTTGGTGCAGCGGATAAAGCGCTTGCCGCTCTTTTCGCTCTTGTGCGCGATTAGGTCGCCATGGCGTCCCGCCTCGGCGCACACCTTGCACTCGCCCACCTTAAGGTCGGGCTCGTAGTTGGTGGGGCACGTGGGGTTCACGCAAATCTCGAAGGCCTTCTGGCGGAACGGCTGGCACTTAATGCGCGGCGCGCCGCACTCGGGGCACACGGCCGCCTCACCCTCGAGCGGGCTCACCTTGACGCCGCTCGGCACCGGATAGGTCACGTCGCAGTCGGGCCAGCCCATGCAGCCGATAAAGCTGCCGCGGGTCTTGGCACTCGTCTTCATAACCAGGTCCTTGCCGCACTTGGGGCAGGCGCCCACGCGTGCATCGGCCGTAACGGCGTCGCTGATGGCGTCGCCCAGCTCCTGCGTGTGCTTGAGCAGCTCGTCGAGCACGCCAGCCAGCAGCGCGCGCGAGTGCGTCACGACATGCTCTTCGGTATCCTCGCCGCGCTCCACACGGGTCATATCGCCATCGAGCTCGCTGGTCATATCGGGGCTCGTGATGCGCGGGGCAAACTGCGTCAGCGCGTCAATGATGGCGATGCCCAGCTGGCTCGGCTCAACGGGATCATTTTTGAGATAGCGCACGGCGTACAGACGCTCGATGATGCTCGCGCGCGTGGACTTGGTACCCAGGCCGCGCTTTTCCATCTCCTGAACGAGCTTGCCCTGGCTATAGCGCGCGGGCGGCTCGGTCTGCTTGGCCTCGAGCTTAATGTCGAACACGTCGACCGTATCGCCCTGCTCCAGCGGCGGCATCTGCTCGTCGCGCTTAAGGCCGTACGGATAGGCCTCGCGGAAGCCAGGGGTCACGAGCACGTCGCCCGAGGCCACGAACGGCTCGCCGTTGACGTCGAGCTCGAGCTTGGTGTTCTCGATGGTCGCGGGACCCATAAGCGTTGCCAGGAAGCGACGGGCGATGAGGTCGTAGAGCTTGCGCTGGCCGCCGTCGAGCGTGGACGGATCACCCTCGCCCGTGGGATAGATAGGCGGGTGGTCGGTGGTCTCGACCTTGCCGCGCGTGGGCTTCATAGGACCGGCAAGCACCTTTTTGCACACGGGCGCCAGCGCCGGGTTGATCTTTGCCAGGTCGCTCACCACGGCGCCCAGATCGAGCGTCGCAGGGTACACGGTATTGTCGACACGCGGGTAGCTGATGAGACCGGCCATGTAGAGGGACTCGGCGATGCGCATCGTACGCGCAGGCGAGATGCCCTCGGCCGCGGCGGCAGCCTGCAGCGAGGTGGTCGCAAACGGCGTGGGCGGCTGCTGCTTGCGCGAGCGTTTGGTCACCGCGGCGACGGTTGCCGTCGTAACGCCGTCGACATGGCCGTACGCCGTCTCGGCAGCATCCTTGTCGGTAAAACGCGCCGTCTTGTGCGCGATCTTAAAGCGGTCGTCCTCGGCAGCGCCCTGCGCGGCACCCATGCCGCGAATCTGCCAATAGTCCTCGGGCACAAACGCCATGCGCTCGCGCTCGCGCTCGACCACCAGGGCGAGCGTCGGCGTCTGCACGCGGCCGGCGGAGCGCACGTTACCAAAGCCGCCAAACTTGGCGAGCGTCAGGTAACGCGTGAGCACCGCGCCCCAAATGAGGTCGATGTGTTGGCGACTCTCGCCGGCGTCGGCCAGATTCTGGTCGAGCGAGACGAGATTATCGAAGGCGTGCGTAATCTCGGCCTTGGTAAACGAAGAGTATTGGGCGCGGGCAACCGGCAAGTCCGGCGCAACCTCGCGCACCTTGTTGAGAGCGTCCGAGCCGATCAGCTCGCCCTCGCGGTCGAAGTCCGTGGCGATGATGACGCTGTCAGACTTCTTGGCAAGGTTCTTGAGCGAGCGAATGAGCTCCTTCTCGGCCGGCAGCTTAATGACGGGCGCCCAGGTGAGGTAAGGCAGGCTCTCGAGCTTCCAACCCTTGATGGAGATGCCATCGGCAAGGAACGGCTTACGCTTGGTGTCATAGGGCGGACGCGCCAGGCCATCGGGCATATCGGCCGGCAACATCTCACCGTCCTCGGTCACCGAATACCAACCCAGCTTTTTATCGAACAGCACGCTGTCGCAAAAATCGGGCGCAAGGATGTGACCGGCAAGGCCGATGGTCACGCACTCCTCGCCCTTCCACTCAAAACGGTAGATGGCGGTGTTGTACACCTTGTCCTTTTTAGGCTTACCCGTGGACAGCCGCTCGGCGATCTGACGCGCGGCGTCGTTTTTCTCGGCGATGATGAGCTTCAAAAGAGGCTCCTATCTCATGTCTCTGCGGCTACGCCCGCCCGTATGGCGGCCGACTTACGCCCTTGCTTGCTCAATCTGCCCGATGAGCCAATCGCACCAGGCATCCATGCCCTCGCCCTTGCGCGCGCTCACGGCAAACCGCGGCGCCTGCGGATTGAGGTCATCGAGTGTCTTAGTATACCTATCCATGTCAAAATCGAAAGCCGGAGCCACGTCGACCTTGTTGAGCAGCTGTGCGCCGGCGTGTTGGAAGATGCCCGGGTACTTGATGGGCTTGTCGTCGCCCTCGGGCACCGAGAGGATCATGATGGACAGGTTCTCGCCCAGGTCAAAGTCGACCGGGCAGACCAGGTTACCCACGTTTTCGATAAAGATGACGTCGATGTTCTCCAGACCGACGGCCTGGTCGAACGCGTCAACGGCCTCCATGATCATGTTGCCCTCGAGGTGGCACAGGCCGCCCGTGTTGATCTGGATGGCGGGCATGCCGGCTTCCTTCATGGTGATGGCATCGACATCCGAGGCGATATCGCCCTCGATGACGGCGCAGCGCAGGCCGGCCTTGTCGCGCAGGCGCTCGTTGGTGCCCAAAATCGTGGTGGTCTTGCCCGAACCGGGGCTCGACAGCACATTGATCACATAGGTGTTTGTCTCTTTAAATCGCTGACGCAGTTGATCTGCCAGGCGCTCATTGCGCGACAGAATCGGCGACGCGATATCAATCGTTTTCTCAGCCATACTCGGCACTCCTTACTTTGGCCCCTTTATACCCCGTCCCCAGGTGGCCGGCGAGCTAATCGTCGGGGGTCTCGATTTCGATACTTGCGATGTCGAGCTCGCGACCGTGCAGCAGGCGCACGTTGGCGCCGCCACACTGGGGACAGCGGCAATGAAAGCGGTCGTGATCGAAGACCTCGCCGCAGCCCAGACACTCACTTTGTGGATGGACTTCCTCCACGGCAAGCTCGCAGCCGCGCGTGAGCGGGTCCTCGTCGCGAAACGTCTCCCATGCAAAGTCGAGCGCCTCGCGCACGACCTCGGTCATATCCCCGATACGTAGCGTAACCAAAACGGCGCGCGAGGCCCCCGCCCCACGCGCCGCGCGAATCACTGTATCGAGTATGCCGTTGACAATGCCAACCTCGTGCATACCGATTTACTCCTCGCTGTCCTCTTCGTCGTCCGAAAACAGGTCCAGACGGCTCACAAACAAGCCCTCCTTGCCCTCGCGCGCGGTAATGACCACACGGGCGATGGCAAGCGAAATCTCGTAGAGCGAGAGCAGGGCGCCGTACATAAGGCCCAGGGTGACGGGCGAGCCGTCGGGCGTGATCACAGCCGAACCCACGAGCAGGCCAACGTATACGTAACGCCAGGCACTGCGGAAGGCCGCATAGGACACGATATGGAAGACGGACAGGTAAAAGATGATGAGCGGCAGCTCAAACGCCACACCAAAGCCGATCATAAAGAGCAGCTCCATGTTGACGTAGTTCTCCAGATCGGGCAGCGCCGTGGCGACGGCCGAAGTCTCGCCGATGAGCCACTCAAAGCCCGCAGGAATGATGATGAAATAGCAGAAAATGGCGCCCAGGAAGAACAGCACCGTCGAGGCGAGCACCGTGGGCACGACCCACTTGCGCTCGTTGGGGCGAAGCGCCGGCAGGAAAAACGCCAGAATCTGCCAGATGATCATGGGCGTGCACATGACCACGGCCATCTTGATGGCCAGTGAGAAGCGCAGGCCAAAGCCGCCGAGCGTGGTGGTGATGTAGAACTTACCGTCCGGCACAAAGGAGCGGATGGGATCTTTCAGGATGTCGAGCACCACAGGCGTGGCGAAATACAGCACGATAGCGGCTGCAAAGACTGACACGACCACGATGGTCAGGCGGCGACGGAGCTCTCCCAGGTGATCGAAGAGCGGCATACGCGCAGGTCCGATAGGCATTACTCATCGCCTCCCTTCGGGGTGTCGGCGGCAGCGTCCTCGGCCTCGAGCTCGCGAGCGAGCTGGTCGACGACGGCCTTGCGCTTGCGGGGACGACGGGCGTAGAGGTCAGCCGTCGTGGGCTCTGCCGGCTCGGGCTCGGGCTCCGGCTCTGCAGCAGGCTCGGACTCGGCGGCGGCAGCGGCAGGCTCGACCTCGGCGGGCTCGGCGCCCTCGGCCTCCTCAGCAGCATCTTCGCCCTCAGCAGCACCCTCACTCGCAGCCTTCTCGGCAGCAAGACGGGCGCGACGCTCGGCAAAGGTCTCCTTCTTTGCGGGCGCAGTCGTCTCGGCGGCATCCTCGTCCGCATCGGAATCGTCGTCGGTCGCAGCAGCCTTCTTGGGCTTGACCGGGGCCGACGCGGCCTCGCTCACCGAATCGATAATCTCGGACTGAACAACGGCCGTCATCTTTTCCTGCGTCTCGCGGAACTGACGGATGGCACGGCCGATCGTGCGGCCCATCTGCGGGAGCTTATCCGGGCCAAACAGCAAAAAGCCGAAGACCACGATGATCGCGAGCTCACCCTCTCCAATACCAAACACACATACCTCCAAGGCTCGATGTGAGTCGAGCCCGCACCGCGCCATTCGGCCGGAACTCGTCTATTCATTCGGTCAAGTATAGCGCCCGGACGCCAAAACGTCCGAGCGCATCACAAACATATGCCAAACGGCACGCCCTTTTGGGGGCAAAGATTATGCAGCGGTGATCGAAATCTCCTGGTCGACACCCAACAGCTGAACCACGCGCATCACCGGGGGCTGCACATTGGTGCAGCTAAAGCGCTTACCGTGGTCGACCGCGTGGTGCGCGGCGCCCACAAGCACGCCAATGCCCGTCGAATCAATGTAGCTCACCTGGGCAAAATCGAGCTCAACGGCCTCAGTGGGCTGCTCGAGCGCCAGGTCGATGGCATTGCGCAGGCTATCGGCGTTAGAGATATCAATCTCGCCGGTTACCTTAATGGTGTAGAGCTCTGGCGTGGGGTTGGTGGAAATACCCAAATCCATGTATACGCTCCTTTACGTATCGAAAGTGCGGATAGTACGGGAAGCCGCGCGTTAGGCGCGCTCGGCACGCGCAAGCTCGGCAGCGACGAGCTTAACGGCCAGCACCAGCACATCGAGCGCGGCCTCCAGGTCCTCGACCGTGGGATAGCTCGGCGCGATGCGGATGTTGGTGTCGCGCGGGTCCTTGCCATAGGGCCAGGTAGCACCGGCCGGCGTGAGCTTGACGCCCAGGTCGGCGCAAAGCGCAGCAACCTTCTGGGCCGAGCCCTCGGGACCATCAAAGCTCACAAAGTAGCCGCCGCGGGGGTGCGTCCAGGTGGCGCAGCCCGTGTCGCCCAAGCCCTCGGTGAGCTTGCGCTCGACGGCCTCAAAGCGCGGGCGCAAGAACTCGGCATGCTTTTTCATGTGCTCCCTGACCGCCTCGATGGTGGGAAGGAAGCGCACGTGACGCAGCTGGTTGAGCTTGTCGGCGCTGATGAGGCCGGCCTTCAGGCGCTTGGAGAACTCGGCGATGACCGCGGGGCTCGCGCCGATAAAGCCGATGCCGGCGCCCGGGAAGGTGATCTTGGACGTCGAGGCAAAGGCCACCACGCGGTCCTCGGTGCCCGCCGCGCGAGCGAGGTCAAAGATGTTGGCGAGCTCGTCGGTTTCGTCGTACAGGTCGTGCACGCAGTAGGCGTTGTCCCAGAAGATGCGGAAATCGGGCGCGGCCGTGGGCATCTCGACCAGGCGGCGCACAGTGTCCTCGCTAAAGGTGATACCCGTGGGGTTGGAATACTTGGGCACGCACCAGATACCCTTGATGGAATCGTCGACGGCAACGAGGCGCTCGATCTCGTCCATGTCGGGGCCGTTGTCAGTCATCGCGACGGGGACGTTCTCGATGCCCAAGTCGGCGGTGATGCCAAAGTGGCGATCGTAGCCGGGAACGGGGCACAGGAACTTGACCTTCTTGCCGTCGTGCGCGGCCTCGTAAGCCTCCCAGGGCTCGCTGCCGCACGAGCCGCAACGCCAGAACATGCCGGCGATGTCATGCTCGATCAGCAGGCTCGACGAACCCAGTACGAGCGTCTGCTCGGCGGGGCAACCCAGGAACTCCCCTGCCAACTTACGTGCCGAGGGAATGCCCTCGAAGCAGCCGTAGTTGGAGCAGTCGACGTTGCCATCGTGCAGATCGGCGTCGGCATTGAGGATATCGAGCATGGGGCGCGAGATGTCCACCTGGGAGGGCGACGGCTTGCCGCGGGCCATGTCGAGCGCCAGACCCTTGGCCTTGACCTCGGCGACCTCGGCCTTGAGCGCCTCGATGGCGGTATCGAGTTCGGTGGTTTCCATCTTCTGGTAGATCGTCTGCATGGGGTGCGACCTTTCGCGAAGCGGTACGTTGCAGTTCGTCTAAGTATAGACCGCCACCGCCGCAACGTTATGAAGCCGTGATAGATTAAGTCCATCGCAATAAATTACGAATCGCCGCGCATGCCGGCGTGGGGCGCCCAAGGAGGCACTATGGAGTATGGATCGTTCCAGGCCGAGGAATTCGGCGACCTGCAGCGCCTGGTCAACGGACTGTTTTACGACCGCCACGCCATCGACCGCCTGGATCTGATCGTGCAGGCCGAGATCTTGGACCTGGCGCCCGATCTCATGGAGATCGTCAACCTGCTACCGCCCGGCTATTACGACCGCCAGTCACTTTGCGACCAGCTCAATTCCGCCTTAGCCGCCCACGGCTGGGGCGCCGTCTACGGAACGGTGGAATAGCCCTAGTCATTGGGGCCCGTGGCCAAATAAATGAAACGCCGTTTGTGACAGTGCTCACAAACGGCGTTTTTTGCATACGAGGGTATCCGGGGCATGTCCGGCCCCGTTTTTTTCGCTTTTACTCGCCCTTGGGCGCGGGGTGTTTGCAGACAACACTCATGTAGATCATGCCGAGCACGGCAGCGGTGACCGAACCGGCAAGAATGGCAGCCTTGGCAGCAAGAACCTCAAACTGGGCCGTCGGAAAGGCAAGGCCGCTAATGAGAATCGACATGGTAAAGCCGATACCGCCCAGAATGCCCACACCGGCAATCATGTGCCAGTTGACGTTGTGCGGCAGCTCGCAGGCCTTGAGCTTGACCAAGGCGAACGTCATGCCAAAGATGCCGATCGGCTTGCCCAGCAGCATGCCAAAGTACACGCCGAGCGTCACCGGGTCGGTGAGCAACGTGCTCATGTCCACGCCCACCAGGCGAACCTGTGCGTTCACGAACGCAAAGATCGGCAGAATCACAAAGTTGACCGGCGTGGAGATCAGACGCTCCATGCGGATGAGCGGCGGGGTCACGCGGTGCATGACGCGCTCGACCTTGGTGGTCGAGACGGTAAAGTCATGCTGGCCCAGGATGTGTGCCTCGTCGTCATAGCGGTCGTCGAGCAGCGGCAGGCACTCGCCCAGCCAGTCGGTCAGACTATCGAGCTTGACGCCGCACTTGGCCGGGATGGTAAAGGCCAAGATGACGCCAGCAAGTGTGGCATGTACGCCGCTCTTGAACATGCAGAACCACAACAGCAGACCCAGTACCGAATACGGGGCAAGGCGGTAATGCTGCGTCTTGTTGAGCCACACGAGCGCGCAGGTCACGAGCGCGGCGGCACCCAGCCAAAACGGATTGGGGCTCTGACCGTAGAAGATGGCGATGGCGGCGATGGAGATGAGGTCGTCGGCGATGGCGAGCGTCGAGAAGAACACGCGCACGCCGTTGGGCACGCGATTGCCCAAAAGCGACAGCACGCCCAGCGCAAAGGCGATATCGGTTGCCATGGGAATGGCCCAGCCGTTGTGCGCGCCGGCATGGTTAAAGATTAGGTAGATGCAGGCGGGAACGACGACGCCGCCCACGGCCGCCAGCATGGGAAGCATGGCCTGGCGCGGGTTCTTGAGCTCGCCGACCGTCATCTCGTACTTAAGCTCAATGCCCACCAACAAAAAGAAAATCGCCATGAGGAAGTCGTTGACGAAAAGCTCAACGGTGAGACCGGCCGTAAGGTTGCCCAGACCCACATATAGCGGGGTCTCCAAAAAGTGATGAATGGCCTCGTAGGCATCGGTATTGGCGCAAATGACGGCGGCGATGGCGGCGAAGACCATGACGGCGGCGGAAATCGTGCCGTTCTCGGCGATGCGCTCCCAAATGTCATGGCGCTCAAAACGCTTGCGCTCGCGAACGTTGAACAGCTGCTCGGGTGCTGCCATGGGCGGCTCCTTTCACGGGAAGGCTCCCGTCTTAAAAAAGCACGGCCCGCCCAAGTGGCGGCGCCGCGCTCTAACGTATTACGCTTGCATCTAGCCTACCCTGCACGACAAGCACGCAGGCGTGGCCGAAAAGCGGAACCACAGGTTGAACATTATTTGCTCAACGGCACGGGCGCGCCTGTTCAAGAGACGACGCGGCGCCGTGCACAAAAAACGACCGGAGCGCGGGGCGTCCGCGATCCGGTCGTGGCGTTCGGTCAACTAAACCTAGCAGGCGGCCATGATGGGGGCAGCGACCTGCTTCTTACGGGAGAGGACGCCCGGCATCCAGACGCCGTCGTGCTCGTCGGCAATGCCCAGGCCCTTCTGAGCAGCCTCGGTCTCGCCCTCGAGCAGGACCTGCGAGCCCTCCTCCATGATGTCGGTGATGCACAGGACAATGCCGTCGGCACCCTTCTCGGCGGCGTAGGCGCGCATGGCCTCGCGAATCTCGTCGATCATGCCGAGTGCACGGGTCTTGTCGACGGTCTCGTACTGGCCGATGAGCAGCTTCTTGCCAGCGGGCTCGAACATCTTGATGTCGTTGCCGACCATCTCGGCTGCGGTGAAGGAGCCGGACGGACGGGTGAGGAAGACCTCCATGCCAAACTTGACCGGGTCGACGCCCACCTGCTCGCCGAGCTTGGCGGCGACGGCGCGGTCGACATCGGTGGTGGTGGGGCTCTTGAGCATGAGCGTATCGGTCATCATGGCCGAGAGCAGCAGCTTGGCCTGGACGTCGGAAAGCTCAACGCCGAGCACGTCGGCGAGCTTGGTGACGATGGTGCAGCTGGAGCCCCAGGGCAGGCAGATGTAGTGCAGCGGGCCGGCGGTCTCGAAGTCGCCGATGCGGTGATGGTCGACGACACCAAAGACCGTGGCGTCCTTAAGGCCGGCGACGGACTGGGCGGACTCGTTGTGGTCGGTGAGGACGACGAGCTGACCGGCCTCGACGGAATCGATCACGCGGGGCTCGGCGATGCCGGCGTCGGCGAGCAGCTTGGCGGACTCTGCCGGAAGCTGACCAAGGGCGCAGGCCTCGTAGGTGTTGCCGGCATACTCAACCTGGTTGAGCAGCTGAGACAGGACGACGGCGCTCATGATGGCGTCGTTATCGGGGTTCTGGTGACCAAAGACAAGAACGTTTGCCATGGATATCCTCCACTTGATATGTGTACTTGGACGTAGCTATGGTAGCACGCCGATGCCGAGCCTTCGCAGACGGAAGGGTCGCGGCACATTTTGGGGCAAGCATGGGGGCCAAGTCTGTCCCCCTTGCACCATGTTGGTGCAAAGAAACCTGACCCCCTTGCACCGGCTATTTGCCGGCGGCGCGCAGGGCTACGTAGGCGGCACCGATGATACCGGCGTCGTTGCCGAGCGAGGCGACCTCGATGGGCGTCTCGCGCGAGACGGAAAACGCGTACTGCTTAAAGTGCTCGCGCACGGCGTCGAGGTAGACATCGGCCGAGGCGGAGGCGCCGCCGCCGATGAGGAACATCTCAGGGTCGACCACGTTGGCGATAAGCGCCAGGGCACGGCCGAGGTAGTCGGCCATGGTATCGGCCGCGGCAAGCGCGAGCTTATCGCCCTCGCGGCAGGCTTGGAATACGTCCTTGGAATCGGAAGGACCGGTGAGCTCGATGGGCTCGACGCCCGCAGCCTTGCACTCGGCCAGGTAATTGCTCACCACGCCGGTGGCGCTGGAATACTGCTCCAGGTGGCCATGGCCGCCGCAGCCGCAGGTACGCTCCTCGTCGGGGTTCAGGCACATGTGGCCAATCTCGCCGCCGGCACCCACAACGCCCGACACAACGTCGCCGTTGATGATGACGCCGCCGCCCACGCCGGTACCGATGGTGACCATCACCACGTTCTGCACGCCCTTGGCAGAGCCGAGCCAGGCCTCGCCCATGGCGGCGGCGTTGGCGTCGTTCTCGTACTTTACGACCGCGTCGGGGCAGTGCTCCTGAATGGCAATCTTAAGCTCGGGCAGGTTGATGGAGATGTTCGCCTTGACCTTGGCATCGCCCGCAGCCGGAATGGGGCACGGAACGGCCAGGCCGATGCCCGCCACAAAGGCGCGCGGAATCTGAGCCTTGGCGACCACCTGGTCGATAGCCTCGGTTACCGCGGCAAAGCCCGCAGCGTCGACGATGGGAGGCGTGGGCACGCTGGCCTTGGCAAGCAGGTTGCCGTCCTCGTCGAACAGGCCCTCCTTAACCGAAGTGCCGCCGACGTCAATGCCGATGTAGTACTGCTTAGGTTCCATGAGAGCCCACCTTTCTCGTTTAAACATTGCCTGTATGGTACCGCTCTCAAGACAAAAACCCGCCAAAAAGGGACAGGTTTGTTTTGGCAGGTTTTATCTGGGGAAACGTCCGCCCGCTCAACGAGCAATGACGCTCAGTAACTCGCCAAACAAAAAGCGCCGGGAGAGGGAGACTCCCGGCGCCTGCAAAAGGGACTGGATTGTATGCGAACCGCACGATCCGTCGCGGCGAAAACGCCAGCTAGGCCTTGAGTGCCTGTAGCTGTTTGTGGACCTCAATGAGCTCCGTGGCCATGACGCGCATGGTCTCGGTGCCGGCCATCTGGTCCTCGGCGTGCAGCAGAATCAGCGGGGCCTCGCCGTTGCGCTCGCCATTGGCCTCCTTCTTAAGAAGTCCCATGTGAACATCGTGGCCGCCGTTATAGGCCTCGTCGCCCTGCTTAATGAGCTCCTCGGCGGCGTCGAAATCGCCCTCCTTGGCCTTCTGCACGGCGTTGATGTACATGCTCTTGGCGGTACCGACGTAGCTGATGATCTCGAAGCAGGTCATCTGCAGTTCGTTCATATCCTCCATGCGCTGCACCTAGCCCATCACGCTGACGCAGTGGTCGATGATGCCGGCGGCGTTCATGCGGCCATAGTCGACCATGTTGATGACCTCGACCGGGAAACGGCCGGCGGCCTCCTTCTCAAAGTCGCCCTTGGTGTAGCCGATCTGCGGGCCGAGCAGCAGGATGTCGCACTCGTCCAGGTGATCGTGGGCCTCATTCATAGGACGGGCTTCGACCTCGATGTCCAGACCACGGCTCGCGACCTCGGACTGCATCTTCTGGACCAGCAGACTCGTGGACATGCCGGCATTGCAGCAAAGCATGATCTTCTTCATGGTTTCCTCCTTATAACTGCGCGGCGCGCAGACGACAAACTGGATAAATCCTTGTGGTTATCTTTCCCCTGTTTTGCACGTTTAGGCAAAAAAGGAGATACGGGTACCGGTACCAAGCATCGGTACCCGCAAGGGTGGAATGGACAAACGCTAGGCGTTCTGCTCGGCGAGGGCCTCCTGCTTGGCGATGGCCTTCTCGGAGATCCTCATAAAGGGCAGGTAGACAGCCATGCCGATGACCAGCTCCAGAGCCTGCCACACGCCGGCGCGCCAGTCAAAGCCCGTAGCAAGCAGGGCGTTGATGACGGGCGGCATGGTCCAAGGCACCTGAGCGATGCAGGGGCTGATGATGCCAGCGCAGGTCAGGCCATAGGTGACACCGATGAACAGGTCGGGAAGAAGCACGAACGGAATCATGAGCGGCAGGTTGTACACGATGGGGTAACCGTAGATGACCGGCTCGTTGATGTTGAACAGGCCAGGCAGAATGGCCATCTTGGCAACGGTCTTGGAGGCCTTGTTCTTGGAGAACAGGAAGGTGTCGAGCAGCAGCATGAGGGTGCAGCCCGAGCCGCCGATGAGGGCGAAGCTGTTGACGATCTGCATGTTCATGTAGTGATCGGGCTGGATGGTACCGCCGGCGGCAAAGGTAGCCATGTTGTCGACGATGAGCATGGTCAGGATCGGCTCGACGGTAGCGCCCGAGATGGTGGACTGGTGAATACCAACGCAGAACAGCAGGTTGGCGAGGGTGTAGATGAGGATGACAGCCCACGGACCGGCGTTCATGATGCTCTTGAGCGGGTTGGAGATGCAGGTGGAGATGATGGTGCACAGGTCGGTGCCGGCGCAGACGGCGAGCAGGGCCGAGGCGATAGCGAAGATCGAGAGGTTGAGCAGCATTGGGATCATGACGTTGAAGGAGTTGGAGACCGCAGGAGGTACGCCCTCGCCCAGCTTGACCTTGAGCTTCTCGACGCCCGAGATCTTGATGAAGAGCGTCGTGGAGAGCAGGGCGATGATGATGGCCGAGAACAGGCCGTTGGTACCAGTGTTGGCGGTCGAAAGGGCACCGGTGACCTCGGCGGAGGTGATCTTGTCGGTGAGAAGCGGGCTCGTGGCGGCAAGGGTGGCGGTGATCTGCTGCGGCATCATGATGACGAAGGCAGAGATAGCGACAACCACGCAGGCAAGCGGGTTATCGAAACGCTCGTTCTTGGCGAGGCTGTAGCCAATCAGACCGGCCAGGATAATGGCGGACACGTTAAGGGTGCCCAGGGTGATTGCCGAGCCCCAGGTCTGGAGGTTGGCGAGGCCCGCCGCATCGAGCGGGAACAGAGGGAACACGACGTTGTTGATAAGAACCGCGATACCCGCAAGGATATAGAGCGGCGTGATGGTCGCGAAGGCATCGCGCAGGGAACGCAGATGAACCTGGTTTCCCACCTTCGCAGAGACCTCGGCAAATTTGTCGAGGAAGCTCTTTCCGTTGTCACTGGCCATGATTGCTCCTAACTTTCAAATCCGGCCTTTTCCTATGCGCACGGTGGTCTGTCGCCCTCTGCCACCAGATGTGCCAATGTTATTGCGCGTTTGCGCAGGGGCTGAGCGCCCGTTTTGGGGCTGAGCGCCCGATCGCTAATCCACCACGTGGGTCGTGGCGACCTGCTTGAGCCAAGCTGCCGATTTCTTAAGACGGCGCTGATAGCCGTCCATGAGGTCGACCTCGACAAAGCCATAACGGTTCTTGAAGGCATTTGCCCAGGACCAGTTGTCAATGACGGCCCAGTAGTGGTAGCCGCGGCACTTGGCCCCTTCGTCAATGGCCTTGGCGACCCACTCAAGGTGCTGGCGCACAAAGTCGACGCGATAGTCGTCCTGAATGGTTCCCTCGGCGTCACGATTCTTGTACTCGTCCATGATGCCGATGCCGTTCTCGGAGACGAACCACTCAAGATCGGGATAGTTCTTGGCGCAGTCCATGCCAAAGTCGTAGAGGCCCTTCGGGTAAATCTCCCAGCCGCGGCTCTTGTTCATGACGGCATCGGGCCACACGTACTCGTCGGCAAAGTGCGGCAGACCGTACTGGTCGATCTTGCTCGCCGGCGCCTGAACGCGCGTGGGATGGTAGTAGTTGCAGCCAAGCCAGTCAACGACGCCCTGCTTGAGGATCTCCTGGTCACCGGCGCGGAACGGAAGCTTGACGCCGCCCTCGGCCAGGCTGTCGAGCACGTCGGCGGGAAGCTCGCCCTTGGTGATAAGGTCGAGCCACCAGCGATTGTTGATGCCGCTGGTCATACGCACGGCCTCGAGGTCTGCCTCGCTGGGGTTCTCCTTGGTGTAGACCGGGGTGAAGCAGTTGATCATGCCGATCTTGGCATCGGCGCGA
The DNA here is from genome assembly GCA_902492545.1 of uncultured Collinsella sp. GTDB lineage: Bacteria > Actinomycetota > Coriobacteriia > Coriobacteriales > Coriobacteriaceae > Collinsella. The sequence goes on along the minus strand of CABULX010000022.1, from coordinate 7,488 downwards.
ACGGCGCCCTTGTCATAGGCCTTGCGATAGTTGGCAACAGCCAGCGCGTGCGCCAGCGAAATGTGGTACTGCACGGTGCGAGCACGGTTGAAGTCGTGGAGCTGCGGGAACCACACGCCCTCCTGGTAGCGCTGCTCGGGCTCGACGATGGGCTCGTTAAAGGTAAACCAGTACTTGATCTCTTGACCGAACTCGCGGAAGGCGACGTCGGCGTAATGCGCGTAGGCCTCGACGACCTCGCGGCTCTCCCAACCGCCACGGTCAAAGAGATAGGTGGGCATATCGAAGTGGTAAAGGTTGACGAACGGCTCCAGGCCTGCCTCGCGGGAAGCGCGGAACAGCTCGTGGTACCACGCAGCACCCTCCTCGTTGAGGTTGCCGTCGGCATCGAGCAGGCGGCTCCACTGGATGGAGGTGCGATAGGTATCCAGGCCCAGGTCCTTCATGATGCGAAGGTCGTCCTTGTACTTGGCCATAAAGTCGTTACCGGCATAGGAACCCACGCGGTTATAGAACGAGCCCAGATCCTGCATGGACCAGGTGTCCCACAGGTTCTCGAGCTTGCCGCCCTGGTTCCACTGGCCCTCGGTCTGCGGACCGGACATGGCCGCGCCAAAGAAAAAGTCGCTGGGCAGCTGATACTGTGCCATCGAAGTCCTCGCTTTCGTGTCTTTGAGCCTCCGATTGGAGGCGGGTTTGCTTTGGCGGGTAATCCGGCGCGGGCGCGCACCGGTTATCCGGATATCCGACCCACCAAAACAAATCCGTCTCCAAGCGGTACAGGCGATGCTCATGCATCTCGCTTGTTATCTATAACTATAGCGCTCTAATTTTTTATGTAAAGCGTCTTTTTTGTTTTTCTTTCTCGAACTTCTTTGATTAAAGCCATATAGATGCTTTTATAGTAGGTATACTTTCTTTTACAGGCATTCATGTTAGAAAGGGGGTTCCATGATTCCCAAATATGAGTCAATAGCTGCGGATATTCGTCGCAGTATCGAGGATGGCGCCCTTAAGCCCGGCGACAAGCTACCCACTGTCGTTGAGTTCTGCGAGCTGTATGGCGTTTCCAAGATCACCGTCAAACGAGCAATTGAGCAAATTACCGAGGAAGGCTTGGTCACGAGCCGTCGCGGATCGGGCACCTACGTCAAGGACACCGCGGGGCTTCCCGGCAAAGCGTTTTTCCAAGGCAGAAACGACCGCGCGCAGGGCTTTACCTACGAGCATCGCGGTGAGAAGGTTGCCTCGGTGGTCTACGATTTCTCGATCGTCAATCCGCCGGCAGAGGTTGCCTCCCAGCTGGGAATGGCCGAAGACGACTTTGCCTATCACATCGTGCGCGTGCGTCAGGCCGACGAGAAGCCCATCGTCATCGAGTACACCTACATGCCCCTCGAGCTGATTCCGGGGCTGAAAAAGAAGGACCTGTACGGATCGGTCTACCGCTTTGTCCGCGAGCAATGCGGGCTGAAGATTTCGAGCTTCCACCGTACCATTCGCGCCGTGGCAGCAACCGAGGAAGAAGCTGAGCGCCTGGACACCAAACCTGGCTCTCCCCTGCTCGAGCTCAAGCAGATTGGCTTTTTGAACAGCGGCGCGGCCTTTGAGTATTCGATCTCGCGCAACGTTGGCGACCGCTTTGAGTTGCACAACGTAACGTTGGCCTAGCTTTGTTATCCGGTGGGTGCTCGTTTTGAGTCGTCTTACGCGGCGCCCGCACAACCTTATGGGAGTATGCACATGTCCGATTTGATTAAACTCACGCCGATCTTCCACGAGAAGATCTGGGGCGGCCGCCAGCTGGAGACCGTGTTTGGCTACGACATTCCCGAGGGTCCCATCGGTGAGTGCTGGGCCATCTCGGCACACCCCAACGGCGACTGCCAGATCGCTGAGGGCCCGTACGCCGGTCACACGCTGTCATGGCTGTGGGCCGAGCACCGCGAGCTCTTTGGCAACTGCGAGAGCAAGGAGTTCCCGCTGCTCATTAAGATTCTGGACGCCAAGGACGACCTTTCGATCCAGATTCATCCCAACGACGAGTACGCCGCCGAGCACGAAAACGGCAGCCTGGGCAAAACCGAGTGCTGGTACGTGCTGGATTGCGAGCCCGGCGCCACAATCATCGTCGGCCAGCGCGCGCATGACCGCGCCGAGGCCGCACAGATGATCGAGGAAGGCCGTTGGGGCGACATGCTCAACGTACTGCCGATCCACAAGGGTGACTTTTTCCAGATTGATTCCGGTACCGTGCATGCCATCAAGACCGGCACGCTCATTTTGGAGACGCAGCAGTCGAGCGATGTGACGTATCGCCTGTACGACTACGACCGTCCCGGCACCGACGGCAAGCTGCGCCCGCTGCACATTGAGCAGAGCCTGGACTGCATCGACTTTGATGTTCAGGCCCCGACCGACGGCACCGTGACCGCACCCGAGGTCGATGGCGTGACCGAGCTTGAGTCCAACCCCTGCTACACCGTCGACCGCGTGCGCGTGGACGGCAGCAAGACCTTGGAGCAGCGCTGGCCCTTCATGTGCCTGTCGATCATCGACGGCAAAGGCACCGTCTGCGGCGACCCCGTCCACAAGGGCAGCCACCTGCTGGCCCCCAGCACCGTGGAGTCCATTGACCTCGAAGGCAAGATGGAACTGATCATCTCGCACCTCTAGGTCGCACCAACAACCCAAACGCAACAAGGGGCTCCCCCGTTCATCAACGGAGGAGCCCCTACTCGTATCTATCTATCAGCCCACCCGGCTCTCCAGATCAAAAAGCGAACGAGCAGAGCGACGATTGCGCAGCAACGTTAACTAAGGACCTGGGCGGGCGTATAGGGCAACATCGATCGCGAGTTCCGCACGCAAAGGAGGCCACTTAATGTGGCCTCCGTCTTGCGCAGGACTGCCCGAGCAGGCGATGTTGCCCCATACGCCCGCCCAGGTCCGCCGGGATCACGACAGCTTGACGATCGGAGCAAAGCCCTTCATAAGCTTTTTGGTCTGGCCGGTCTTTTCGAATTGAACCTCGATCATGTCTCCGGCGACCGAGATCACGGTACCCGTACCAAAGGTCTTGTGGCTCACGGTATCGCCCGCGGCAAAGTCCTGCGATGCGCTGGCGCGATCGACCTTGCGCTCCACCGTCGGCGACACCTTGGACGACGGCTTTTTGGCTCGCGGCGCGCCCGAACCAAAGGTCGAGGCAACACGGCCGGCATCGGGCGAAACCCCACGATGGCGCTCGGTCCCGTAGCTGCTGCCGCCAAAGAAGTCGTCAAAGCTCGATCCGCCGCGCGAACCGGAACCGCCGGTCGAGCGCGTATGCGAGCCAAACACCTTGCCGCCATACATATCCGAGCCCATGCCCGAGCCAAAGGTGCCGTGACGGTCGCCGCGCTTCTCCCAGCCCGTGCCCTCAAAACCGGCAGAGCCGATACCGCTAAACTCGATATCCTCAAACGGAATCTCGTTGAGGAAGCGCGAGCGCGGGTTGGCAGAGGTCGAACCGTAGGTGCGACGTGTGGCCGCATAGGTCAAGAACAGTCGCTTACGGGCACGCGTGATGGCAACGTAGGCCAGGCGACGCTCCTCCTCGAGCTTGCCCGGGTCATCGCTGCCGCCAAAGTCGTGCACGTGCGGGAAGATGCCCTCCTCCATGCCGGCCACGAACACCGCGGGGAACTCCAGGCCCTTGGCGGAGTGGATGGTCATCATGGTGATGGCATGCGTCTCTCCGGCCAGGGAATCCAAGTCGGAGCGCAGGGCCAGCCACTCCATGAGTGCCGGCAGCGCCTTGCAGGTGAGCGGACCGTAGGTGCGCTCGATCTCGTCGGCATGCACGGCGCCCGCCGGCATCTCCGTTGGCGCGGCATAGGCGTTGCCCGCGATGGCGGCGGCCAGGGCATCCTGCGGAGAAAGCGCCGGGGCCGCCAGGCTATCGAGCGGATTGGAACCCGCGGCATCACGCGCGCCAACGAGCGCCTCAAACGAGGATGCCGGGGCAGACGGCCCCGGTTCAGGCGCAGGCGCGCTCACCACGACGGGCTCGGACTCGGCGCCGGCCGGTACATCGGCAACGCCAGCCGCGCGCAGCTCTTCCAAGCTCTCGAGCGTACCCTCGATATCCTCGTGCGTCTCTTCAAATTCGGCAGCAACGCCCAAGAATTCCTGAATGTTCTCGGCGCGGCTCTCGGACTCCATGGTTCCCTCGGCGCGGAAGGCCTGCAGAAGGCCCGTTTTATCGACGATCATCTCGACAACGTCCTTGAGCTCGCCGTCCATGCGGCGACCTTCGCGCACCAGCGACACAAAGCTCGACAGGCCGTTGCGGACCTTGGCGCTAAACATGCCGGTCTCGGCGCACGCGATCTCGCAGGCCTGGAAGAACGAGCAACGGTTGTCGCGCGCCAGCTGCTCAATCTTTTGGATCGAGGTGGAGCCGATACCGCGGCGAGGTGTGTTGATGACGCGCTTGACGCTCATCTCGTCGGCCGGGTTCACGATCATCTTGAGGTAGGCCATGACGTCGCGGATCTCGGCACGGTCGAAGAATCGCGTGCCGCCCACGATCTTGTAGGGCACGCCCGCGCGCAGGAACATATCTTCGAGAATGCGCGACTGGGCGTTGGTGCGGTAGAACACGGCGATGTCGTCGTAACTCGTGCCCTTGGAGTGCAGCTTTTCGATCTCGCCGGCAATCCAGCGGCCCTCGTCGCGCTCGTCGCTCGCCTGGAAGGCCTGGATCTTCTCGCCATCGCCCTCGGCCGTAAACAGGCGCTTGTCCTTGCGCTGAGAGTTGTGGCGCACCACGGCGTTGGCGGCGCTCAGGATGTGGCCCGTAGAGCGGTAGTTCTGCTCGAGCTTGACCGTCTTGCAGTTTTTAAAGTCCTTCTCAAAGTCCAGAATGTTGGTGATGTCGGCGCCGCGCCAGCTATAAATGGACTGGTCATCGTCGCCTACGACCATGAGGTTTTGGTACTTGGCGGCCAGTAGGTTGGCGATCTCGTACTGGACGTGGTTGGTGTCCTGATACTCGTCGACGCTAATGTAGCGGAAGCGCTCCTGGTACTTGTCGAGCACCTCGGGGCGGGTGCGCAGCAACTCGAGCGTGCGCACGAGCAGGTCGTCGAAGTCCATCGCGTTGGCGGCGCGCAGGCGGCGCTCCAGCTCCAGGTAGACCTGCGCAGCCTTTTTGTCATTAGGACTGTCGGCGGATTTGAGCATGTCCTCGGGCCCGATCATGGCGTTTTTAGCCGAGCTGATCTTGCTGCGGATCATGTTGATGGGGAACTGCTTTTGCTCAATGCCGAGCGCCTGCATAATGTCGCGCACCATGCGCTTTGAGTCGTCATCATCGTAGATGGTGAACTGACCGGTGTAGCCCAGCAGATCGGCGTCCTCGCGCAGCATGCGCACGCACATGGCGTGGAAGGTGCACACCCACATGCCGCGGGTGCCACTGGGAATAAGTGCCGCCAGACGCTCGCGCATCTCGGCCGCGGCCTTATTGGTAAACGTGATGGCCAAGACCTGCCAGGGCTTAACACCCAGGTCGCCAAGCATATGCGCGATGCGGAAGGTCAAGACGCGGGTCTTGCCCGAGCCGGCGCCAGCAAGCACCAACAACGGGCCCTCGGTGGTCAGGACCGCCTCGCGCTGGGCGGGATTCAGGCTATCGATATCGACGAGCGGCTTGGCGGGTTTGGGCGCCGGAGCCGGGGCGTCGTAGATGTCGAGCGGAACGAGCTCGGGTTCCGGCGCGGCGGGGGCGGTATACGCATCGAGCGGCACGGGTTCCGGCGCGGGCGGCACGGGTACCGCGGTGTTCTTTTCCCAGGGCAGGGGCTGGGTCATGGGCGACTCCTCATCTGACGGACGGCGCGCCTGCGGGCAGCGCCATAGTTTGAGCCGTACCAGTATACCGAGCCGCGCGGACACCGACGCAAATCACACCACGACTCCGTGCGCCACCGTCAGGCCCGTCCCGGCAGATTTGGTGCAATGGGGTCAGGTTGGTCTTGAACTGCATCCCATTTCTTGGACTTTGAAATTAAGGTTCGAGAAAAGGGAGGCATCGGAAATGCCCCGCAGGAAGAAGGCAAGATACGGTCGCGAGATGAGGGCACGCGCCGCCGACCTGTTCGAGGCCGGCCTCGGCTTCGAACTCGCGGCCAAGAAGCTCGACGTTCCCGCCCCGGCGGTGAGAAAATGGCTCTACGCGTACCGGGCAACCGGGAGGAAGGGGCTGATCGGGATGGGCGAGAGCCGCAGGACCTACGACATGGAGACCAAGCTCGCCGTCGCGAGGGCCGTCGTGGACGAGGGGATGCCGCGGTCGGAGGCGATGGCCCGCTTCGGCATCGCCGCCGCCACATCGCTCGACCGCTGGTGCAGGCTGTACCGCGAGGGCGGGCCGGAGGCGCTCGAGCCGGGACGCCGCGGCAGGCCGGAGGGCCCCGGGGGGCGGACGCGCGAGCGGGAGCTCGAGGAGCGCGTGCGCAAACTCGAGGCCCAGGTGGCGTATCTAAAAAAATCGATAGCCCTGAAAGCGGAGAAGAGCTCTCAAACTGGGAGAAAGCCCAGGTCGTAGCCTCCCTTTCAGGGCACCACCGCCTATGCGACCTGCTCGCGGCCGCGCGGCTCGCGCCGTCGAGCTACCACTATGCCGTGGCGCACCCGCCGAGAGCGACCCGGCCAGAGCTCCGGGAGGCCGTGCGCGAGATCTTCTCGAGGACGGCGAACGGGTGCGGCCACCGCCAGATAGCCATGTGCCTGAGGGCCGAGCTGGGCGCGAGGATAGCGGACAAGACGGTCCTCAAGATGATGCGGGAGCTCGGCATCCGCTGCGGCATCCGCCGGGAGACCGACTACCATCGCTACAACTCCTACCGCGGTCCGGTCGGCGAGAGGTTCGACAACCTGATAGCGCGTGACTTTCGCGCGGGCGCCCCGTGGGAGAAGCTCGGGACCGACGTCACGGAATTCAGGCAGCCCTGGGGCAAGGCGTACTTCGCCCCGGTCTACGACTTCTGCACGAAGGAGATCGTCTCCTGGTCGGTGTCGACGAGCCCGGACATGGCCCAGCAGGAGGAGGTGCTCAGGCGCCTGTTCGCGAGGATGCCGGCCGGGGCCTCGCCGATCGTCCACAGCGACATGGGCTGGCAGTACCAGCACCCTAGGTGGACCGGCGAGCTCAGGAGGCACGGCGCCAGGCAGAGCATGTCGAGAAAGGGCAACTGCCTAGACAACGGGGCGACGGAGCAGGTGTTCGGGCATCTCAAGGACGAGTTCTTCAGGGGCGTCGAGTGGGCCGACTTCGAGTCCTTCAAGAGGGACCTCGACGCCTACGTCGTGCATTGGAACACGAGGCGTCGCCAGGTGGCGCTCGGCGGCCTCACCCCGGTGGAGTTTCGGAAACGGCTATTGAAAGCGTCCTAGTGTTCGCTTCTAATAAAAGAAGGCCAAGATTCGGGACGCAGTTCA